>LCGX01000001.1 GCA_001000035.1 Candidatus Nomurabacteria bacterium GW2011_GWF2_43_8
TTTATCTCAGGCAAGCAAGAGAGGTTTTACCTAAATTAAAAAATCCATTTGCTAAAGAAATACTTGAAAAAGTAATAGAAAAATATAAATAAAGGTTGTTGCGTGCTTTTTCTCTTTATATTATAATACCCTAAAGGTGTAATGCCTTTTGTTTTTGCTTGTCCCGTAACGGCTTTGCCTAATTTTTGATATGGATGAAAACAAACAAAATTTAAACGGCAACGGCCCATGGTGGAAGCCGGGGGTCCAGTTGCTTTCCGAGGTTTCGACCTGGATTGTGGCGCCTATCGTGCTGGCGCTCGTTTTCGGCAAAATGTTGGACGCGCGCTATGGAACGAAGCCGACCATCTTTCTTGTCCTCGCAGGAATCGGATTTTTAGTCACTTGTTTTGGCATATACCGAGTTATGAAGAATTATATGAAAAAATTTCCAGACCAGAGTCGGGATCCCGACAAAGGTCGGGAAAAAGAAAAATAATATGGAAGAAATATCCCACAACATAACACTTTTCGCCGAGCCCATTTTTCACTTTGGAAATTTTATCGTTACCAACGCGCTTCTGACCAGCTGGGTAGTCGTCGCCATCATCGCTGTCTTGTCTTTGGTTTTACGCTCAAAAATCTCGGTGGTACCGGGCAAATTGCAGAATGTTTTTGAAATAGCGGTGGAGGGCGCGCTTGGTTTGTGCGATCAGGTGACAGGCAGTCGGGCACTTTCTGTGAAAATTTTCCCGATTGCTATTTCGGTTTTCTTTTTTATTCTTATAAACAATTGGCTGGGAATACTTCCGCTCGGGGGATTCGGAATCGTGGAAGAAGGCGAGCATGGATTGTCCTTCATTCCGTTCCTGCGCGGAGGCACGGCTGATATCAACACTACTCTGGCGCTGGCGATCATGGCCGTCCTAGGCGCGAATGTCTTCGGCATTTTTTCCGTCGGTTTATGGAAAACTTTCAATAAATATGTTAATCTGAAAGTATTGGGGGGAATTTTCACGAAAATCCGCCATGACCCGACGATTGTCATCGTCGCCCCGATTACGTTCTTTGTCGGCCTGATTGAGATTGTTGGCGAGTTTGCCAAAATCGCTTCGCTCTCTTTTCGTCTTTTCGGCAATGTCTTCGCCGGGGAGGTGCTTTTGGTTTCCATGGCCGCCCTGGTGGCCTATGTGGTTCCGATACCTTTTCTTTTTCTGGAACTGTTGGTCGGAGTCATTCAGGCGCTTATCTTCTCGATTTTGCTTGTCGTTTATTTTACGATTTCTTCGAGCGACCACGACGAGCACGATATTCGCGCGGAAGGAGACAAGGAATTAGTCGAAGAATTCGTCAAAAAATTGGCATAAATTTTATTAAAGGTCAAAATTATTATTAATTAATCAAAAAATCACATGACAGAATTTTTTGCAAAAGCAATCGTAATGGCCGTCGGAGCCCTGGGTCCTGCCATCGCCATCGGTATGATTATCCGGAAGCGGCAGGCAAAATCCTGGTGCCGATGCTTTTGGCCTGCGCCTTCGCGGAAGCCATCGCCATTTACGCGTTGGTTATCGCGTTTTCGATTTAAGGAGATTTGAAAATTTAAAATAGCTTCTCTCGAAAAGCGCACATAATTTTCTACTGAAAATTTGTTATGCTCGGCCCAGTCGGCCTGCGCAAATTTTCAGAGGGTTTTTTAAAACAATGGATTCAATCATTTCCACATTTCACATAGATTGGAAAATTATTATTGCTCAGGCAGTCAATTTTGGCGTTGTTTTTGTGGTTCTGTACATTTTTGCCCTAAAACCGCTTTCCAAGCTGATGGCGGAGCGCAGTGAGAAGATTGCCAAGGGAATTGATGACGCAAAGGCCAACGCGAATCTTTTGGAAAAAACTCGCGCGGAATACGACGAAGCTCTGCAGAAAGCCCGCCTCGAGGCGAACAAAATTTTTCAAGACGGAAAAAAAGAGGCTGAAGCCAAAAAAACACTGATGTTGGAAGAGGCGAAGAAAGAAACAACAACCATCATTGAAAACGGGAAAAAAATGCTGGAAGCGGAAAAGACAAAAATGGTGGAAGACGCAAAAAAAGATATTGTAAACCTCGCTATGCTGGCTACGGAAAAACTACTCAGCACCAAGCAGGATTTAAATAATTTATAATATGGCGACTTTATCAAACAACAACATAGCGCAGGCCATATATCTGGCGTCAAAAACAGAGGGCCGTTCGGAGCAATTTTTTTCAAACGTGGTCCGATTTTTATTTCGCAGAAGGTTGCTGTCCAAAGCTCCGGACATACTTTTGCGTTTGGATAAAATAATCAACGACAAAGAAGGGCGAGTCGTCGCCAAAGTATCAAGCCGGAGCAATTTAAATGAAAAAATGAAGGAAGAGCTTGTTCACGCCCTGGCTAAACGTTATGCCGCCAAAGAAATCGTACTGGACGAGCATTTGGACGAAAAGTTACTGGGCGGATTTAAGGTGGAAGTGGGGGACGAAGTCATAGATTTAACAATCAAAAATAGAATAGGAAAATTACAAGAATATTTAACAAGCCGAGTATGAGCACACACCACATCATAGAAAGTTTAAAAAGGGAGATAGAAAATTTTTCCACCCAGATAAAAGTCGAGAAAGTGGGTAAAGTATTGGAAGTTTTCGACGGCATCGCGAAGGTCTCGGGCCTTTCGGATATCAAGTCCTCTGAAATGGTAGCTTTCCAAAACGGCGAAACAGGTGTCGCGCTCAATCTGGAAGAGGATACGGTCGGAGTGATTATTTTCGGCGATTTCTCGAAAATCAAGGAAGGTGATGAAGTAAAAGCGACCGGCCGAATTTTGGAAATTCCCGTCTCTGACGATATTTTAGGACGAGTCGTAAACGCCATCGGCATTCCGATTGACGGCAAGGGGACGATAAAGAGCGCTAAGACCCACCCGATTGAAAAAGTTGCTCCCGGCGTTATCACCCGCCAGTCCGTTTCCGAATCGGTTGCCACCGGCATCAAGGTTATCGACACCATCATCCCGATTGGCCGGGGACAGCGCGAGCTTATCATCGGCGACCGCCAGACCGGCAAAACAGCCATTGCTGTCGATACGATTTTGAACCAAAAAGGGCAGGATATGATCTGCGTTTATGTTTCCATCGGCCAGAAGGATTCCAAATTAAGAAAAATCGAGGCGCGGCTGGAAGAAGGCGGAGCGATGGATTATACGGTTATCGTATCGGCCGGCGCGTCGGAAGCAGCTTCGTTGGCTTACGTTGCGCCCTATACCGGCGTGGCAATCGCGGAATATTTTATGGAACAAGGCAAGGATGTTTTGATTATTTATGACGATCTTTCCAAGCACGCCGTTGCCTATCGGGAAATTTCTCTTCTCTTGCGCCGCCCGCCGGGCCGCGAAGCGTATCCCGGAGACGTTTTTTATCTCCATTCCCGCCTGCTCGAACGCGCTTGCCGGAGAAGTAAAGAATACGGGGGCGGATCCATCACCGCTTTGCCGATCGTCGAAACACAGGCCGGCGACGTGACCGCCTATATTCCGACCAACGTCATTTCCATTACCGACGGGCAGATTTTTCTGGAAACCGATCTTTTTTACAAAGGTATCCGCCCGGCAGTGAACGTCGGCTTATCGGTGTCTCGTGTCGGTTCCAGCGCGCAAATCAAAGCAATGAAAAAAGTAGCCGGGACTTTGAAGCTCGACTTGGCGCAGTTCCGCGAGCTCGAGGCCTTTGCCCAGTTCGGTTCCGATTTAGACGATGCCACTAAACGCCAGCTCGAGCGCGGCAAAAGAGCCGTAGAGGTTCTCAAACAGCTTCAATACGCGCCGGTCAAGACCGAGCATCAGGTGGTTACCCTCTATGCCCTGACCAAGGGGTTTATGGACGATGTGCCGATTGAAAAAATAAAAGAATTTGAGAATGGGCTGGTTGATTACAGCGAACGCAACGCGAAAGTTTTTTTCAAAGAGATAAAAGAAGCGAAAATGTGGAGCGACAAAGGGGAAGAAGAATTAAAAAAAGTGATTACTGATTTTAAAACATCTTTTAGTAATTAATTTTATAATAAAATGGCCGGAACAAAGGAAATAAAAAGGAGAATAAAAAGCGTAAAGAACACCAAAAAAATCACCAAAGCGATGGAACTGGTGGCGGCTTCGAAGATGAAACATGCCATTTCTTCTACTTTGGCATCCCGTCCGTATGCTAGATACTCGTGGGAGGTTCTCGAAGCTCTGACCCAATACATAGCGGAAAGCACCCATCCGCTTTTTGTTGTGCGGGAACCGCAAAAGCTTCTGATTATCTTGCTTACTTCCAATCGAGGGCTATGCGGTGGATATAATTCCCAAGTAATCAAAAGCGCTCTCTCGACCCTGAAAGAAAATAAGGACAAGAAAATTGATTTTATATCAGTGGGGAAAAAAGGAGAGGCAATGCTGCGGCGGCTGGGGCAGAATATAATCGCTTCCTTCAATCAGCTTTCCGAAAAACCCAGGTTGGCGGAAATTCTTCCGGTTATAAACATGGCGACGGAGTCCTACAAAAAAGGAGAATATGACAGGGTTTTGGTCGCTTCGACCTCTTTTGTTTCCGCGATTTTCCAGAAAGCGGGCATGGAACAGCTGTTCCCGGTGGAAAAGAAAAAAATTCTGGAAACTTTGGAAGAAATAAAAAAACAAGCTCCGCGAAACGGAACTGAATATATTTTTGAGCCGAATTATGGAGAACTGATGAACATTATTGTCGAGAAAATTGTCCGCACTAAATTTTATCAGCTGATTTTGGAATCGAACGCTTCGGAGCAGTCATCCCGCATGGTGGCGATGAAAAATGCCAGCGAGGCCTCCGGCGAAATGATCGATGATTTGACTTTGATGTTCAACAAAGCCCGGCAGGCGAATATCACCAGGGAGATATCAGAAATCAGCGCCGGTATGGCCTCAGTAAATTAAAAGTAATATAGTAAAAAATTTATAAAGTTATAAATTATAAGAAAAAAACATGAAAACAGGCACAATCAAGAGAATTATCGGACCGGTCGTAGACGTGGATTTCGGAGAAAATCTGCCGGATGTTTATACCGCCTTGAATGTGGACAACGGAGGCAAAAAACTTGTCTTGGAAGTTGAACAGCACTTGGGTGGCGGAATTGTTCGAGCAGTGGCTATGGATACGACTGACGGCCTTTCGCGCGGAATGGAAGTAAAAAATACAGGCGCGCCGATTTCTGTACCTGTCGGCCCCGCGACTCTTGGGCGTATTTTTAATGTTTTAGGAGAAACTATTGATGATGGAAAAGCAATAGAAAGTGCAAAAAAACTGCCGATTCACCGCAAGGCTCCGGAATATGTCGCGCAATCGACAAAAGTTGAAATTCTGGAAACCGGCATCAAAGTTGTGGACCTCATTTGTCCGGTTCTGAAAGGCGGAAAAGTCGGGCTTTTCGGAGGCGCAGGAGTGGGAAAAACCGTCGTCATTCAGGAATTGATTCATAATATCGCTTCGAAGCACGGAGGGTATTCGGTTTTTGCCGGAGTTGGAGAGCGTACCCGCGAAGGAAATGATTTGTATCACGAAATGAAGGAATCAAAAGTAATTGACAAGGTCGCCATGGTTTTCGGACAGATGAATGAGCCGCCGGGAGCTCGTCTGCGCGTGGCGTTGTCCGGTCTCACTATGGCGGAGCATTTCCGCGACGCGGAAGGCAAAGATGTGCTTCTTTTTATCGATAATATTTTCCGTTTTACTCAAGCCGGATCCGAAGTATCCGCTTTGCTTGGCCGTATTCCTTCGGCCGTGGGTTACCAACCGACTTTATCGACAGAAATGGGAATTTTGCAGGAACGCATAACCTCTACCGATAAAGGTTCAGTGACTTCCATGCAGGCGGTGTATGTGCCGGCCGACGACTTGACCGATCCGGCTCCGGCGACGACTTTTGCGCACCTAGACTCGACGGTGGTTTTGAACCGTTCGCTTACGGAAATCGGCATTTATCCGGCTGTCGATCCGCTTGATTCATCTTCCGTTATTCTTGATCCTAATATTGTGGGGCAAGAACATTACGCCGTCGCCCGTGAAGTTCAACGCGTGCTTCAGCGCTACAAAGATCTGCAGGATATCATCGCGATTTTGGGTATGGAAGAACTTTCTGAAACGGATAAAGAATTGGTGTCAAGAGCGCGCAAGATTCAAAAATTTCTTTCGCAACCATTTTTCGTGGCAGAAGTATTTACTGGAACGAAAGGGCAGTATGTACCATTAAAAGAAACGATTAGATCATTTAAAGAAATTTTGGATGGCAAACATGATAATAAATCAGAAAATGATTTTTATATGCGAGGTGCGCTATAACAGACCGCTAGGCGCTAGGCGCTAGGAAACTAGCTAAAGCCTAAAGCCTAAGGCCTAAAGCCTATGAATACCAAACAATTGAAATTGAAAATAGTTACGCCGGAACGCATAGTTCTGGAAGAAATGGCGGACCAGGTAAGTTTGCCGACTTTGCTTGGCGAGATTACGGTTTTGCCGGAGCATATTCCTTTAGTGGCTGGTTTGGCCTCCGGCGATGTGGTTGCCTATGTTAACGGTGAACATGTGCCGATGGCGGTGGTCGGAGGATTTGTGGAAGTGAAACAAAACAAGAAAGGCGAGACGGAGGTGGCGGTGTTGGCTGATTTTGCCGAACATGTTTCCGAAATTTCCGAGGGAGCGATAGCCAAGGCCAAAGCCCGCGCGGAGGAATTAAAAAAACAAATGGAAAATAAAGAAGTTGTGGACTTCGAGCATTTTGAAGCCGAACTCGAACGTTCGCTGACCCGCGTCAAAATCGCCGACAAATGGCGCAATAAGAAATACAGAAAGTAATTACACTACGATATATCGTAGTAAAACTATAATGCCAAAATTTTACGTTGTAGCGACGCCAATCGGGAATATGGGAGACATTACGCTTCGAGCAATCGAGACGCTGAAGAGCGTTGACATGATATTGTGCGAAGATACTCGAGAAACAAAAAAAATTTTGGATAAATATAATATCAATAAGCCGACGATGAGCTATCATGCGCAGAGTAAACTTTCAAAGACGGATAAAATTTTTGAGCTTTTAGAAGAAGGGAAAGATTTGGCGCTGGTTTCCGACGCCGGCACGCCCGGGATTTCCGACCCTGGTGCATTATTGGTTTCCAAAATAAAAGAGCATCTCAGCCATGGCGTAGATGTAATTCCGATACCGGGCCCTTCGGCTGTTATTACTGCGCTTTCGGCTTCAGGATTACCGATTCATGAATTCACTTTTTTGGGTTTTCTCCCGCATAAGAAAGGAAGGGAAACTTTATTTAAAGAAATTGCGCAAGCGAAAAGGACGATGGTTTTTTATGAATCTCCGCATCGGATTTTAAAAACTTTGGAATCACTTGTGAAGTTTTGCCCGAACAAAAAAGTTTGTGTCGCTCGCGAGCTGACGAAAATTTATGAAGAGTTTAAAACTGGCACGCCTGAAGAAATTTTTGAATATTTTAAGCCCAAGGCTGACCAGCCTCTGGCTGGTAATAAAAAGATAAGAGGGGAATTTACGGTAATTGTCGCCTAGAACGAAGAAAGCCCGCCGGTGAAGCAAGGCTAAGGCCTTCTTCTGCCCGGTCGGGCTGTCGTTGATGTGGGCTGCGGTTACGAGATGAACGGCTCTTTTTTGGGGTCGAGGCCCCCGGGGAGTTTATCCCCACTACCGGAACTCATTTTGTCTCTCCTTTTCTCTGTGGTGTTACCCCGCAAGGATGCGAGGAAGTGGCTTGTCCTCGATCACAACAAGCCGCCCAAGCCCGTAGTGCTCACTAGCGTATCGTTCGCCCTCCTTTTGAACCTCCCAAGGGAGGAGGTTGTCGTTTAGGTTGAGTTCGAAGTGGGCGGGGCGCAAGACCCCCCTCAAGGGTCTACTGACATCGTGCCGGATGTAGCAAAAACGCACCTTCATGTCGTTTCCCTCCGTTAATTTTTTACAACAAATCTTCCGGATCCACAAGGATTTCAAAATTAGACGGAAGATATAGGAGTTTGTCAAGTAGAATTTCATCGATAGACGAATTATGGGAAATTTCAGGCAGGGACCATTTTGAAGGATCAATTTTTAAAAGCGCGTTGGTCACGTATTTATTTTTCAATTGCGCTACAAATCCGCTGAAAATCTCCGGAGAATATTCCTTGAAAATTTCTTTCAGAGTTTCTTTGGCTTTTTTCGTCTGTTCTTTGTCCCCCAGGTATGTGATTTTTATAAAACGTTTGAAAGGCGGATAGCCGAATTTTTTCCTCTCTTCCAGCTCTCCGCGCACGAAAGGCAGGAAGTTCTCCGATTCAATAGCACGGATTACTTCATCTTTTTCATTCTTGGTTTGAATAATAAGTTTCTCCGATGTGTTGCCGATCATTGAAAACACGATTTGTATGATTTTTTCGCTCATTCTGAAATTCGGAATGCTCCAAAGCGAGTCAAAAGACGCGATGATGGACAGCGGTATTTTGTTTTTCAGATAAAAAAAAGCCATTTCCGTGCCGATTAATATCGAGCCCGGGTTTGATTCAAATTCTTTGATGATTTTTTGGGCGCCTCTGCCTGTTTTGGCCGATTCTTTATCCAATTTAAAAATTTTTATTTTTGGAAAAAGTTTCTTGGCTTCTTCCTGCACGGTGTCCGTACCGATGCCGAGAGGCACGAGATTCCAGCTCCCGCAAGAGGCGCAGGCGGTGTCTCCGCTTTTTTCTTCCCCGCACCGGTTGCAGACGAACATTCTTTTTTTGCCCCGATGGGACAAGTATAAAACCAGAGGAGTTCCGCATTTACCGCAACTTACCGTCTCGCCGCAATCCCGGCACAGAGTTTCCGTTGCCAGCCCCTTTCTCAGGGAAAAAATAAACACGCTCTTTTTGTCTTTCAGGGCCGATTTTATTCCTTCCGTGCTTTGACTTTTGAGTACCTGGAATTTTTTTCCGTCTTCTTTTTGCCCTTTATTTGAAATTTCTATTTCACCCAAAAAATCGATTCTGAAAGACAGCGGGTAGAGGGGGTTGAGGTTTTCCATATCTTTTCTTCCGATTGTCTCAAAACGCAGCATTTCATCGGCTATTATGAGTTTGGCGTTTATTTTTGAAGCATAAATTTCCGTGAAAACTCTCAGGTCTAAATGAGGCCTTCTGATTGTTTTATAGGCGTTCGAGTTTTCATGTTCCAGAATTATAGTGCCTATATCTTTTTTAGGGATAGACAAAAACGGCGCGGTTCCCAAAATAAGAACCGGATGGGAAGAAGCCATTATTTTTTCATAGATCGCCAGGTTTTTTTGGGGGCTCATTCCGCTCGATACGGCAAAAACGAACTGTTCTATGCCTTTTGATAACTGTTCGGCGAAATTATTTATGTCGATTTCGGTCGGCAGAACCATAAAAACCGACTTACCGCGGGCAAAAGATTCGCGGATTAGGGTTTTGTAGACGGATACGCGATCAGAGAATGGATATTGGAACAGCAATTTTTCGGTTTTCAGGGAAGGGCGGTCCTTAAGAGAGTTTCCCCAAGGACCGTCCTTGGCAGAAATATTTTTTATCTTATCGTATTCTTCCAAAAAAATATTTGGAATCAGGGACGCAACTGCGTTGTTTTTATTTTGCGTAAAATATTTTCCGGTATCAAAAATCGTGTCCATAAATTCTTTCAAGAAAACGGAACTCCCTTTATTTTCCGTTACTTTTCTCAAACTGAAATCCATCCCCTTGACATTACTTTTTCTATCTTTCAGTTCCTCGGAAGATACCACTAGGGCCAGGGTTTTTTTGCTTTTTATCGGGATAGAAACAATACTGCCCGGAGATATGTCAAGAACGGTAAAATAAGTGAGGTCGCCCTTCGGGATGCCTTTTTTAAGCGGTATTACGGATATTATTTTCATAAGTTCGTATGTTTCATTCTAACACGAAAATATGCTATATTATTTCACATGGGATTTTTTTTACGCAAATTGGGGATAGATCTGGGCACAGCCAATACCTTGGTATTTGTGCCGGGCAAGGGCGTGGTGCTGAACGAGCCTTCGGTGGTGGCGGTTTCCGAGCAGGATAATAAGATTTTGGCTATCGGTGTTGAGGCCAAAGACATGATTGGCAAAACCCCTGATTCGATAATCACTTACTGCCCGATGAAGGACGGAGTTATTGCCGATTATCGGGTAACCGAAGCGATGCTTCGTTATTTTATCGGGAAGGCAATGGGCAAATTCAGTTTTTTTAAGCCGGATGTTATGGTCTCCGTTCCGGCCGGGGTCTCGTCGACCGAGAGGCGGGCCGTGGTAGAAGCGGCCATTCGCGCCGGCGCCAAAAACGCCTATGTAGTGAAAGAGCCGATTTTGGCGGCCATCGGAGCGGGAATTCCGATTTACGAATCGAAAGGGTATATGGTAGTTGATATCGGCGGAGGCACGACGGATGTGGCGGTCATATCTTTAGGCGGAATCGTGGCTTCCACTTCGGTGAAATGTGCTGGTAATAAAATAGACCAGGCGATAGCAGATTATATCAAGAAAACTTTTAATTTGGCGATAGGCGACCGAACAGCTGAAGAAGTAAAAATAAAAATCGGTGCGGCCGTACCGCTCGAAGAAGAACTCCGGGTAACGATTAAGGGGCGCGATTTTATTCAGGGGTTGCCACGTTCGGCGCAAGTCGGGACAAATGAAATAGTTAAAGCCATAGATGGTGAATTGAGGCAGATTATAAAAGCTGTCAAAGACGTCCTTCAAGAAACTCCGCCGGAACTCGCGTCCGATATCATTGACCACGGGATAATCATGACCGGCGGTTCGTCCCAATTGCGTAATTTCACCGATTTGGTTTATCGGAAAACTGGGGTCAAGGCGACTCTGGCGGAAGATCCTCTTTTTTGTGTGGTTAAAGGGACCGGCATAGCTCTCGAGCACTTGAACGTTTATAAAAAAACGGTCTTAAGTAAAAAATAATGATCGGAAAGCATTTAAATAAAGACAATCCCCACCACGCATATTTGATAGAAGGCGCGCGGGACGAGATTGTGCCGGAGATTTTGAAATTTTGCGAGGCCTTGGGCGTAAAGACCGTCGGCAATCCGGATTTTTACCATATCTCCATCAATAATTTTAAAATAGACGAAGCGTTTGACCTGCGTTCGATGTCTTCCGATAAAAGTTTTTCTTCGGCTAAAAAAATTTTCATCTTATGCGTGAACAGTTTTTCTTTGGATGCGCAGAATGTCTTACTCAAAATGTTTGAAGAACCGAGAGAGAACACTCATTTTTTTATGATTGTGCCGGATGTGAACGCCTTATTGAAAACTCTCGTTTCTAGATTCTACTTAATTAAGCCGGAGCCGGGAGTAAATAGAGAACATGAAGCCGCAAATAAATTTATCGCTATGCCCTTGCAAAATAGGATAGATTTCATTAAAGAATTGTTAGTAGAGCCGGAGGAGGAAGATGAAGAGGGTAATGAAATTGCCGTGCTTGATTCTACCCGCTCAAAAGCTTTAAAATTTCTAAATGCGCTGGAATCCACTCTTCATAAAAAGCTGATAAAAAATCCTTCGAGTTTTACTTTTTTTGATCACTTTTTCAAAGTTCGGGAGTTTCTCCGCATGCCCGGCTCTTCTACGAAAAACTTGATGGAATCCGTGGCATTAATTGTGCCGGAAATAAAATAGTTTTATGCAACAGGAAACCAAGGTTTGTCAAAATTGTAAAAAAGAATTCGTGATTGAACCGGACGATTTTGGATTTTATGAAAAAATAGGGGTGCTTCCGCCCAAAATGTGTCCAGAATGTCGTATGCAGCTACGTCTTTGTTTTAAAAATGAAAGGCGTTTTTATAAACGCATTTGTGATAACTGCAAAAAGGACATTATCGCTATCTACAGCGCGAATAAGCCTTATCCTGTTTGGTGCTCTGAGTGCTGGTGGAGCAGCGATTTAGATCCGCAGAAATACGCTGTGGATTATAATCCCAACAAATCTTTTTATGAGCAATTTAATGAGGTTTGGATAAAAGCTCCCAAGCAGGCCCTGGCTGGGATGAGAAATGTAAATTGCTTTTACTTGAACAACACAGCCGATAATAAAAACTGCTATCTGATTATAGAGAGTTCTAATAATGAAAACTGCATACATTGCTATTGGATACAGCTCTCAAAAGATTTAGTTGACTGTTCTTTTACGAACAAAGTAGAACTTTCGTACGAAGTTGATGATTGTTACGACTGTAATTCTCTTAAATTTTCTAAAGGGTGCCATAGCTGTCTCGATAGCTCTTTTCTACTCGATTGCCGAAATTGTCAGAATTGCCTAGGCTGCATAAATTTGCGCGGACAAAAGTATATTATTTTCAATAAACAGTATTCCAAAGAAGAGTATGAAAATAAATTAAAATCCTTCAAATTAGATACGCACTCAGGTGTAGAATCTTTTAAAAAACAATTTCAAGACTTTATAAAAGACAAGCCGAGAAAGTTTGCCGAGATTACCAATGCCGTTAACTCTACGGGAAATTACATGACGAATGTCAAGAATAACAGATATTGCTTTCATTCTTATGAAGCGGAAGACAACGCTTACTCTATCCATGTTTGGCGAGGAGCAAAAGACTGTATGGACTGCAACACCGCCGGAAGGGCTGCGGAATTAATATATAATTCGCTCAATACGGGCATCGAAGCATCGAATGTGACCTGTTCCCAATACTGCTGGAGTTCGCAATTTATGGAATACTGCCTGAATTGCCCAGATTCAAATCATAGTTTTGGATGCGCCAGTTTGGTCAAGGGGTCCTATTTTATTTTAAACAAGCAATACACCAAAGAAGATTACAAAAAATTGCGCGCGGAGATTATTGCGAAAATGAAAAAGGAAGGTATTTACGGAGATTTTTTTCCGAAGGAATTGTCTCCGTTCGGATATAATGAGTCCTTGGTAATGGATGAGTTTCCGCTCACTAAAGAAGAAGCGCTAGCAGAGGGTTTCAAATGGGAAGACACACCACGCGGAACATATGGCAAAGAAACAGTAGATTGGAAAAAATTCCCTGATTCTATTTTAGACTTGTCGTCGGATTTTGATGTTGGAAAAGAAGTTTTTATCTGCATGGAATGTAAAAAAAATTATCGGATTATCGAAGACGAACTTTCTTTTTATCGGAGAATGCAAATACCAATTCCAAGAAATTGTCCCGAGTGCCGGCACGATAAGCGTGTTAAAAATAGGGGACCAAATAAACTTTGGCATCGGAAGTGCATGCGAGAAGGTTGTCAAAATGAATTTGAAACGCCCTACGCCGCAGAAAAACCGGAAATAATTTACTGCGACGAATGTTATAAACGGCTGGTTTATTAAGTTTTTTATCTATGATATAGTAGAGCCATGCAATATAATTTTTCCAATTTTAAGGCGGAACTCAAAAGAGCGGAAGAATTTTTGGGCAAGGAATACAGCCAGCTCAATATCGGCCGAGCGTCGCCGATGGTCCTCGACGGCGTGTCGGTGGAGTCCTATGGCTCTTACGTTCCGCTGAAAAATGTAGCTTCCGTGTCCATCGAAGACCCGAAGACCTTGCGTGTTTCGCCCTGGGACAAGAGCCAGATCAAGGGCGTGGAAAAAGCGATTGCCGGCGCCAATTTAGGCCTTTCGGTGGTGGTAGATGATTCAGGCATCCGGGTTATTTTTCCACAACTGACGACCGAAACCAGGCAGACCTTGGTAAAAGTTTTGAAGGAAAAATTGGAAGAGCAGAGAATTACCGTGCGCAAGGAGCGCGAGCGCGTCTGGGACGACGTCCAGGCAAAAGAAAAAGAAGGAAAGATCACCGAAGATGAAAAATTCCGGGCTAAGGAAGAACTGCAAAAAATCATCGACGAAGCGAATAGAAACCTGGAAGCGCATTTTACCCGCAAAGAGAAAGAAGTGATGGGATAAACCAATATGAGTATAATTATTTTTTTAATCATTTTATTAGTCCTTGTCTTAGTCCACGAGTTCGGACATTTTTTTACCGCCAAAAGGTTCGGCATCAGGGTGGATGAATTCGGCTTCGGCTTTCCACCGAAATTATTCGGCTGGAAAAAAGGGGAAACGGAATATTCTGTTAACGCCTTGCCGTTCGGAGGATTTGTCAAAATTTTTGGAGAGAATCCCGACGAAGAAAATACGAGCGGTCCCGACGCAGGCAGAAGTTTTGTAAACAAGCCGAAATGGCAGCAGGCCATGGTGCTTTTTGCCGGGGTCTTCGCCAATTTTCTACTGGCCTGGCTTTTGTTTTCCGCGGGCTTCATATCTGGGCTTCCAACCTCCGCCGACAGCAAGCTTGCTAGCTACAACCTGGAGGATGTAAACTTGGTCGTCATTTCCATTCTTAAAAATTCTCCGGCAGAGAATGCCGGGCTGCAGGTCGGGGATAAAATTGTCAGTTTGAAGAATAACAGCGATTTCACGTCCGAGATTAATCCGGAAAAAGTAAAATCTTTTGTTTTAGAAAGCAGAGACAAAGAAATTGAAATCGGCTATTTACGCAGCCGAGACACAGAGATCAAGTTTGTGAAAGCGGTACCCGCGGTAAATGAAGTGACCGGCAGCCCGGAAATCGGCATATCGATGGATATGATCGGCACGGCTAAATTGCCCTTTTTTACGGCTTTGTATGAAGGAATGAAGCTCAACCTAAATGTCACTAAAAACACCGCTATTGGGCTTTTTACACTTATTTACGAGGGTATTTTAGGCAGGGGCAGTTTGGAAGGGATTGCCGGGCCGGTCGGCATAGTGGGTATCGTAGGGGATGCCTACCAGTTTGGTTTCGTTTACCTCCTTTCTTTTGCTGCTTTGATTTCCATAAATTTGGCGATTATAAACTTATTTCCGTTTCCGGCGCTCGATGGCGGACGGCTTTTGTTCCTGCTGATCGAAAAAATCAAGGGCTCGCGCATAAACTTGAAATTTGCCAACGCGGCCAACATGGTCGGTTTTTCCCTTCTGATACTTCTGATGCTCATCGTCACTTACCACGACATAATTAAATTGTTTTAATGAATAAACAAGACGAAAGCCGAACATGCCAAAACTGCAAGAAAGATTTCACGATAGAAACCGAAGATTTTAATTTTTACGAAAAAATGAAGGTACCGGCTCCGACCTGGTGCCCGGAGTGTCGCCTACAAAGGCGCTTAACCTTTCGCAATGAACGAACTTTATATAAACGTTCGTGCCAATTGTGCGGGGCTGATACACTTTCCAGATTTGACCCGGATAAAAAAATAGTGAATTATTGCGGCGAATGCTGGTGGAGCGACCGCTGGGACCCAAAAAATTACGGGCAGGACTATGATTTTTCCCGTCCTTTTTTCGCGCAGTTCAAAGAACTGTTGAGAAAAGTGCCCCAATACAACTTGATAACCCTGCACAACACTCTCATCAATACCGATTTTACGAATATGAATCACTACCTGAAAAACTGCTATTACATTTTCAATTCGGACTACAACGAAAGGTGTTTCTACGGGGAGGAAATTGAGCACTGTTCGGATTGCGTGGATGTAACTATGTTTGAAAGCTCGGAATTGGCTTATGAGAGTTTAAATTGCGTCAAATGCTACCAAATTTATTATTCGGTTGATTGCGAAAGCTCGCACGACATTTGGTTTTCCAAGAACCTGGCGGGTTGTTCGCATTGTTTTGGTTGTGTAAACTTGCGCAGCCAGCAATATTGCATTTTTAACGAAAAGTACAGCCGGGAGGAATATCTGAAAAAACTGGAAGAGTTTGAACTGGGCTCGCATCAGGCCGTACAAAAGATTAAAGAAAAAGCCGGAAATTTTTGGTTGGAATTTCCGAATAAATATATGCACGGGGTCCAGAACGTAGGTTCCGATGGCGACTACATTTATAACTCCCGATATGTAAAAAATTCTTTCATCGTGCAAGGCGGGGAATATTGCAAATACTGTATGTGGCTGATCGTAAAAAATAATAAAGATTGCTATGACTACACGCAATTTGGTGAGAACAACGAACTTGTCTATGAATCCTTATGTTGTGGAAAAAACACTTACGATATTATCGGTAGCATTAATGCCATTGAAGGAAGAAATATACGATATGCGACATATTGCTACAACAACATCAGTAATCTTTTTGGTTGTGTCAGTATGAATAACCATAGTTACTGCATTTTAAACAAACAATACAGCAAGGAAGAATATGAAGAAATGGTGCCCAAAATCATAAAACACATGAACGATGTACCTTATGTTGATAAAAAAGGGCGCACTTATGTTTATGGCGATTTTTTCCCGACCGAGACTGCCCAATTCGACTATAACGAAACATCGGCGCAGGAATTTTTTCCTTTAACAAAAGAAGAAGTGGAAGAGCAGGGTTTTTCCTGGAAAGAACCGAGAGACAGGAATTATAAAATAAGCATAGAATCAAAAGATTTGCCGGATGACATCAAAGATGTGCCGGAGAATATCGCCTCGGAGATAATAGGTTGCGCGCATGCGGGAGAATGCAAGGAACAATGCACGACGGCTTTTCGGATAACGGAATTTGAATTTAAGTTTTACAAGCTTCACAAATTGCCGCTTCCGCGCCTATGCCCAAATTGCCGGCACTACCAACGGGTACTAAAGAGAAATCCGAACAAGTTTTGGGATCGGGAATGCATGTGTGATAAGAAAAATCATTCTCATGGAGAAGAAAAATGCAATATTCCGTTTAAAACTTCTTATTCTCCCGATCGACCGGAGATTGTGTATTGCGAGAAATGTTACCATCAGGAGGTTTACTAGCTCGTGGATAGTTTACTAAAATAACATACCAACAAACTGGAGTTTGTAAGGATGAAAAATTATGCAAAGCGAAACAAAAAACTGCCAGAATTGTAAAAAAGATTTCATTATTGAGCCTGATGATTTTGGGTTCTACGAAAAAATCAAAGTCCCTCCACCGACTTTTTGCCCAGAGTGCCGGCTTGTTCGTCGTCTTGCAAGCACCAACGAACGTGTGTTGTATAAAAGAAAATGTGACTTTTCCGGAGATGAAATTTTTTCTATGTATCCGGCGGATGCGCCTTTCCCGGTTTATAATACTGACGATTGGTACTCGGATAAGTGGGATTCATATCAATACGGGATGGATTATGATTTCTCACGACCGTTTTTTGAGCAGTTCCAAGAACTTTTAAATAAAGTTCCCAAAATGGCTCTTGTCCGGCAAGGACTTTCCGTAAATAGTCCTTATGTGCATCGTGTGACAAATCCTAAAAATTCGTACATGGTTTTCAGGGCGACCGACCCAATTGATTCTTTTTATTCGTATATTGTGGAAGGGTTAAAAGATTCGAGCGATTGTGTTTGGTCCAATAAAATGGAATTATGTTATGAATGCATTAATTGCGAGAATTGCTACAATCTTCGTTTTTCTCAAGAGAGTGTAAACTGCCGGGATTCCTCTTTCCTTTATGCTTGCAGAAATTGTTCTAATTGTATGGGTTGTGTGAACCTTGTGAATAAGGAATTCTATATTTGGAATGAACATTATTCCAGGGAAGAATATTTCAAAAAGCTGGAGGAGTTGAAATTAGATAGTTTTTCCGGAATAGAAAAAATGGAAAAAGAATTTCAGGTATTCAGGAAAAAGTTTCCTCAAAAAGCGGTTAATTCCATAAAATCAGAACAGATTTCCGGTAACGGGTTTTCTAATTGCAAAAACGTACATCAGTCTTTTGATTGTATAAATGTTCGCGACGGGAAATTCCTCTTTTCGATTTTTGATACGCAGGATAGTATGGACTATTTTGAGTGGGGGAATAAATCGGAATTGATATATGAATCTGAAAATTGTGGAATCAATACTTCCAGAATTTCATTCTCCACCCAGTGCTGGACCGGTGCCCATGATCTTAAATATTGCGATTCTTGCCCAGGATCGAGTAATTGTTTCGGTTGTATCGGCCTGAAGAAAGGAGAGTATTCGGTGCTGAATAAAAAATATAACAAAGAGGAATATGAAAGTCTGGTACTTAAAATTATTAAACAGATGAAAGAGATTCCCTATATGGATAAAAGGGGAGTTCAATATAGGTTTGGCGAACATTTTCCAGATGAGCTTTCTGTGTTCGGCTATAATGAAACTGCCGCTTTTGATTTTTTTCCACTAACCAAAGAAGAGGCAATAAAAAGAGGATATAAATGGAGGAATAGAGAAAAGAAAAATTATAAAACAACTGTTGTAAGTAAGGACCTTCCTGAAACCATCAATGAAGTTAATGATTCGATATTAAAGGAAGTAATTGAGTGTGGGGAAAAGAATAGTCCCTTTTCCACGGGTGCATACCGTATTGCTCCCAATGAATTAGCTTTTTATCGAAAGATGAATTTGCCCCTTCCGCGAGTTTGCTTTGATGTCAGGCATATGCGTCGTATTTTCAAACATCCCCCTTTTAAATTACTAAAACGAAATTGCGCGAAGTGTGGCGCAGAAACAGAAACAGTTTATCCAGAAGACTACGCGCCGATAATTTTTTGCGAGGATTGCTATAAACAGGAAGTTTACTAGCCATTGGCTAAGTTTATTAATCTATAAATAAACTTGCAAGAAGAGGGAAGTTATCCACAGGTTTTTTGACTTTGTGGTTTTTATTCTATAAAATAAGGGTGTGTCAAAAACCATTTTTCGCAAAAATATAGAGAAAAAGTTCAAAATCGCCCTCCTGACCGGCGGGCCGTCCCTAGAGCGCGGAATATCCTTAAATTCGGCTAGGTCCGCTTTGGATCATCTAGGGAGCGACAACGTGGAGATTGTTCCCGTTTATTTTGACCAAAAGAAAAAGGCTTATCAGATTTCCATCGATCAGCTTTACTCGAACAATCCTTCGGATTTTGATTTTAAACTAGCCGAGCATTCATCTTCTTTGAGCCCCAAAAAGTTGGTGGAACTTCTGCGGTCGGTTGATATTGTTTTCCCCGCCATGCACGGGCCGTTCGGCGAAGACGGGCAAGTACAGGCATTTCTGGAAAAAAATAAAATTCCTTTCGTTGGATCGGGCAGCCGGGCCTGCAAAAAGGCCTTCGATAAATACGAAGCGAATAAAATTATCAGTCAAAAAGGTTTTTTTACCCTACCGGACGCTCTGCTTAAAATTTATTCGAAAGACAATACAAGGATAATAGAGAATTTTTTCAGGAAACATAAGATAAAAAGGGCCATTGTCAAACCGGCAACCGGCGGTTCCAGCATTGGAACTTTTTCCGTATCCAGTATTGCCGAAACCCTGGAAAAAGCAAACCTGATATTCAGGAAGAGAATGGATACGCGGGTGGTGCTGGAGCCCTTCGCCCGAGGGCGGGAATTCACCGTCATTGTCCTGCAAAATAGTTTCGGCCTGCCGGTCGCTCTCATACCTTCGGAGATTGAGATGGCCTACCACGAAGGCAGGATTTTTGATTTCCGAAAAAAATACCTGCCGACCAACCAGGTCAAATACCATTGCCCGCCGAAATTCGAAATGGAAACAATCGAAAAGATAAGAACGGAGGCAGCGCAGATTTTTTCTCTTTTTGGCCTGAATGACTTCGCGCGCTTCGACGGATGGGTCTTCCCGGACGGGAAAATCTGGTTTTCCGATTTCAATACGGTCTCCGGCATGGAGCAGAACAGCTTCCTTTTCCAGCAATCCTCTCGCCTCGGCATGAGCCATAGTGATCTTCTCCATTACGTCGCCAAAAATTCGTGTGCCAGGCAGAAAATTGATTTTCCTCGGCCGGAGAAAAGCGGCAAAGAAGGAAAAAGAAAGCCCGTTTCGGTCATATTCGGCGGGCAGACCTCCGAGAGGCAGGTATCGCTTATGAGCGGAACGAATGTCTGGCTCAAACTGTGGAAGTCAAAAATTTACGAGCCCGTTCCGTATTTGCTTGACCCGGAAAACAATGTCTGGAAGCTCCCTTACGCTCTTATTTTAAACCACACAGTCGAAGAAATAACAGAAAACGCTGAAAATGCCGCCAAAGAAGAGGGAAAAAACGAGAGTTTGATTGGTCGCGTCAAGGAGGAGCTCAAACTATCCGAAGAAGAGGCGACGGAGCCTTTTTTCCTGCCGGAGAAGATGTCCTTCGGGGAATTTGCCAGGCGGTCAAAATTTGTTTTCCTGGGGCTCCACGGCGGAGACGGAGAGAACGGTAATTTTCAGAAACTTTTGGCAAAATCGGGGGTGAGGTTCAACGGCTCCGACGAGAGCGTTTCCCGCCTTTGCATGGACAAATTTAATACGGGCGAATTTATCAGAAGTTTAAATATAAAAAATTTAGGAATTTCTAGTCAGAAAATCATCAACCTTTCTGTCTTTGAGAAATTGGATTTTAATGTTTTTTGGAAGAATTTATGCAGGGAATTTAATTCAAAAACTTTGATTGTAAAGCCGCGTTCTGACGGATGTTCAACAGGCGTTGCTCATTTATACAATTCAGATGATTTAAAGAATTACGTGCATTATTTAAAAAACGGAGAAGCATTTATTCCGGCCAATGTTCTTTCCAATCATGGAATAGTGGAGTTACCGCACGAAAAAACTCATGAAGTTTTATTTGAAAAATTTATTGAGACCGATCCTGTGCATGTCAAAGGGAATAAACTAAAATATACGAGGAAAAGTGGCTGGGTGGAGATTACTATCGGCCTGCTTGAAGAAAATGGAAAAATGCGCGCTTTTAATCCAAGCATCACCATTGCCGAGGGTGAAGTGCTTTCAGTGGAAGAAAAATTTCAAGGGGGGACTGGAATCAATCTTACTCCTCCACCAAAAGAAATAGTTAAACAAAAAGCGGTTTTAAAAACTCGTAAGTTAGTGGAAAAATTAGTTACAAAAATTGGCATAAAAGATTATGCGCGGATTGACGCATTTATGAATGTAACTATTGGAGCGCTTATTGCGATAGAGGTTAACACTTTGCCGGCCCTTACTCCTTCCACGGTGTTTTACCATCAGGCGCTGGCGGAGAATCCAAAAATTTTTCCGCTCCAGCTGCTCGAGAAAATAATCAAAAACAGCGGGTACTGATCCCGCCGAGGGCAGAAAGTTGCGTTTTTTAACTTTTTATATTAATCTGTAAATATGTCACAAGATAGACTTATAAAACTCGCCTGCGGAAACTGCAAGCGCATAAATTACTGGTCAAGCAAGAACAAAAAACTTGTAACCAAAAAAATCGAGCTCAAAAAGTATTGCAAATGGTGCCGAAAACAGACCAAGCACAAGGAGGCAAAAAAATAGCTTTATTTTCCGCAATATTTTGTTATAATCAATTTGCAACAAAATGTTGTGGGTCTATAGTTCAGTGGTAGAATAGCGGTCTCCAAAACCGTTGACCGAGGTTCGAATCCTCGTGGACCCGCATGGAAGAAAAAGTACAAAAACTGGAGAGAGAAGTCGAAGAAATACAGGCCAGAAATTCGAGGGTGGAAGCGGACAAAGCATGGGAAGTCAGCTGGGCTAGGCAGTTGTTTATTGCCGTCAGCACCTACATTATCGCGGGCATTTGGTTGGTAGTGATTCATGATACCTTTCCTTGGTTAAAAGCGTTCGTTCCTTCGGTTGGATATCTGTTATCCGTTCAATCTTTACCTTTTATTAAAAAGTGGTGGGCAGCAAACTATGGAAGAAAATAGAGCCAAATTTACAATTGGAGTATTTGGAATAATTTTTAATGAGCAAAGAAAAGTATTGCTAGTTCATAGAACAGATTATGACTTATGGAATTTACCTGGTGGTGGTTTAGAAAAAAGAGAACCTCCGTGGGAAGGAGTAAAAAGAGAAGTTAAGGAAGAAACCGGATTTGATGTCGAAGTTAAGAAGCTTGTCGGTTTTTATAGCAAAAAAGATCAAGACGATTTAGCTCTTTCTTTTTTATGTAAAATTATCGGCGGACAAGCTACTTTAAACAACGAAGCGGATAAAATTGAATATTTTGAAGTTGATAAATTGCCGCTTAATACAATACCCAAACAAGTAGAAAGAATAAAAGATGCTTTACAAAATTCTGATATAACTATTCTAAAAATACAAACAGGAAAATCCTCAATTGAACTCGCTAAAGAAGGAAAATTATAATTCTATTCCTCTTTCTCAAACCTTTCCAAAACCCAACTCACGATTGCAAGAACTATGCCAAATAGAAGTGCCCACCAAAAACTGGCTACAGTAAATCCGGGTACGATATAACTCGCGAGCATAACGAGAAGGCCATTGATAACTAATATAAAAAGTCCGAGGGTTACGATTGTCAAAGGCAAAGTCAAAAACACAAGTATCGGACGCAAGATTGTATTAATGACGCCGAGGACGACTGCCAAAACAAGCGCCGCGACTATTCCGTCCACATGCACTCCGGGTAAAATATAAGCTGTTACTAATATAGCGAGAGCTGAAACAATAAAATGTATTAATGTTTTCATGGTTTTTTAATTATATCATAAACTTTTACCTTTGACGCATCGAACCACTTGATCTCTTTATCTCGCTTGAACCAGGTCATCTGGCGCTTGGCGTATTTTAAGGTTTCTTTTATTACTTTTTCCGGAGTTGGTTTGTCATATCCAAAACCGAATTCTTTTAACCTTTTATCGGATACCCCAGCGCGCTTTAATTTTTTAATTTCACCCAACAAGCCAGCTCTAAACATTTTTTTGACTCTTTGTTCATTTTTTTTCTTCAACAATTTCTCCGGCAAATATAAACCAATTTTTATAAATTTATAATCTGGCTTTTTTTCTGTCAGGTGGGGGACTTTGCCCAGGGCTTTAACTATTTCAATGGCTCTGATTAATCTGACCTTATTTTGAGAATCAATATTTTTAGCCCTTTTGGCGTCTAATTTTTTTAATACTTTAAATAATGCGATCGCAGATTTTATAGTAAGTTCTTTCCGCAATTTAATATTTGGCGGAACTTCTGGAAATATTGTTCCTTTAGTTATCGCGTCAATATAAAATCCCGTGCCTCCGCAGATAATCGGTATTTTACCTCTTTTTATAATCTCCGCTATAGCGTAGATTGCTAATTTTTGGTATTCAGCGACGGTAAATACGCGCCTGGGATTCGCCATATCAAGCAAGTGATGCGGAATGCCCCTCATCTCTTTCTGGGTTATTTTCCATGTACTGATATTCAGGCCTTTATAAACCTGTCGCGAGTCGGCGGAAATAACTTCACCCCCCAATTTTTTAGCTATTTTAACCGCTAAATCGCTTTTGCCGGTTGCTGTTTGGCCCAGAATTACACAAACTTTTTGCATAACATCAGCATATCATAAATGAAAGTGATATAATAAAATTATGAAATATAAAAAAGTAAACGCGGGATATTTTATAAAACTTGAAAAAGGCGAGGAAATAATACAAGGACTTACACAATTCTGCGAAGACAATAATATTAGATCGGGTTCGATTTCCGGCGTGGGCGGTACTGATAATGTTGCCATAAAATACTATGATTTAGAAAAAGGGGAGTATCTTCCCAAAAGATTCAGTGGCCAGAGTTATGAAATAGTTTCTTTAAATGGGAATATTTCCTTGGTGGAAGATAAACCCTTCGTGCATCTCCATATTATGCTAGGCGATTCGGATTACAGGACGTTCGGAGGGCATCTCGGGTCGGCGGTCGTAGATATTACATGCGAGATAGCCATAAATATGTCTGACAGCGTCATTAACCGAAAATTCAACAATGAATTTAAGGTAAATTTTTGGGATTTTTAACTGGATTTTTTATTTCAGAATCTTAATGTCCGCCCCAATAGAATTGAGCCGCTTGGCTATTTCTTCATACCCGCGGTTTATCATATAGACATTTCGTAGAATTGAAGTGCCTTCGGCGGCCAGCATAGATACCAAAATAACCATAGATGGACGCAGGGCCGGCGGGCAAACAACCTGCGCGCCCCGCAATTTTGTTCCCCCATTTATATAAACCCGGTGCGGATCAGCAAGAGTAACTTTTGCACCAAGCCGATTCAGCTCAGTAAAATATAATGCGCGATCCTCATAAACCCAATCATGGATCATTGTTTGCCCTTTTGCCCGTATTGCAATAGGTACAAAAAATGGAAGATTGTCTATGTTTATTCCCGGATAGGGATTGGAGTGGATCTTGTCCGGAAGGGCTGTGAGCTTGCTCGGAAATATCTCGATATCGGCCAGCTTGGTTCGCCCGTTGTATGAGTAATACTTTTTTAGAATTTTATACTTCAAATTCATTCTCTTTAATTTTTCCAGTTCGAGCGCGAGAAAATCGATCGGGCACCTGGTAACGGCCAATCTTGAATCCGTCACAATGCAGGCCGAAATGAACATCATTGATTCAATCGGGTCCTCGCTGTTCCAGTATTCGATATCTTTGTTTATTTCTTTTATTCCGTGAACTGTCAGGGTAGAAGTACCGATGCCGTCTATTTTTACGCCCAGTGTTTCAAGGAAAAAACATATTTCCTGCACCATATAATTCGCGCTGGCAAAAGAAATAATCGTTTTGCCAGGAATCAAGGCAGAAGCGGTTAAAACATTCTCGCAGGCCGTATCTCCGGATTCATACATCACGATTTCGGCTGGTTTTAATTTCGGCGCTTTTATCTCATAATTTGAGGTTATTGTTTTTATTTTTACGCCGAGCTTTTCCAACGCGTAAGTGTGCGCGGCAATCGTGCGCTTGCCCAAACTGCACCCTTGCGGGTGGGGAATGGCGAATGACTGCAAAAAGTGAATCATCGGCCCGATCAGCATGACGACCGAGCGGGTCTTGACGGCCGAATCGGTATTTATGTTTTTTAAATTGAATTGCTTGGGAGGAGCGATAACTACCGTATTTTTCCCTTTCCATTCGACTTTTGCGCCGATACTCTCCAAAATCTCGATTACCCGGTAAACTTCTTCGATGCGGGCGATGCCGTGAAGCGTAGTCACCCCCTTATTAATCAAAGAAGCGCAGAGCAACCCGACCGAACCATTCTTAGAAAAATTCGTTTGGATAGTTCCGTGGAGCTTCCGTCCGCCGTTGACTTGAAAATCAATCGAAGGTGTATGAATAGGTTGTGACTTTTTGTTTTTCATAATTTTGTTCCTGTGCCGCGGGAGAGAATTGAACTCTCATGAGGTTGCCCTCGAACGATTTTGAGTCGTTTGCGTCTACCAATTCCGCCACCGCGGCAATCCACACATTCTACACAAAATTATGCCCAAAATCAATTATCTTAAAAAAAATCTTTGTGCTAAAATACACTTATGTCCAACCTGTATTCCAATTCAATTTTCTGGATTGACACCGATAAAATCAAACCGAACCCTTTTCAGCCGAGGCGGGATTTTGACGAGGTAAAATTGCAGGACTTGGCGGATTCCATAAAGCAATATGGGGTTCTTCAACCGCTTATTGTTTCTCGGGTGGAAGTGGAAAAAGAAGGCGGGGGAATCGTGACGGAATATGAATTGATTGCCGGCGAGCGCCGACTCCGGGCCGCCAAGCTCGCTCAAGTATTGCAAGTCCCGGTTGTCATCCGCACCGGAGACACGGCCATAATGAAATTAGAGCTTTCAATTATTGAAAACTTACAGCGCGAAGATTTGAATGCTGTTGATCGGGCTCGAGCTTTTTTCCGGCTGGTTACTGAATTTAAATTCACTCACAACGAAATCGCAAAAAAAATGGGCAAAAGCCGGGAATATGTTTCCAATTCTTTGCGTATTTTAACCTTGCCGGAAGATGTTTTGAACGCTCTATCCGAAGGAAAAATCAGCGAAGGGCATACTCGGCCGATTTTAATGCTGGCCGACCATCCGGAAGAACAGATGGTTTTATTCAAGGAAATTTTATACAAAAAAATTACCGTGCGCGAAGCTGAACGATTGGCGCGGAAAATCGCTTATGACCGCGTGCGCAAGAAAGAATATATGCCGGATCCGGAAATTACCGAACTGGAAGAAGAATTTCAGGAAAAACTTGGCACTAGAGTACACATCGACAGAAAAGAACTGGGGGGGCAGATTAAAATCGATTTTTTCTCCACGGAAGACCTGCGGACAATTTTGGATCTGATTCACAAGGTAGAACTAGAAAAAAAGCCGGACGACATGCTGGAAAAACACATAGCGCAGAATAATTCAGAAACAGAAAAAGCAGAGGAAGTCGTCGATGACCGGAGTAAAGAAGAAGTAAAACAGGACGACGCCGAGCTCTATAATATTTCCAATTTTAACGTCTGATTAGCTCCGGCCGAAGGACTCGCCTATAGGACGTTAGTTAGCTCCGGCCGAAGGACTTGAGCTTGGAGAGCAAGCTATTTTTTTCCAGATACGACTTGATATGTTTTTTGGCAATGGAAGTTTTTACATAATCAAGCCATTTATTTGACGGCTTAGCATCTTTTTTAGTTATTATTTCCACGATGTCCCCGTTCTTTAATTTTGAAAAAATCGGCGACATTTTACCGTTTATTTTGGCTCCGGAAGTATGATCTCCGATATCCGAGTG
>LCGX01000002.1 GCA_001000035.1 Candidatus Nomurabacteria bacterium GW2011_GWF2_43_8
TAGCCGGAGTTCCGGAACTTTCCTGGAGCGGTACGCTGGAGCAAGCCGCTCGGCTCAAAGCCGAGGACATGATCAAGAACGGCTATTTCGCGCACACCAGTCCCGCTGGCCTGACTCCGTGGTATTGGCTTACCCAAACAAATTATAATTTCATCTACGCGGGCGAAAATCTGGCTATTGATTTCACGGAATCTGCCAACGTGGAAAGCGCGTGGCTTAATTCTCCCAAGCACAAGGAAAATGTTCTCAATTTACGCTTTACCGAAATAGGCATTATGGCTTTAGATGGTCCTTACCAAGGCAGGAATACGACTTTCGTGGTTGAATTTTTCGGCAAACCGGCTTTCTCCCAAGTCGCCGAAGCTAGTACCGTCGCCGAAGTACCGGAAACAAAGCCAAAAACAGATACAACGAAACCCAAAATCGCCGGCGTCTCGGCGGAAACTACCAAATCGGAACCGCCGGTTAAAATAATCGAAGAAACGGAAAAACCCGCGGAGAAGTTTATCAGCGCGCAGAATATGGATGCCGTGGAGGCGCCGGCAGAGGAAAATTCCAATTTATCCGAAGGCAAGCCTATTTCGGCATGGTACATGCGTTTTATTGTCAGTCCTACCAGTACGATTAAAATTATTTACAGCATTATTTTAGGTTTTATCCTGGTAGCAATGGCCTTAATGCTTTCCAAAGAATATCAAAAACACCACACCAAACACCTGATAATGGGTTCCATGCTAGTGGCTCTTATCGGCGTATTTATGTATTTTATAAATTACTCCGTAAGCGCTTAGCGGACATACGCGATTTTTTCTGTTATAATAGAAACGTGCTGAAGTTTTTATATTCAAACCTAAAAAGAGGTATTGAAAAGATAAAAAATAATCCTCAATTAATATACACAATTATTGTGGCCGTGCTGATTACTGGCTCTTTTATTTTTATGTCCGAGCGGTTTATCGGCATTGCCAATGACGCTCAGGAACGCCTAATAAATGTGCGAATCGGATCGCTACAAGACGCGTTCGTATCTTTTGCCGGAGAAAAAATTAATGATACGGAATATTTGAATAAAAAAATCAGCGATATTATAAAAACGAACGAGACAATCAAAAGTTTCAAGGTGATAGTAAAAAGGGGTTCGGACACCTTTACTGTCATCGCTTCGAATAACGAAAAAGAAATCAACCAAAATGACCCGGAAATTTCTTTTTTATACGGCTTAGCGTCCAGCGACCCGTCCCATTCCATAACCATAACTCTAAATGAGGGGGACGAAAGATTATTCAAAACCAGCCGGGCGGTCACGGACGAATCCGGAAATATTCTCGGGATGGTTACGACCACGCAGACTCTCTCCTTAGCCGACCGGATGATTGAAAAAGACATAAAAAACAGCAGAATTCTGCTTATTTTTGTCATTATTATCATTATGCTCTTGTTTTTACGCCTTTCCAGAATCATTGACTATATAGATTTATATAAAAAATTGAAAGAGGTGGACCAGTTGAAGGATGATTTCATATCTATGGCCTCGCACGAATTGCGGACACCCCTTTCGGTTATCAGAGGATATGCGGAATTTATTAGAGAAGCTCCAGAACTCTCGCCCCAGACCAAGGATTATACTTCAAAGATTGACATATCGGCCAAGGACCTGGATACGCTGGTTTCTGACATTCTTGATGTTTCCAGGATAGAACAAGGGAGAATTTCTTTCAGTTTGGAGAAAATAAACCCCGGCGAAATCACAGAAAAAGTCGTATCGTCTCTTTACGCCTCTGCGAAGGAAAAAAATCTCAATCTGACTTTCGACAAATCCGGTATTGGGGACAGTCAATACATAAATGTTGATCAGAATCGCTTGAGCCAGGTTCTAGTCAATCTGGTTGGCAATGCGATAAAATATACCAAGCAAGGGGAAATAAAGGTCAAACTGTATAAAGAAAATGGATTCTTGCGAATACGGGTAAGTGATACTGGCATAGGGATGAGCGAAGAAGAAAAATCGAAATTATTTGAAAAATTCTACCGCATTAGAACAGAGGAAACAAAAGAAGTAAGAGGAACAGGCCTGGGTTTATGGATTACAAACCAAATAGTCAAAGAAATGAAGGGAAAAATATCAGTGGAATCGATAAAAGGGGTGGGCTCTCATTTTATTGTTTCTTTTCCAATTATTAGTTAATTTTTAATATATT
Organism: Candidatus Nomurabacteria bacterium GW2011_GWF2_43_8; assembly: GCA_001000035.1. Taxonomy (GTDB): domain Bacteria; phylum Patescibacteriota; class Minisyncoccia; order Phycocordibacterales; family UBA9973; genus UBA9973. Next base: position 2,199 of record LCGX01000002.1, read on the forward strand.
ATGAAACAGTATTTTTTAAATCTTTCATCTAAAATCAAGTCCAATCGTTTTTTGACTGTTCTATTGATTTTGTTTTGTTTGGCTATTGTTGTTTTTTTATATTATGGTGCGGCCCAAAATAACTCTTATGAAACGAATTTACTGTCAAGCTCCACCCTAGATACCTCTTCTTCCTCATTTTCTTCCGGCAGCGATTCTCTATCAACCTCCACTTCAGATACCTCCAATACTACAACTTCCACCCCGACCTCATTATCTGGCGGAGATTCTTCCTCAACAACCTTAAATTCCACTACCACCATGACTTCTCCCTCCACAACAACCTCAACTTCCGGCAGTGGTTCCTCTTCCTCTTCAACTACAACTTCCACCACATCCACTTCCACATCAACCTCTTCTTCTGGCGGTGGAGGAGATTCCTCTTCAACAACTTCTACGACTACTTCCACATCAACCCCTTCCACCACTACTTCTGATGGCATTTCTCATTTCTATGCTGTTCCTTCAGCTCCCAATAAAACGAGTATTACTGCTGAAGTATTAAATGTTCAACAAATAGATTCTTCTAGTAATTTTGCAAGTAATTACACCTCAATATTAAAAATTAAAGTAACAAGTCGTCAGAGTATTGAGGGTTCTTTTAATGTTCCCGATGAAGTAGACGCTTATGTTCATAAATGGACGAACGACTTAACAATTACTGATAAACTGGGAAAAGGTCAGATTATTGCAGCGACTATTTCATATTCTGGCGACGAGTGGGGAGGTATATGGGATATTCGGGAAATTAAAATTTCTGCTTCTACCAATACTAAACCTGTCCTTAATGCTATTAAACCTAATTTTGGTCCTACAGAGACTCAAATTACAATTACTGGTACTGGTTTTACCCCTACAGGCAACATTGTTGCTGCTTACGGCAATTTAGCGATGGCTTTTGGTTTAGCTTCTCCTGACGGCACCAGTCTGACTTTCAAGATTCCCGCACAAACAGTTTTTAGTTGCGAAGGCGCTTGCCCTTGGAGATTCGATCGATTCACCCCCGGTAGTTACCCTATTACAGTCATTAATACCAATGGCACAAGTAATTGGCTTGAGCTTAAGATTACAACTGGCTATGATACTCCGGTCGCCATAATTTCGCTGACTCCCACTTCTGGTTCAGTTGGAACTCAAGTAAGAATTGACGGCTACAAATTTACCACTTTTGGGGGCAATGATATTTCTTCCCAAGGTAAGATGATAGCTACGAATGTCGGTTCTCCTGAAGGCACTATTTTATATTTCACAATTCCCAGTCAGTTTGCCCCCGGTAGTTACCCGATTATAGTGACCAATGCCAATGGCACAAGTAACTCCAAAATCTTTACCGTCACTGCATCCGGAATAACAACAAATACTTCCATCAATACTTCGCAACCGGCAAATGTGCAACCAACCCCTGCTTCTACCCCAACACCCACGCCCCCCGGCACCTCTGGCACTTCTTCCGGGACAACTTCAACTAACAGCGCTACTCCTCCGAAAACTACCACTCAAACAACAGTTTCCAGTCCCATACTTTTAAGTCCGCAAAATACAAGTACAACAGAAATTAGTTCAACAGGAGAATCCCCGACATTGCAAAATCTCTGGACGGTTATAGAAGAGGTTAACAAAGACATAAATGAGACCAAGGAACAATTGACAGCAACCATAAACCAAAACATCGCCGAAGAAATCCTGGACGCGAATAAATCTCAAAAAACTATAGACACTACGGAGTTGGCCAGGCTTCAGGATGAAATTATTTCTAAAATTGAAACTGAGCTTATCGGCCCGAGTTTAACTTCCACGGACATAGACAAATTAAATACCGAATTAAGCGCCAAGCTCGACAAAATCACGGCGACTATTTTTGAAAAAGGAGCGGATACTTCGCAGGCCAAGGAGGTGAAAGAAGCGCTTGACAACTTAGTTATAAAAATAAAAGATCAGTCCCAAGATTTCAATCAGCAGGACGGAGATCTTCTGTATAAAGATACCAACCAAGACGGCGTTTCCGATTATGATTCAATTTATGTCTACAATTTAGATCCGATTAAGCCCTCTCCGGTTTCTTCTCATGAAGGAAAAAAAATTAATGCCGCAGAAAAAATTCAGCTGGGGTTCGATCCGGCCCAATCAGAATTAGTCAAAATAACTCCAGAACAGCCCGCATCGTCTCCCGCGCCCGTTTCCGCCCTTTACAAAGTGAAGGAGGTAAAATTTACGGAAGGGAAAAAGGTCGTTATTAAGGGAACGGCTTTGCCGAACAGTTTTATCACTATTTATATTTACAGTACGCCGATAATAGTGACGGTAAAAGCCGATAATAACGGCGAGTGGCAATATACCTTGGATGAAGAAATAGAGAATGGCCAGCACAAGATTTATACCGCGACGGTCAATAATACCGGAAAAATAATGGCCAAGAGCGCTGACTCCATATTTACCAAAACAGCTGAAGCCGCGACCCTTGAAGATATCCCACTGATTGGCGGCTCTACGAACGTAGAAGAGCCGGGATTATTCAGCGGGAACGATATTTATTTGTCAATCGGGTTTGCCTTTGCGGCGCTTTTGGTGTTTCTAATCCTAATAGGTTTGATTGGCAGAAAAAAAGAACAACCCAAGATCTAGAGTTGTCATATTGAGTTATCAGCCAAACTAAAGTATAATGCAATTTTACCAATTAATTGCGATGCCGCCCGAGGCGGTCAAGTATATGGCAAAACGAGGTACCACGCTCAGTCCGAAAAAGAAATCAAGACGTTCTCACAAAACCAAAAAGCGGCTTGAAATAAAAAGAGCTATGTTATGGACGCGAAAAAAAGGTTCTTGAATATTCATCCCGACGTCTACAAACTAGGCATCGTAAGCTTTTTGACTGACATTAGTTCGGAAGCCATTTTTTCGGTTTTCTCCGTATTTTTTACGACGGTTGCCGGCGCTTCGGCGGCCCTGCTCGGGCTGGTGGAAGGTTTCTCCGATTTCTCGGCTTCCTCTCTGGATTATTTTTCTGGTTGGCTGTCGGATAAGTCCGGCAAAAGAAAAAAACTGGCTATTTTGGGCTACGGCTTTTCAACCTTGGCCAAACTAATGCTCTTGGTGGGGACGTCCGCGGTTACGCTTGCTTCATTTAGAATCATTGAACGCATGGGGAAAAGTTTCCGTGGTCCAGCCCGAGACGCGTGGCTTTCTTCCGTAGCGGAAGAAAGCAATAGAGGCTATGCTTTTGGACTGCACAAGGCGATGGATAAAGCGGGAGCCGTTTTGGGCCCGCTTATCGCCTATTTTTTGCTTTTGTGGTTTGGACAGGGAATGGGCACTTTTCGTTTGATTTTTATTATAGCTATAATTACCGCCGCGCTTTCTGTTTTTATACTCGCACTAATGAATGATCGTCCGGGGGTTCCGCACGAACGGGAAAATATTTTCAAGGCCTGGGGCACTCTCTCTTCTTCGTTTAAAACTTTTCTCATTCCCGCGGGGATTTTTTCTTTGGCATATTTCAGTTTCGGATTTCTATTGTTGCGGGCGTACGCCATCGGTTTTGCTATTAAAGATGTGGTCCTGCTCTACGCGCTTTTCAATCTCTCCTTCGTAATTATTTCCATACCGATCGGAAGGCTGGGGGATTTGATTGGGCGGAAGTTCATCGTTGTTTTGGGATATTTGATTTATATAACCATGTCCTTGGGTTTTATTTTTGCGACAGAAAAATGGGAAGTTGTTCTTTTATTCATTCTGTTCGGGGTTTTTTACAGTATTGATGAAGCCCAGAATAAGGCGTTTATCGCCGATTTGGAAAAAGACCGCCGGGCCACCGCCATCGGCGCGTATAACTTCATTACCGGAATAATTTATCTCTTCGCTTCAGTGATTGCCGGGGCCCTTTGGGTTTTAAATCCCGTTTTTGCCTTTGTTTTTGCGGCCAGCGTGGCCTTTGTCGCACTGGCCTTTTTCCTCTTCCTATTTAGGAAGAAAGCCGTTATAATATAATAATGGAAAACTTAAAAAACAACTGGGTTTTGGTTATTGGGGGAGTATTATTAGTTTTTTCCGTTATTTTCTTTTTTTCTGCGAGGAATTTTTCGGAGCAGGGGAAATTTGTGGAAGTCAAAGGGCTTTCTGAGAGAATTGTCAAAGCCGACGTGGCCATTTGGTCTCTCAATTTTGAATCAAAGTCTAACGACATTGATGTGCTTTATACGGAAATAGAAAGAAACCTTGTGGCCATAAAAGGATTTCTGAAAGAAAAGGGTTTTGAAGATTCTGAAATAAACATGGCTCCAGTCAATATTTATCAAGATACTTACCGCGAGGCGCTCTTCCGCTATAACGCCAACGTGCAGCTGTCTGTCTATACCAAGAAAGTCGACCAGGTCCGCTCCGCTTCCAAGGATACTTTGCTTTTGGTCAAAAAAGGAGTAACGCTGAACGGCAATTCCATCAATTTTGAATTTTCCGACATCAATAGCATCAAGCCGGAAATGCTCGCCGAAGCAATCAAGAATGCCCGAATGTCGGCTGAACAATTTGCTCGAGAATCCGGTTCCAGCTTAGGTGGCATCTCGCGAGGAAACCAGGGTGTATTCGATATTTCAGATAAAGATCCAGGATCGCCGGAATACAAAAAAATTCGCGTGGTTTCCACTCTTCGATTTCTGCTGAACTAAACTTATGCTGAAAGAATTCAAACAATTTTTGCTCCGAGGGAATGCGGTTGATTTGGCGGTCGGAGTCGTCGTTGGCGCGTCTTTCGGGACGGTCGTGACCGCTCTGGTGTCGGATTTATTGACTCCTTTTATCGCGGCTATCGTAAAGATTCCGGATTTCAGCGGGCTGGCTTTCACCATCAACGGAAGCAAATTTATGTACGGGCATTTTATTAACGCTGTCATTTCATTCGTCCTAGTCGCCGGAGCGATTTTCTTCTTTATCATCAAGCCGATGAATCTGCTTATTTCCAAATCGCGCAAAGGACCGTCCACCGATCCGACGACCAAGAAATGCAAAGAATGCCTGAGCGAAATACCCATCGATGCCAAGCGCTGCGCGCATTGCGCGCAGGTTGTTTAAATTTGATCAAGTATGAAAATTTTAAATTTGCGGAAACTTAAGAAAAAAGATTTGCTTGTTTTTGATTTGGATGGGACGCTTATACGGACAAAATCTCCCATGGACGCAATAATGTCCAAACTATTGGTAAGGCTTTTAGCGGTTAAAAAAGTCGCTATTATCGGCGGTGGGCAGTATTCTGTTTTTCAGGAATTGTTTTTACGTCGGTTCAAGTGCCCCAAAGAACTTCTAAAAAAACTTTTTTTGTTTCCGACCACTTCTACTGTTTTCTATAAATATAAACATGGGTGGAAAAAAATTTATGCTTTGCCTCTGAATAAATCTGATGTGTCAAAAATCAGAAAAGCTTTTAAAGATGTATTTAAGGAAATAAATTATAAGCATCCAGAAAAAACTTACGGACAGCTTATCGAAAATCGGGGAACCCAAGTTTCTTTTTCTGTATACGGGCAGGATTTAGTGAGAGTATTGGGCAAAAAGGGAGTGAAAATGAAAGAACGATGGTTGCGGAATAATTTTAAAACCAAAATGAAAATTGCCGGATTGGTGGCAAAGAAACTTCCGAATCTAGAAGTCCGAGCCGCTGGTTTTACTACCATTGATGTTACAAAAAAAGGAATCGATAAGGCTTACGGTATCCGCCAAATCCAAAAACATTTAAAAATCCCGATAAGTAAAATGTTTTTTATCGGCGATGCTATTTTCCCGGGGGGCAACGATTATGCCGTAGTTAGGACAGGGGTGGATTATATGCCTGTTAAAAATCCCGAAGAAGCAAAAAAAATAATAAACGTATTAGCCAAAGTTGAAAAATAATTATAAAATCATCATATGATCAAAGGATTTACATGCGGGGCGATGGATTTGCTGCACGCGGGGCACGTGCTCATGCTGAAAGAGTGCCGGGCGCAATGCGATTATCTGATTGTTGGTCTCGAAATTGACCCGTCCGTTGACCGGCCGGACAAAAAGAAGCCTATTGAGACCGTAGAAGAAAGAATGATACGTTTACAGGGCTGCCGCTACGTCGATGAAATAGTGACCTATAAGGACGAGGTTGACCTTTTCCATCTTTTGAAGAAATTAAACCCGGATGTGCGTTTTATGGGTGCCGATTGGAAAGACAAGCCGAATTATTCTCGGGACAAACTGCCGGATATGAAAGTTATTTATAACAGCCGGGACCACAATTACAGCACCACAAACCTTAGGGAAAGGATTAAAAATATGCTATAATTGGGAGGATGAAATTCGGCAAAAACAGCGCAAATAATCCGCTGGCAGTGCGTACCCACGAGGAAATGATGGAAGTTCTGATCAGTCCGGAGCCGACCGGTCCGGCTATTCATTATTTTATGATCCGGGGCGGAAACGAGCAGGGGAATATTACAATTTGGCAGTTCGGAACGGCTGGCGATGAGTATATAAAGACCTACGGCCATTATCACATAAGCGATTTTATAGAAACTTATAAAGTGCTGTGGGGCGAGGGCATTTTTCTTTTACAGGCGAGGAGGCTCGGGCCGGACAAAAAGCCGATGGATAATGAAGTGGAATACGTCAAAGCGATTTATGTGAAACAGGGCAGTGTGATAAAAATTCCAAAATACGCTGGACACTTGCTCGCGAACACCGGAAATTCTTGGCTAATGACGATTGATGATAGCCCGGTTAATTTCAAAAAGCCAGCCCGCCGCAAGGCCGGAGAAGTCGCTTGGCCGGAACACGCCGATTACGCGCCGGTCAAAAAAATGCGGGGCTTTGCTTATTACATCGTGAAAAAAAACGGCAAGCCAGCTTTTATCAAAAATCCAAATTATAAAAATACACCGGAGATTATTATTGAAAACGCATAAATTTTATGAAAATGTTTTCCACTGGTTTAATCAAGCAATCGCGTCCGCTCAAAATCCTTTTTGTCGGTTCGGAAATAGCGCCGTTCGTGAAAGTCGGAGGTTTGGGCGAAGTTCTGCATTCCCTTCCAAAAGCGCTGGCGGAGTTGGGGCACGACGTGCGAACTATGATTCCCAAATATGCTTCAATCGACGAAGAAGAATTTCCTATGACTATTATTGTAGACGGGCTTCTGGTACCGAATCCTGAGAGCGAAGATCTCGTGTGCAACGTGAAAAAATATAAGCACGGAGACAATCCGGTCATCAATTATTTTCTCGAAAATCAAGAATATTACGAGAAAAGAGGCAGTGTTTACGGATATGATGATGATCCCGCCCGCTGGGCCTTGCTCTCCCGGGGGACGCTTGAGTTCGTCAGACATATGTCCGCCGAATGGAAGCCGGACATAATAGTTTCCAATGATTGGCAAGGAGGGCTTATCCCGAACTATATGAAGTGCGAGTATAGCAAAGATCCGGTGATTTCTAAAATCGCTTCCGCTTTCATAATCCATAATATTCACTATCAGGGAATGTTCGACCACCGGTACGGGAGCGAACTTGATTATGACGACGGACAATCGCAAATTCCGTCCATTACCGATCCGCGCCTGCTCAAAATAAATTTTATGCGCCGGGGAATACGCTATGCCGACGTCATAAATACCGTGTCTCCCACCTACGCGCGAGAAATTACCACGCCCGAATACGGAGAGCTCTTAGATGAGCTTTTACAAGAAAGACGCTCCCGGCTTTTTGGTATTTTAGACGGCGTGAATTATGACAATTACAATCCGGAAACAAATCCGTATGTCGAGTTCAAGTATAATGAGAAGAATTTGGACGAGCGGATAAAAAATAAAAAAGTGCTCCAGCAAAAATTTAACTTGCCCGAAAAGCAAAATGCTTTTGTCGTTTGCATGATTTCCCGCTTTACCGAACAGAAAGGTATCGATCTGGTGGTTGAGACGATCGAGCCCTTGCTTGAAAATTTTGACTTCCAATTGATTTTGCTGGGGACGGGAGAATCCCGCTTTGTTTCTTTTTTCGGCGAATTGGCCAAAAAAAGAAAGAATGTGGCGGCGCATCTTTCTTTCGACAACATTCTGCCGCATGTCATCTACTCCGGAGCCGACGCTATTCTCATTCCGTCGCGTTTCGAACCGTGTGGATTGACCCAGATGGAAGCGATGCGTTACGGGGTGGTACCAATCGTGCGCAAAATCGGTGGATTAGCCGACAGCGTCAAAGATCACACCTCTCTAGAGGATCCGGGCACGGGTTTTGTGTTCGAAAAATATGACCGGTACGCCTTTTTGGGAACTTTCATGCGGGCCTATGAAATATTCAAATACCCGGAGATTTGGCAAGAAATCCAAAAGCGGGCCATGAAAGAGAATTTTTCTTGGGATAAATCGGCCAAAGAGTATGAAAAGCTTTTCCTCCGCGCGCTTAACCAATTCAACTTGCAATAATTCACATGAAATGGGCAAATTTTTTACACTTTTACCAACCGGCCAACCAGCAACCCGACATCCTCCAGGCGATTGTCGCCCAAAGTTACCATCCGGTTATTGAGGGCATCAAAAAAAACAAGCAAGTGTGCCTGACGATAAACATAAACGGCGCGCTGCTTGAACTCCTGCATAAGTACGGGCACGACAATCTTATAGAAGATTTGAAAAAACTGGTGGCGGAAAATCGGATTGAAATAACTGGGTCGGCTAAGTACCACGCGCTCCTGCCCCTGCTTTCCGACGAAGAAATTATAAGGCAGATCGAGCTCAACACGGAAACCCTCAAGCATTTTTTTGGGAATTACACGCCGAATGGCTTTTTCTCTCCGGAAATGGCTTATGACGATCGAATCGGGAAAATTGTCGAAAAATTGGGTTTCAAATGGATGATCCTGGACGAAATTTCCTGCGGCGGGGAAGTGGGACAGGTTGATTACAGCCAGATTTATAAATTGAGTGGCACCAATCTGAAAGTTTTTTTCCGCGACCGGAGATTAAGCAATTTGATAATGAGTGCAGTGGTCCGGTCCCGTGACTCCCTACTTGAAGTAATGAAGGACGAGCTTGAAACGGGGCGCTATATTGTAACGGCGATGGACGCAGAGACCTTCGGCCACCATCGGCCGGGACTGGAGAAGATGCTTTTTGAAATTTTCAAGACAGAAGAATTTGAGTTGATTAAAATTTCCGACGTGGAAAAATACTACCAGGGAAAAAAAGAAGTTACCCCAGCGAAAGCCACCTGGGCCTCCAGTAAGCTGGACATAGAAAAAAATATACAATTTCTTTCCTGGAACGATCCAGAAAACATAATCCATAAGTGGCAATGGGATCTTACCAAACTTGTTCTCGAAGAAGTCTACGGTATGGATAAAAACCACGCGCGCTATGAGCTTGTTCGCGGAAAAATGGATATGGCGCTCGGTTCTGATCACTTTTGGTGGGCGTCCGCCAAGCCTTGGTGGAGTTTGGAGATGATAGAATACGGGGCTTGGAGCCTGCTTGATACGCTCCGGCACATTCCGGACCTTAAAAAGGAAATTGTCGAAGAAGCAAGGGATTATTATGAAAAAATAATCAGCACCGCTTTCAATTGGCAGCGCACCGGCAAAATAAGAGCGATGATGCAGTCGCAGAATAATATATTGCGGATTCCCTTCAAAGACAGAACCCTGAACCGCCCGGGCGCGGAAAATGTCTATTATGCGTTTTTGGCTATGATGGAGAGATTAAAAAAAGAGGCGGCGAAAAAGGGCGAGTACGAGCAGGCGATTCTTTGGCGCGATGCCATTTACAAACTGAAACACAAGCTGGATATTTACGACACTATGAACGCGATTGATTTAGTACGGGTGAAAATACCCCACGACGAAGTCGAAAAGACGATTATCGAATACGAGGATAAGTACCGCCGATTGCGCGGCGGACAACCGGAACAGCGCGGCTCATAAATTTATGGCAAATGCAGGAAACAAAAACAAAGATTCCGGCTGGTTTCTGGAATTTAAAAAAAGCGAGGAATATAAAATATTCGAGGAAAAGCCCATTGCCTATTTCTGCGCCGAATATGCTCTGGATTCTCCGCTACCCACTTATGCCGGTGGGCTCGGGGTTTTGGCGGGGGATTTCGTCCGGGAAGCGGCGATGCGCGAATTTCCATTCGTGTCAGTGGGACTGCTCTATAAAAAAGCGCAGAGCATTCTTTCTTTGGAAGGGAACAAGTATGCGAATAAAATAAAAGCTGTTGTTGACGAAAACAATCGAGAAATAATTGTGACGCTTCCGATTGAAGAGCGGATTGTCCGAGCCCGAGCCTGGCAGTGGGAAGAAGGAAAAGCTCGAGTTTATTTGCTGGACACGGATATTCCGGAGAATGACCCGAGGGATCGGGCAATTACCGAGTGTCTTTACGACGAAAACAGGGACACCAGATTGAAACAGGAAATCGTTCTCGGTATAGGAGGATTCAGATTGCTCCACCGCCTCGGGTATCATGCTTCCGTGTATCATCTAAATGAGGGGCACTCCGCCTTTTTGGCGCTGGAATTGGTCCGTCATGAGATGGAGCACCAGCATGTGAACTTCACAGAGGCCTGCGAGTATGCGAAAAAACATGTTCTTTTTACTAACCACACACTGGTTCCGGAGGGGCAGGAACAGTTTTTATCCGATAAAATAAGCTTATTTATGGCAAAATATGCAGAAGAAATGAATTTGGTGGACAGCAAAGGTATTGCGAAACTTGGAGCTCTCTCGAATAATCCGAGCGTTTTTTCAATGACGGCTTTGTCTTTCAAACTTTCAACCAAATCAAATACAGTGAGCGAACTGCACGAGGAAAAAGCCGAAAAACTCTGGCCGAGTCAGATAATGGACAACATAACCAACGGCATATTCGTAGCGAGATGGGATAAGCTAGGCGGTGCGTCCGTCCAAAATATATGGGAGCGTCACCTCCAAAACAAAAGGAAGCTTATTCTCCTAGTAAAAGAAAAAACCGGAGAAATTTGGCGGGACACGGATCTGATATGCGTCTGGGCTAGGCGGCTGGTGGAATATAAACAGCCGCTCTTGTTTTTGGACAACCCGGGAGAGCTTTTGGAATTTTCAAAAAATTCGCCGGTACCGATCCGGATAATTTTTTCGGGACCCACCGGAGGGCAGGAAAATCCGCTGGTAAAAAAAATTAAAAAAACAATAGAAGAAAAATTGAAGGGAGTGGCGGTTTTTATGCCTAATTATAGCACGGAAATCGCGGAGGTTCTGACGGCTGGGGGAGACATCTGGCTCAACACTCCGATTCCCGGCACTGAGGCCTGCGGCACGAGCGGGATGAAAGCGGGGCTGAATGGAATCTTGTCGCTCTCTACTAACGATGGATGGGTTCACGAAGTAAATCCGTCCAATATCGGTTGGGTGGCGGGCGGACCCAAAGAAAAAGAATTTTTTTCTTTGCTTAAGGAAAATATTATTCCCCTTTATACCGAACATCTGAAAAATCCCCGGGATTCCAAATGGACGCGTAAAATGGCAACAGTCAGAAATTTTATTCTTGATAATTTTTCCACCTCGCGGGTACTCGGGGAATACATAGAAAAATTATATATACCCATCCTGAAACAAAAACACACCCACCGCTTTGATTAAAAACTGGTAGAATATAATTATGACCCCTTCCATAGAATGGATTTCTGCGTTTATTGCCAGCTATCCGCTGCTCCAGTATCTGATCGTTTTTTTGGGAGCGGCTTTCGGAGGAGAAGTGGCGCTTATTTCGCTTTCGTTTTTGGCGGCGCACGGGATTTTCCCCCTCCTCCCTTTTTTATGGGTAAGTTTTTTAGGGACTACTTCTGGCGATATTCTATGGTTTTTCTTGGGAAAAAGCCGTTTGGCTGGAAGAGTCATTGGTCATCGTTATGCCGCCCCCACTCTCTCGGTCATTATGGAAGCGATTCGCCGGGTCAGCCGGGGAAATCGTTTGCTGGCTTTTATCTTTGCCAAATTTTTGGTTGGCACCAGGGCGATAGTTATTATTTACGTAAGCAAAACAAATATATCCTTCAAGAATTTCTTTCCTCCCGACCTGGTGGCCATTTTAATTTGGCTGACCACGCTTATTTCCATCGGCTATCTTTCCGGGCTCGGTTTTACCTATGTTTCCGGTATCTTGAAAAGTATTTACGCCGGAATTGGCTTTGTCATTTTGATTTTGATTGTTGTGGTGATGGCCCAAATATGGCTTAAAAAGTTTTTTGAAAAGGAAGAAGAAGAGGTTATTGAAGAAGAAAAATTATGATATAATGGAAGGATGCAGATAAATTTGCAAGGAAAAAATATAGAGTTGACTGAGGCCATAAAAGATTATGTCCTGAAGAGGGTTACCAATTTAGAAAAACTTCTTTCTTCGATTGAAAAAAGCGGGGGAGATGTGTTGGTCAATTTTGAAGTTGGAAAAAGCACCCAGCACCACAAGGGGGGCGAAGTTTTTCATTCCGATTGCCTCATTAATATAGATGGGAAAAAATTTTATTACGGATCTGACAAAGAAGATCTTTATGAATCGGTTGATGATGTTAAAGAAAGGTTATATGAAGAAATAAGGAGAAATAAAGACCGCAAGCAGACGCTCTTCAAGCGCGGCGCCGCCAGTGTCAAAAAAATGCTTAAGGGACTCTCCAAAAGAAACCCCTTTACGTCAAAATATTGAATTTACATCTATGTTATAGCGTAGATGGGGTTTAAAAATATGGATCAAGAAACTAGAACATGCCAAAATTGCAAAAAGGATTTCACTATAGAGATCGAAGATTTTAATTTCTACGAAAAAATCAAAGTCCCTCCGCCGACTTTTTGTTCGGAGTGCCGGCTAATTCGCCGTCTTTGCTGGAGAAATGAACGCTCGCTATACAAACGCACCTGCAATCTATGTCACAAAAGGATAATTTCCATGTATGACAAGGATGTCTCATTTCCTGTTTATTGCCCGGAATGCTGGAAAAGCGATGCTTGGGACCCGCTCCAATATGGGCAGGATTACGATTTTACTAAGCCGTTTTTCGAGCAATGGCGGGAGTTGTTTTTGAAAGTTCCGAGGCAGTCGGCTTGGCATACCGGAAATTGCATCGACTGCGAATACGCCAATTTCATCCAGGACGTAAAAAATGTGTATCTAGCGTATTCGGTGATTTGGAAATCTGAAGATGTGTATTATTCCAGCAATACGGATATTTCCAAAAACATTATTGATTCATACAACGTCGCCCAAAGCGAGCTCATTTATGAAGGCATCGGAAGCAGCAAAAATTACAATTGCCAATACTGCTACTGGTCTTCCAATTGCGTCGATTCCAGTTTTCTTTTGGACTGCATCAATTGCCAGCACTGTTTCGGCTGTGTCAATTTGCGGAGCAAAAATTACTGTATTTGGAACAAACAGTACAGCCCGGAAGAATATCTGAAAAAAATGAAAAGTTTAAATCTGGGCAGTTATGAATTTATTCAAAAAACCTTTCCGGAATTCTGGAATTTTTCGCTGAAGTTTCCCAGAAAATACGCAAGGGTGATCAACTGTGTTAACTCCAGCGGCGACGAGCTCCGTAACTGCCGGAACTCGCGCTTTTCTTTCAATTGCTATGAAACAGAAAACATAAAGTACGCCTATCGTTCTCCCCGCGTAAAAAACTCCATGGATGTTTGCCACTGCGATGCGGAATTGGCCTATGAACATGCCTTTGGCGGATCGGATAATAGCTTGAATATCAAATTTATTATTGCCGGCAAGCCTGCCCTGAGCGAGGTGGAGTATATTGATTCCTGCCAGTCGGCCGGCAACCTTTTTGGTTGTGTCGGCCTAAGATCCAAGCAGTATTGTGTTCTGAATAAACAATATACAAAAGAAAAATACGAAGAATTGATTTCCAAAATCAAAAAGCAGATGGATGAGATGCCCTATGTTGACAAAAAAGGAAGGGTTTATAAATATGGCGAATTTTTTCCGTTTGAATTTTCTTCCTTCGGATATGACGAAACCATCGCTCGTGAATATTTTCCTCTTTCCAAAGACGAGGCGGTGGCTAGGGGTTATAATTGGAAAGATAGGGTGGAAAATAAGTATGCCATTACAAAAAAGGCGGAAGAATTGCCGGATGATATTAAAAATGTCGATGATTCCATATTAAATGAGGTTATAGAATGCGCTGTTACAAAAAAGGCGTTCAAAATAACTTCTTTTGAACTGCAGTTTTACCGGCGGATGGATATACCTCTGCCGAGGATTCACCAGGATGAAAGATATAAAAAAAGATTAGCCTTCAAGAATCCAATGCAGCTCTGGCATAGGAAATGCATGAAAGAGGAATGTACAAATGAATTTGAAACCAGTTATGCCCCCGACCGCCCGGAGATAGTTTACTGCGAGAGGTGCTATCAGCAGGAGGTGTATTAATATTTTTTGTACATTAGATTCTTAAGATTTCCGCATATGCAGAAATTATAAGAGGGGCAGATAATAAGGTTATGTATTTTATTTTATTAATTTTTCCCAGTTTATTTCACGTTTTCCTTCAGGAATTACTTTTTTAAGGACGAATTGGCCATTGTCAAGAATAGCATCAGTGATTATTATTCTCTTGCCGTTTCTAAAGAAAAAAGTTCTCGGCCACTCGGCGTAAGCTCGGAATTTGTTGTAATTTTTTACCGGGTCATCGTCTAAATCTATCAGCCCGTCTTCTTTTTTTATTTTTTTGCAGAATGTCGCCTGCGATTCATCTTGTTCTTCTCCCCCTGCGAAGGGGAAGTGGCCGGAGACCGAGGGGGTCTTTAGGATTTTTACCAAAAGCTCCCCGCCGATTTTTATCAGGCGCCCCCGCAAATCCGGCGCTTTTTCATTAGAAAATATTTCCACTTTTTCTTGGGCTAGAATAGGCCCGGAATCCATTTTATATGCCATTTTTTGGATAGTGACGCCAGTTTCCGTCTCGCCGTTTAAAATGGCGGATTCTACCGGCGAAGCACCGCGATATTTCGGGAGCAAGGAATAATGGATGTTGATAGAACCCAATTTCGGCATATTTAAAATACTTTCCGGCAGAATTTTTCCATAAGCGACAATAACAAAAAGGTCAAATTGGAAATTATTTTGTTCACCACGCGTATTCGCCTGTTGGCGAATCGCTTTGCTCGGCTCGCCAGCCTGTGCAGAGGTTCTCAAAACAATTTCCAATTTTCCCAATGTTTCCGGCTGAATGTAAGGAATACCGTTTTCCTCCGCCCAAACTTTTACCGGCGGAGGAGTTACAAGCATTTTGCGTCCCTGGGGCTTGTCCGGTGAGGTCACAATAAGCGACGGGGTAAAGCCACTTCGCTTTAAGATTTCTAGCGTTTCCGAAGCGACTTCCGGAGTTCCAAAAAATACAAAATTAAGCTTGGACATTTTGGGGCAATTCTTCTCTTATATCCTTGGCGTGATCGATGAAGAGCACTCCCTTTAAGTGGTCGGTTTCGTGCTGGAAAATCTGCGCCAGAAGTCCGGAAGCGCCTCTTTGAAACTTTTTGCCGTTTTCGTCATAAGCCGTGATTGTCGCTTTTTTGGACCGGAAAGTCTGGCCGTAAAACCATCGGACAGAAAGACATCCTTCCGGTAGCCATTCTTTCTGCTTGGAAAGTTTGGAAATTTTTGGGTTGATGAAAACTAAATCTTTCAACTTTTTATTTACCTTTTTTATATCATCGACAGCTCTTTCTCCTGAGAGTTTTTCACTTCTATTTGTAATAAAATCTTCCGAAAATATTTTTTCCGAGACGATGAAAATCGACAGGGGATATCCTATCTGCGGGGCGGCTAGAGCCACGCCGTCGTCTTGGCTTTTCAAGGCGGAAGACATTTCTCTCAATATTTTTTTGATTTTAGGGGATGCGATTTCTTTTGTCGGTATTTCTCTTGCGCTTTGGCGTAGGATTTTGTTGTTTTTTTGGACTATTTCTTTCATCATTTTTTACTTGAGCTCTTTTAAGTATTCCAGAAGCTTGTTTAGTTTTACGGTGTCTTGGGACCGGTTGGACATATCCCGCACAATGACGGAATTTTCCAGCGCTTCCTTCACTCCGAAGATTATAGCGTAAGGAATGGCGAGCTTTTCAGCAATCGCCAACTGTGAGCCCAAGCTGTCTTTGGAGAGCGACTGGGCAATGGGAACGTGCGCCTTGCGCAGTATTTCTATTATGTTCAGGCTTTTTAGTTTAGCTTCGGAGCCAAGCTGGATGAAATAAATTTTCGGCTTTTTCAATGTGCGGGGCGAAAGCTTTTTATACCATTTTGCTTCCACTATTCTGTCTGCTCCCATTGAGAATCCCACAGCCGGAACGTCTTTTTTCCCTCCGAGCTCCCGCGCCAGATAGTCATAGCGCCCGCCGCCGCCTATTTGCATTGGCATACTTCCTTCCTCCGAGCTCTCAGTGTAAACTTCAAAGACGGTGCGGGTGTAATATGAAAGTCCTCGCACTAAATTTTTGTTCATATTGTAATTGATGCCCATTTCCTCCAGATATTCCAGCACTTCTTTGAAGTGCTTTTTACAGGCGGCGCAGAGATACGAGACCGAATCGGGAGCGCCCTCATTTATTTCTTTGGTTTTTTCTTCTTTTGAATCTAGAATGCGGAGCGGATTTGTTTTTAGGCGCTCCCGGTCTATGGATGGCAACTGCCCAAGATGCTTTTTGTAATAATTGGTAAGTTCTCTGATGTATCCGTTTCGGCATTCCTTGTCGCCGATCGAGTTTATGTCGACGGAAAGGTTTTCCGCTCCGGCCTCTTCCAAGATGCTCACGCCTGCTTTTATCACAAGCGCGTCCATAATACTTTTATCACTTCCCAGCACATCCAGATCAAATTGCCAAAATTGCCTGTAGCGCCCGCGCTGGGGCTTGTCATGCCGAAAGACGGGGCCGTATTGGTAAAACATCACCGGCTGGGGCATATTCTGCATTCCGTGTTCCAGATAAGCGCGCATGAGCGGGGCGGTATGTTCGGGTCGAAGGGCCAGATGATCTCCGCCCTTGGTTTTGAGCGTGTACATTTCCTTGTCGACAATATCCGTGCCTTCTCCGATGCTTGAAGTGAAAACCTCCTCCTGTTCCAGCATCGGGGTCTCGATGGGCTTGAAGCCGTAGTATACCGCCACTTCCTGTGCCTTCTCAAAAAACCCCTGAAAACAATAATAATCTTCGTTCATCAAATCCCTCATGCCCTTTG
The DNA here is from genome assembly GCA_001000035.1 of Candidatus Nomurabacteria bacterium GW2011_GWF2_43_8. Taxonomy (GTDB): domain Bacteria; phylum Patescibacteriota; class Minisyncoccia; order Phycocordibacterales; family UBA9973; genus UBA9973. Next base: position 19,463 of record LCGX01000002.1, read on the forward strand.
GAGACGCGACTTCCGCGTTTTTTGCCTTGTTCCCGTGTGTTGTTTTTTTCATATTATTCTGTTTGTTTATAATTACCGGGCAATATGTCTATTTTATCTATTGGCAGCAGGCGCAAGAACGCCCTCCCCTGAAGAAGATTTTTTTTTACTGCTCCCCAATATCTCGAATCGGAGCTGGCGCTTCGGTTGTCGCCCATTACGAAATATTCGTCGCTTTTCAGTTCAAAATGCGTATCCTTATTATTGGCGGGGTTTTTTACGAAAGGCTGTTCCAATTTAAAGCCCTGCTTATTCTCTTTATTGGTTATCACTACTTCATTGCCTTTTATGTCTACAGTTTCGTTCGGTAGGCCTATAATTCTCTTTATGAAGAATTTTGTCGGGTCGCCCGGGAATCGGAAGATTACCACATCGCCCCTCTGGGGACTCCCCAATTCATAAGATATTTTATCGATGATTAAGTAGTCGCCGTTTTCAAATGTCGGTACCATGGAACTTCCCGAGACGATAAACGGTTCGGCGACCAAGATGCGGATTGGGATGACAATGACGAGTGCTATGAGCGCGAAGCGCACAAGCTCCCAGAACGACTGTCCCCTCGTTTTTTCTTGTGCTTTTTCTTCATGTTTTTCTTGTTCCATCACTATAATATAGCATAAAAAATTCTTGACATTATGCTCTAATTTGTTTTGTAATGCGGTGGGTAAAGTTAAGTTATATGCTATTATGAAAGATATGAAATTAGTGGTGGGGCTCGGAAATCCTGGGAAGGAATATGAAAACACGCGGCATAATGCCGGTTGGATTGTGCTTGATTTTATTTTGGGTAAAAAAGTTGAATGGAAGGAAAGCAATGGATCTAAGTTGCTTTATTATAAAGATTCTATCGGAGGAAAACCTGTTGAATATATCAAACCTACGACATTTATGAATAACTCCGGAGTTGCCGTTCTTTATGTGAAAGATAAGCATAAATCAGATTTAAAAGATAAAGATATTGTGGTTATTTATGATGACATTGATTTGCCGTTGGGAAAAATGAAGATTTCTTTTGATAAAAGTTCCGGAGGGCACAACGGGCTGGAATCAATAATTAAAAAATTAAAGTCAAAAGAGTTTGTGAGGATAAGAATAGGCACAGCGCCCGCGACGCCGTCGGGGAAGATAAGAAAGCCAGCCGGGGAAAAAGCCGTGCTCAATTTCTTGCTCGGCGAATTCAAAAAGTCGGAACTCGAGACCATAAAAAAACTTGGCAAGAAAGTTGCCGAAGCGGTGGAAATGATTTTTACCGAAGGCAAAGAAAAAGCGATGAGTTTGTATAATTAAATCTCCTTTACCGCTTCGATGATGATGCTTT
>LCGX01000003.1:0-18172 GCA_001000035.1 Candidatus Nomurabacteria bacterium GW2011_GWF2_43_8
ACTTGTAATGCAGGTCCGATTCCTGCCAGAGTCACAAAAATACAAAAGTAAAAATTAAAACAAAAATGGAAATCAGGAACATAGCGATAATAGCTCACGTGGACCATGGCAAAACCACTTTGACTGACAATCTTATGCGGCAATTCGGGGATTTGTCCGAAGAGGATTTTACTATGGACGTAAACGCTTTGGAAAAAGAGCGAGGTATCACTATTTATTCAAAGAATACGTCTATCTTTTACAAAGGTACAAAGATAAATATCGTGGATACCCCTGGCCACGCAGATTTTGGTTCGGAAGTGGAACGTGTTCTGCGCGCGATTGATTCCGTGCTTTTACTGGTGGATGCCGCCGAAGGGCCGATGCCGCAGACCAGATTTGTCCTGAAAAAAAAATAGACAAGCCGGCTTCTGATCCGCACCGGGCACACGAGGAAGTTTTGGAATTATTTTTTGAACTGGGCGCTAGTGAGGACCAGGCGAATTTTGAGACGGTTTACGCAGTCGGACGCGAAGGCAAGGCTTTTAGAAATCTTGGTGATGAATCAAGTGATTTATCTCCGCTTTTGGATGTGATTTTGGAAAAAGTTTTGCCCGCTTCTAGCGGGTCCGACAATGAAAAAATGTCCGCGCAAGTTTTTAATTTGGGCTATGATAATTTTTTGGGCCGCATGGCCGTGGCCAGGATTTACTCCGGGAAAATATTTTCCGGCAGTCAGGTTTTTGTTAAAGGCGAGAACGGAACCCGTAAAGGAAAAATTACGAAACTTTTTGGCTTTGAGGGTATAGCCAGAAAAGAAGAAGAAGTCGCCCACTCCGGCGACATTGTTCTTCTAGCCGGAATTCCGGATATTTATATCGGAGAGACTATTTGTGAAGACGAAAGCGTGGAGATGTTGCCACATATCGCGATTGATGAACCGACCCTGTCCTTGAATTTTTTAGTGAACGATTCTCCATCCGCGGGTCGCGAGGGAAAATTTGTAACTTCCAGACAGATCAAAGAACGGTTGGAAAGAGAACTGGAGGTGAATGTTGGGCTTCGGGTTGATTTTTCCCCCGACCAGGGAAGAAATAAAATGGGCCCATCTTTTTTCAAAGTGTATGGTCGGGGAGAACTCCACATCGCCATACTTTTAGAAAATATGCGCCGGGAAGGTTTTGAAATTCAGGTTTCAGAGCCGGAAGTTATTATCAAAGAGACAGATGGAATTAAAACGGAACCATACGAAGAGCTGGTAATCGATGTGCCGATGGAGTTTTCCGGAGGGGTAATTGAGAAAATCGGCGGAAGGCGCGGTATTATGAAAAATATGGTTGAAAAAGAAGGTATCGTTAGGGTTATTTTTGACATACCGACGCGCGGGCTTCTAGGATATCGCGGAGAATTCATCATAGATACCAAAGGGGAAGGCATAATGTCCTCACGGGTCACTGGTTTCAAAGAATATGCCGGGGAAATAAGGAAAAGAGAATATGGTTCCATGGTTTCCATGGTAAACGGCAAAGCCGTGGCTTTTTCCCTTGCAAATTTACAGGAACGTGGTATATTGTACATAGAACACGGAACAGAGGTTTACGAGGGGATGGTTGTCGGGAATGTTTTAAAAGGAGACGATATGTCTGTCAATCCCACGAAAGGCAAACAGCTCTCCAACATGAGAGCTTCCGGCACCGACGAAGCTATAACCTTAAACCCTGTTTTTGTTTTGAATATTGAGCGAGGTCTTGAAGTGATGAATAAAGATGATTATCTGGAAATTACTCCGAAATCCGTCCGGCTTCGCAAGAAGTATCTGACCGAACTTGACCGGGTCAGAGTAAAGAGAGAATGATTGTAAAATTAAGAAATTAGTGATATAATGTATGAAGCAATTTATGCCAACGACATCCTTCAAACCTAAAAAAGTCACTCAAAAAATAATTTCGCACCTGCATAGCCGCGCCTCGGACGTGATTATGAACCGTTTCGGCTTGACCGCCGACGGCCGGAGAAAAACTCTCGAGGAAATCGGCAAAAAATACAATATTACCCGGGAGCGCGTGCGTCAGATCGAAGACGCAGCTATCAATCTCATCAAAAAGTCCGATGCCTACAAAAACGAGCAGGCGGTTTTTGATGAACTGAAACAAATAGTGCGCAACTTAGGATCGATTGTCGCCGAGCACGAGCTTTTACCCCATATTTCTAAAGATAAGTCCACCCAAAACCATATCAATTTTTTCTTGGTACTGGGGGACGCTTTCAAAAAACACCGCGAAGACGAGCACTTTCATACTCGCTGGAGCATCGATGACACCATGACGGAAAAGATTCATGATGCTCTGAGGAAGCTTTACGCCAGCTTGAAAGACGAAGACCTGATTCCGGAAACCGAAATGATTAAAAAGTTTCTAGAGCACCTGAAGGATGTTGCCGAACAGTATAAAAACGAGGAAATGGCCAAGCGCTGGCTCTCGATGTCCAAGACCATTTCCAAGAATCCGCTGGGCGAGTGGGGCAAAGCGACTTCTCCCAACATCCGTACCCGCGGGATCAAGGATTTCGCCTATCTAGTGATGAGGCGCCACGGTTCCCCGATGCACTTCAAGGAGGTGGCCGATTCAATTTCTAAGATTTTCGGCAAAAAAACCCATTATGCCACCTGCCACAATGAGCTCATCAAGGATCCCCGTTTTGTCTTGGTTGGGCGCGGGATATATGCCCTCTCCGAGTGGGGCTATAAAGCCGGCATTGCACGCGAAGTCATAGAGGATATTTTAAAGAGAGCGGGAGAGCCGATGGGAAAAGAAGAAATCATAAAGAGAGTAATGAAAGAAAGATATTTTAAGAAAAATACCATTCTGGTGAATCTGGCCAATTCAAAATATTTCAAAAAGAACGCCAAAGGGCTTTACGCGCTGGCCTAAATCTTTTCATTTTGTTTTTTCGGCTTTCTATACTAAAATACAGGTATGGATGAGTTTTTGGCGGGGGTAGAGGAATTTATAATCAAGCACTGGCCTTGGATTATTGTCGTTATCCTCCTCTACCTTGTTTGGAAATTTAACATAGAGAGCGAAGTTGTAAGGGCCATTCTAGCTCTGGGTGGAACGGTGCTTTTGGGCCGGATTGCCTGGAGGTTTTGGGTGCATTACATCCAGCAGGATTTCATTTCCGGAATAGATTTTGTACTCTTGGAAATAGTCCCTCCGCGCGAGGTCCTGCGGAGTCCGCAGGCGATGGAACTTTTTATAACCAACGCCCTCTATCACTGGAGCATGAAAGGAGGCAAGGAAGAGTACTGGCAGGGAGCTGTCTGGTTTTGGTTTTCTTTGGAGATTGCTTCCATCGACGGGCAGGTGCATTTTTATATAAGGACGCCGTCGCGTATCCGGGGACTGATTGAAACGCAGATGTACGCGCAGTATCCGCAGGCGCAGGTCAAAGCGGTGGAGGATTATACTTTGGGGGTTGACGAGATATCGCCGGAGAGCGCGTGGAACGGGTGGGGATGCGAATTCAAACTGACTAAGCCCGAGGCATATCCCATCAGGACATATGTTGATTACGGACTCGATGAAGATCCAAAGGAGGAATATAAAGTTGACCCTGTTTCGCCGGTGGTGGAACTTTTCGGTTCCTTGCAAAAAGGGGAGCAAATGTGGATGCAGATTGTCGTTACGCCTTCCAAGAAAACGTATCGCACGAAAGGTACTTGGTTCGGCAAACACGATTGGGTGGTAGAGGCAAGGAACGAAATGTTTAAATTAATGAGGCCTTATACTTCCCAAAGAGAAGAGCCGGGTCAGGGACTTGTTAAATTGGCTCGAATTGAAATTCGTGTTCCTAAGTTTTTAGATAATACTGCAACGGCAATGTCCGCTAAAACAGCCAAAGTCGGTTTCGAGACCGGAATTAGGGTTATGTATGTGGCGAAAAAAGAGGCGTTTGATATGAACAGCCGGCGGAACCTCCGCCTTATTTTCCGCCAGTACGCCAAACCCGACTGTAATGAATTTTACCGCATAAACTCGGCTCAGGCGGATTTTTACAGCGGCATATTTACGGCTTCGCCGGCAACTATCATGATGCTGGCCAACCGGATGCTTCATGAATTCCGCGAGCGGGCGTTTTTTCATCTCCCGCTCCGCCACCATATTTTTGGCCAGAATCACTGGAAGTGGCCTATTCCGCAGGTTCTTTCGCTTGACAGCATAATCAAAGCATACCCCCATCATCTTACTTTTGTCTTAAATACGGAAGAACTGGCAACCCTGTGGCACTTCCCGGGCCAGATTTTGAAAGTTCCTACCCTGGAGCGCATCGAATCCAAGGAAGCCTCTCCGCCACCGAATTTACCGACATAATTATTTTATGGAAAATTTTTCTTCTCCACCTGAACTTGGCCATCCTGTATCCGAATGGAAATATAAATATATAAGAGGGATCTTAGGCACGGTCCTGCTTTTGGGCGTTTTTTATTTTTTGTTTATAAGCGCTCCAAGCGATTTTCCCATCGGAACCATGGTTAGAGTGGAACCCGGAATGAACTTGCGCGTGATTTCTTCGCTGCTGAAGGAGCAAAATATCATACGGTCGAGGACAGTATTCGAATCTTTGGTAATAATTCTGGGCGACGAGAAACGCATAGTGTCGGCTGATTATTTGTTGGAGGATAAATTGCCGGTTTTTGAAATTGCCTGGCGCATCGGGAGAGGCAAGCATCATATGGCGCCGGTTTCCGTTACGATTCCAGAAGGGTTTGATGTTGATCAGATTGCCGACATTGTTTCTTCGGAGCTGATAAGTTTCGACAAGGCCGAGTTTTTACTGAAAGCGAAGCCGCTGGAGGGTTATCTTTTTCCCGACACCTACTTTTTTCTGACCAATGCCGGGGAAGAAGAAGTTCTGCAGTCTTTGCGGGACAATTTTGAGAAGAGAGTTGGTTCTGTTCGACCGGAGATAACCAAATCGGGCAGGACAGAGGAAGAAATCATCATTATGGCTTCGATTATTGAAAGAGAAGCAAAGGGGGATATTGACCGGAAAATTATTTCCGGAATTTTATGGAAAAGGATTTCTATCGGCATGCCGCTCCAAGCGGACGCCGTGCCGGAAACTTACGAGAAGAGGGGATTGCCAAATAGTCCAATCGGCAATCCCGGTTTGGAGGCCATAGAAGCGGCCATTTATCCGGAGAGTTCGTCTTATCTTTATTATCTGCACGACAAAGAAGGCGGAATTCATTACGCGAAAAGTTTTGCGGAACACCTTGATAACAAATTGAAATATTTGCGGTAGAATGGAGAAATGAGAAAACACAATCTGGCTTTCATCGACATAGAAACCACCGGCCTTAATTTGCTTCGGCACGAGATTATTGAAATCGGCTGTGTGTTCTCGACGCCGGGCCTGGAAGTCATTGGGGAGCTCGAGTTGAAAATAAAACCCGAACACATCGAAAATGCCGACCCGGTAGCTTTAAAGGTTAATCATTATGAAGAGAAAGACTGGGAATCAGCGCTTGAACTGAGAGAGGCGATGAAAATTTTTTCGGAGAAAACGAAAGATTGCATCATGATCGGGCATAACGTAGCTTTTGATTCCGGTTTTTTGGAGTATGCCTCAAGCGAGGCTGGGATAGCCAATACCATGCATTACCACAAGCTGGATACTGTCTCGATTTCCTGGGCAAAACTCCATAAGGACCCGGACGTCGAGCATTTTTCTCTGCGTGAGCTGTGCGTGCGTTTCGGTATCAAAAATGAACGCGCGCATACCGCCCTGTCCGACGCGCGCGCGACCTTCGAGCTTTACAAAAAACTGATGAGCTTGTAAGTTTGATATATGACCCATTCGATAAAAACTCAGGGTCATGGTGAGCAAAGTCGAACCATGAAAAAAAAGACCGTTTTTGTGGGACTTTCCGGCGGGGTGGATTCGGCTGTGAGCGCGGCTCTTCTTAAAAAGCAGGGCTTTGAAGTTGTCGGGGTTTTTATTAAGACCTGGCATCCGGATTTTTTGGAGTGCAACGAGGAAGAGGAGCGCCACGACGCTATGTGCGTCGCGGCGCATCTGGGTATCCCGTTCCTAACTTTTGACTTCGAAAATGTGTACAAAAAAGAAGTGGCGGATTATATGATTCGCGAATATAAGGCGGGCCGGACGCCCAATCCTGATGTGATGTGCAACAAAGAAGTAAAGTTTGGCGCGTTTCTCAAAAAAGCGCTGGCGATGGGTGCGCTTGTTCGTCCTTCGGCGGAGATTTTTGTGGCGACAGGACATTACGCCAGAACTGGAGCGGAACATGCTTTTTTGAAGGAGTGGCAGAGCGAAGCGAAGAACCGAGCGACTGAAAAAAAGCATGTTCCGCTTTCGTCAAAAATACTAAATCTGCTCCGCGGGAGTGATCCGTCAAAAGATCAAAGTTATTTTTTGTGGACGCTTAGGCAGGAGCAGTTAAAAAAAATTTTATTTCCAATCAGTAATTTGAAGAAAATAGAAGTTCGCCGATTAGCTAAAAAATTTAAACTGCCAGTGGCAGAGAAAAAGGACAGCCAAGGCATCTGCTTTCTAGGCGCGGTGGATTTGAAAGAATTCCTCAAACATTACATCAAAGAAAAAAAAGGAAAGATAAAAAATGAGGCAGGGGAGATAATCGGGTATCATGACGGAGCGGTCTTCCACACTTTGGGAGAACGGCACGGATTTACGATTACAAAAAAAAGTCCGAAAGACGGCCCGTATTATATTGTCGGCAAAGATGTGAAAAAAAATATTCTAGTGGTATCGCAGATGAAAAAAGATTCAAAGAATTCTTTGGCTTTACTCCGCCCTACGGGCAGAACCTTCCGCCAGCAGAATTCTTTGAATCTTTTTTTTGTAGGAATAAAAGATACAAATTGGATTTTTAAAATTCCAAAATCAGGCAAAAATTATACCGCGCAAATTCGTTATCACGGCGAGTTTTTACCTTGCACGATAAAGTGTGCAAAGTTCGACTTTGCACAGGTGGTTTTTAAAAAGCCCGTTTTGGCGGCGGCAGGCCAGTCCTGCGTAATTTACGACGGCGATGTTTGCTTGGGGGGAGGAGTTATTATATAATTTATATATGCAAGAATTTTTTATACAAAACAGCGAAATTATCCTAAGATTATTTGTGGCGGTTATTTTAGGCGCCTTTATCGGCGCGGAGCGGACGCTAGTGCACAAGGAAGCGGGCATCAAGACCCACGCTTTGGTTTCCTTAGGGGCGGCGGTGTTTGTCATTGTCTCCGAGCTGGTTGCCGTAAAGTATAAAGGTCTGGCTGGGTTTGACCCTGCGCGGGTAGCTTCGCAGATAATCGTTGGTATCGGATTTTTGGGCGCTGGCGCCATTATGTTTCAGAATTCCAGGTTGACGGGACTGACCACAGCTGGCGGGCTTTGGGTAACAGCCGGCATCGGTATGGCGGCGGGCTTCGGATTTTTCGGCTTGTCCGTGATTGCTGCCGTTTTCGTGCTGGCGGTTTTTGTCATTCTTTATTTTGTGGAGAAGCCCATTCAAAAAATTTCCGACAATATTGACCAAAATGGAATCCAATGAAATCCGGCAAAAGTTCCTGAAATTTTTCCAGAACCGGGGGCATAAAATAATCCCCTCGTCTTCTTTGATTCCCAACGATGAATCGGTGCTTTTTACTACTGCTGGTATGCAGCAGTTCAAGCCATACTACACAAATCCACAGGCTGCCGACAAAGATTTTGGTGGGCGAAATGTAGCTACGGTGCAAAAATGCATTCGTACCGGAGATATTGACGAAGTAGGAGATGATACACACCTCACGTTTTTTGAAATGCTTGGAAATTTTTCCTTCGGCGGGTATTGGAAAAAAGAAGCGATACAATACGCATATGATTTTATAGTCAAAGAGCTTGGACTTGCGATAGATTATGTTTCTGTTTTTGAGGGGGATAAAGAAATTCCGGCAGACAATGAATCCAGAGAAATTTGGAAAAAGATTGATTCAAAACTAACCATAAAAAACCACAATCGTGTCGATAACTTTTGGGGGCCGACGGGGGATGAAGGGCCTTGCGGTCCGACGACGGAAGTTTATATAAACGGCGTGGAAATTTGGAATATTGTTTTCAATGAGTTTTATAAAACCAAGGACGGGAAATACAAACCACTGGAAGTGAAAGGAATTGATACCGGCATGGGACTGGAACGACTTTTAGTGCAAGTGCAGAAAAAAAATAATGTATATGAGACAGATTTATTTAATGGCGAAAAGATAAAAGAAGAAAGAATTATTGCAGACCATATAAAAGCTGCCCTGTTTATGATTTCAGATGGAGTAATGCCATCGAATACTGGAGCAGGATATGTTTTAAGGAGATTAATGCGTACTGTAGCGAGTTATAAGAATAGAAATATAGAAACAATTGTAAATAGATATATAAATAAATATTTTGAAACTTATTCCAATTTAGAAAAAGAAAAATTTCTTGATGAATTTAATAAGGAAGAACGGGGATATAAAACAAGCCGTGTTGCCACAGTAGAAATTTTAAGGGGTAGAAAAGAAAAAAATATAGTGGAGCCACTGACTGGTTATGCCGCATTTGGTATATCTTCAACTTTTGGGGTAAGGTCAAACGATATTTCTGATACAACTTCTGAACTTAATATTCCCGTATCAGATAATTTTTTTCAAGAATGGGAAGATGCCCGGAGACAGCACCAGAAACTTTCGCAGACTTCTTCCGCTGGAATGTTTAAGGGCGGGCTGGCGAATCATAACGAGAAAACAATCAGATTGCACACCGCGCATCACTTGCTTCTAGCGGGGCTCAAAGCAAATGTGGATAAAAATATAAAACAGCGGGGAAGCAACATCACCGAAGAGCGCCTGCGGATGGACTTCTTGTGCGACCACAAATTGACCGACGAAGAAAAGAAAAAAACGGAAGATTGGGTCAATGATAAAATCAAAAAAGGCCTGAACGTTGTGCGCCGCGAGATGCCTCTTGCCGAAGCCGAAAAAATCGGGGCGGAAATGGAATTTGGCGCCAAATATCCGGAAATCGTATCTCTTTATTTTATTGAAAACGAAAAAGGGGAGACAATTTCTAAGGAATTCTGCGGGGGTCCGCATGTGAGAAATACCGGAGAATTGGGGCAGTTTAAAATTCAAAAAGAAGAAGCAGTGGCGCAGGGCATCAGGCGCATAAAGGCCATGCTTTTGTGATATAATAGATCAAATGGGGATTTTTTTAGGAAATAAAAAAAAAGACGAATTAGTGCTGGTTTTTAATATCGGGTCTTCTTCGGTGAGCGGGGCGCTTTTTCGGGCGCAGAGTTCCGGAATTCCGAAAATAATTTTTTCCGCCAAGGAACCGGTACTCGTAGAAAAAAAGATAGACATTGACCGGTTTTTGCTTTTGACTATCCAATCGCTTCAGATTGTGGTTGATAAAATTTACAAAGCTGGCTTAGGCGCGCCTTCTAGAATTTTTTGCGTTCTGTCTTCGCCTTGGTATACCTCCCAAACGCGGGTAATCAGCCTAAAAAAAGACACGCCTTTCGTTTTCACCACCAAGTTGGCTGACGAATTAATCCAGAAAGAAATTAATCTGTTCGAGGAGGAACATCTGACGAAATACGCGGCTGTCGGCAATTCGGTCCGCGCGATTGAACTTAAAAACATCAAAACCACACTGAACGGTTATGAAACTCCCAAACCCTTGAACCAAAAAGCCAAAGAACTGGAAATGACCATTTTTATTTCCATGAGCGGGGAGAGGGTGCTTCAAAAAATAGAAAAAACGATCGCCAAACATTTTCATTTTAATCAGATAAAATTTTCCTCTTTTACGATGGCGTCTTTCGCGGTGGTGCGCAATATACACACACAGCAGGAGGATTTTCTTCTGGTGGATATCGGCGGGGAAGTGACGGATATCTCCATGATCAAGGAGAACATATTGCGCGAATCGATTTCTTTTCCTTTGGGTCATAATTTTTTGGTGCGAGGGGTTGCCTCCGGTCTGGATTGTTCTTTGGGCGAAGCGGATTCTCTGATTTCTCTTTCGAAAGACGGGCACGCGGAGAAATCCACGGCCAAAAAACTCGAATCGATTATGGAGGAGCTCCAGCAAGAATGGCTCAAGAAATTTCAAGAATCCCTGGTAAACCTTTCCAACGATATTTCCATCCCAGCGACCATTTTTATGGCTATTGACAAGGATTTGGCGGATTTTTTCTCGGAAACAATCAAAACCGAGCAATTCAGCCAATACACCCTGACCGAGTCAAAGTTCGAGGTTATTTTTTTGGGGCCTCAAATACTCCATGGCACCGCGGTTTTTGAGGAAAATGTGGTGCGCGAGCCATTCCTTATTATCGATTCTATTTACATTAATCGTTTTTTAATTAAAACCCCGTAGTGAGTTTTGGCAAGGCGCACAGCGCGCTCGCGAAGCAAGCATTGCCAAAATCTACTAACCGGGTAAAATATAACTATGTCCAAGCATTTTTTGGAAGACATGATAAAAGATAAGCGCCGGAGGATGGGAACGGAGAAGGTCAGAAAACCCGAACTGAAAGAAGTGTGGGAGGAGCCGGAAGAAGCAAAAGAGATTAAAACCAGCCAGGCCAAAAACAGGCCTCGATACATGCTTTGGCTGGTGGCGCTCATTTCCGCGGCATTTTGTTTTTTCGCTCTTTCCTTCCTGTTTTCCAAGGCGGAAGTTTTGGTGGACCCAAAAGCGCAGGACGTATCCTTAAACGAAAATTTATCCGCCAGCAAAGATTCCAGTGATAACGGTTTATTTTTTGATCTGGTCGTTATTTCCGGCGAAGAAAGTAAAAGTGTTCCGGCAAGCGGAGAGAAGGATGTGACGGAGAAAGCTACCGGTACGGTCGTGATTTATAACGCTTTTAGCTCTTCCTCTCAGACACTCAGTATAGATACAAGATTGGAAGGCTCCAACGGAAAAATTTATAAAACGCAGGCAAAAACAGTCGTGCCGGGGAAATCATCGAGCGGCACTCCCGGTTCGGTGGAAGTGAAGATTTACGGGGCCGAAGCCGGGCCGGAATACAATAGCGAACCCCTCGATTTCAAGATTCTCGGGTTCAAGGGCACTTCCAAATATGATAAATTTTACGGTAGGTCCAAGGGCGCGATTGCCGGCGGATTCAAGGGCAGGATTCCGGATGTTCCCGAGACGGAAAAAACGGCCGCTGTCGCTGAATTAAAAACTGCTCTTCAAGCAAAGCTCCTCCAAAAAGCGACCGATCAGATTCCGAGCGGATTCGTGCTGTTTAAGGACGCGGTTTTTCTGAATATTGATGACACTAATATTCCGCTTGACGCTGAAAACAACAATCTGATAATTACGCTCAAAGGCACACTTTATGGCCTTCTCTTCAATGAGCAAAAGCTGACAAAAAAAATTGCCGAGAAAAATGTTGAAAGGTACGACGGGAACGAGGTTTTCATACCGAATATAAAGGAGTTGGTTTTTATGCTCTCCAATAAGGACAGTTCGTCTTTTGATAATATAAGAAGCGTAAGTTTCAATCTGTCCGGTCCGGCGAAAATTGTCTGGAAACTTGATGCGGATAAATTTGCCGGCGACCTGCTGGGCAAACCGAAAAAAGATTTCAACCAGATACTTTCTCAATATACCAACATCGATTCTGCGACGCTGACACTTTCCCCTTTGTGGGCGAGATCCATTCCCAACCAAGCCGAGGATGTAAGCGTGATAGTAAACTATCCGAAATAATTTTTTATTTTTTAATTAGTGCGAGTTTGACATATCCTCTTGTTTTTACTACAATTACAGCCTATACATGAACGACTCAAACAATGAAAAAATCGCGATGGCTAGGGGAGTTGTCACGGAAGCCCTGCCCTCTACTCTGTTTCGGGTTAAGATTGAAGAAAACATAAATGGAGAAGAAAAAAAACCTGCCCGCAATGCTTCGCAAAGCGATGCAGGCGGGGAAATTCTCGCTTACCTCGGAGGAAAAATGAGGATGCACAGAATAAAAGTTTTGATCGGAGATAAGGTGGAAGTTGTGCTCGATTCTTACGGCGGGAAAGGCAGAATAGTTAAAAGGTTATAAATTAGGGGGCTTGCCCCCGTACCAAGCCGTAGGCTTTGGTTCGGGGTTGTAATTTTTTCGACAATGGTGTATTATAGCAAGTGCAGTCTTTAAAAAATTATATCATTGAAAAATAAGGATTTTTTCCTTGTTTTTCTTCTGTTAGTTTGAAAAACGTTTTGAAAGATCCTTATGAAAATAAAATCGTCAGTTAAAAAAATTTGTGATAATTGCAAAATGGTCCGGCGAGCCAGGCATTTGAGAATAATTTGCTCAAATCCCAAGCATAAACAAAAGCAATAATTTATGAGAATGTTAGGAATCACAGTGCCAAATGAAAAGAGATTGGAGATTGGCTTGACCTGCCTTTACGGTATCGGCATTCCGTCCGCCCGCAGGATTTTGGACCAGGTCGGCATTGATCGCGGGAAAAAGGCCAAAGACCTGACGCCGGATGAGGAAAACAAAATTCGCCTTCTGGTGGAGAAAATTCCAATAGAGGGAAATTTGAAAAGGGAGATCGCCGCGAACATTAAAAGATTGAAGGACATAAAAAGCTATCGGGGCATCAGGCACGCGAAGCGGCTGCCGGTCCGCGGACAGCGCACGAAAACAAATTCCCGGACCATCCGTGGCAATGTGCGCAAGACGATGGCCTCCGGCAAAAGAAAGGAGAGCAAAACATAATTAAGATTTAAAATGGGAAAGACAAAAATTGTAACAGAAACAAAAAAAGAGGAAGCCCCGAAAGAAACGGTAGAAAAAAAAGCTTCGCCGAAAACCCCCAAGAAAAAAATTACTTCCGGTATTTTGCATATTGAGGCCACTTTCAACAATACCAAAGTTCTTTTTTCCGATAAATTGGGCAATACGTTGTTCTGGTCAAGCGCGGGAAGCTTGGGTTTCAAGGGCGCTAAAAAAGGAACTCCGTTCGCCGCTTCCAAAGTGGGCGATGTAATCGGTGGCAAGGCGGCCGGGCTGGGAGTGGAAAATTCGGACGTCGTCGTTTTGGGGGTCGGGTCCGGGCGGGAACCGGCCATCAGGGCTTTTATGGCTCATGGAATAGAAATAACTTCAATATTAGACGCAACGCCGGTGCCTCACAACGGGCCCAAAGCCAAGAAACCGAGGAGAGTTTAAAAAATTATTAATAAGGGCAGTCCTTAAGAGAATTTCCCCAAGGACTGTCCTTGAAAAAATATGATAAGCAAACCGAAATTTAAAATAGGAAGAAGATTGGGAGCCGGGGTTTATGACAAATGCCAGACCTCCAAGTTTGCCTCATCGGCGAAAGGGCCGATGGTAGGAGGTCGCCGCCCGAAAGCACCCACCGAATACGGAGCCCAGCTTATAGAAAAGCAAAAAGTGCGTTTTTCTTACGGCATATCCGAACGCCAGCTTGGTAATTACGTCAAAAGAGCTTCTCATATCAAAGGCGCCGGCACGGCCGAAAAGCTTTACGAAAGCCTTGAATCTCGCCTGGATAATATAATTTACAGAATGGGGTTGGGCAGAAGCCGGCGCGCTACCAGGCAAATGGTTTCGCACGGGCATTTTGTCGTGAATAATCGCCGCATCACCATTCCTTCATGCGAATTGAAGCCGGGAGATGTCGTGAAAATTCGCGAGGGGAGCAGGAGCAAGAAAATTTTTGAAAATTTGGGGGAAAGATTGAAAGATTACAATGCTCCGGGATGGGTTTCTTTCGACTTGGGCAGTATGGAAGGAAAAATTTTAGCCAAGCCGAAAAATATCGAAACCTTTCTTGACCTTAATGCCGTGCTTGAATTCTATAGTCGTTAATATTATTAATTTTCCCGCCTAAAGCGGACAAGTAAAAATTTTTTATGTCTGAATATAAAATAATTATGCCTTCCAAACCTCGCGTTGTCTTAGAAGAAGGAAACAAAGGGGTATTTGAAATAGACGGCTTGTATCCAGGATACGGCCATACCCTAGGCAACAGCCTGCGGAGAATAATTCTTTCTTCATTGCCGGGGGCCAGCATTACTTCCATCAAAATCGACGGGGTTTCGCACGAATTTCAGACCATGGACGGGATCAAGGAAGACGTAATTGTGATAATTTTAAATCTGAAGAAAATCCGCTTCAAGATGCTGTCGGACGAATCCCAGACCGTGACGCTTTCCGTGAAAGGCCCGAAAGATGTTCTGGCGGAAGACGTAAAGACAGGCGGGCAGGTGGAAATTTTAAACCCCGAGCTTCACATAGCCGAAATTACCGGCAAAGTGAATTTGAATGTAGAAATGAAAGTCGAAAAAGGCTTGGGCTTTATTTCCAAAGAAGTCGTTCAAAAAGAAAAAGTAGACGTCGGCACGATTGCCGTTGACGCGATTTTTACTCCGATCCGCCGGGTTTCTTATGAAGTCGAGAATATGCGGGTCGGCGACAAAACAAACCATAATCGCCTCCGTATTTCAATCGAAACGGACGGCACCTTAACGGCCCGGGAAGCGCTTTCGCGCTCCATTGAAATCATGATAAACCAGCTGAAGGCCATCATTGATTTCAAGGAGCCGGAAGAGGAAGAGGCAAAAATTGGGAAGAAAGCTTCCAAAGAGGAAGACAAAAACGAAGAAAAAGACGAAAAGAAAAAAAACGATTTTGCCGATGTTCTGAAAACTCGCACCGATTCCCTGGATCTTTCTACCCGGACGTTGAATGCACTAACCTCTGCGAACATCCGAACGTTAGGCGGTTTGGCCCGGAAAAAGAGGGAGGATTTACTCGAAGTTGAGGGTATCGGCGAGAAAGGAATTACGGAAATTAAAAAGGTTTTGAATAAGTTCGGTCTTAATTTGAAAGAATAATATGCGGCACCATAACACTAAAAGAAAATTTGGAAGAAGCAAAACACAAAAGCGCGCTCTGCTCAACTCTTTAGCGCTCAATTTGATTGTGCGCGGAAAAATAAAGACGACCGAGCCGAAAGCGAAAGAATTGAGGCCTTTCATAGAGAAACTGGTGACGCAGGCCAAGAAGGGCAATTTAGCTACGCGCAAACTGGTCGCTGCCAAGCTTTCCAACCGCGGTCCGGAAATCAAAAAGCTTTTTGAAGTTTTAGCTCCCAAATACGCAGACAAAAAAGGAGGATATACCAGAATTTTGAAACTAGGAGCCAGAAAATCCGACAGTGCCAGTATGGCGATTATAGAATTTGTATAAAAATATGAATGAAAAAACAATCAAAACAATAGACGCGAGTGGCAGAACCTTAGGAAGAGTGGCCTCTGAAGTGGCAATGTCTTTGATGGGCAAAACCAAAACGACTTTTGAGCGCAATGTTTATTCCGGTTTGCCCGTGAAGGTAGTGAATGCCTCCAAACTTCGCATTACAGCCAAAAAACTGGAAGAAATTTACCATACGAGGTATTCCGGCATTCCCGGAGGGCTCCGCATTTTAAAAGGTGCTGAAACAGCGCAGAAAAGAGGATTAAAAGAATTAATAAAACTTGCGACGTATCAGATGCTTCCGGGGAATAAATTGCGCAGGATTATGATGAAGAATTTAAAAATAGAAGACTAATATGGAAAAACACACGACAAAAGAAAAATCAAAAGAGACATATGTGGAAGCCGTGGGAAGACGCAAGACCTCGACCGCCAGAGTGCGCGTCTCGGAAGGAAGTAAAACTCATTTTGTTGTCAATGGGAAAGATGCCAGAGAATATTTTAAAACAGAGGACCAGCGCCAGCTGATTCTGGAACCGATAGTGAAAGGGTTGCGGGCCGATGGAGTTAAGTCAGACAAAAAATGGAATGTGGAGGCGCGCGTTGCGGGAGGCGGAATTCATTCTCAAGCAGAAGCGGTTCGCCACGGGCTCGCCCGGGCTCTCGTATTGTCGGATGGGGCTTTGCGCAAAAATTTAAAGGTGTTGGGTTATCTCAAGCGCGATTCCCGAGCCAAAGAGCGCAGAAAATTCGGTCTCAAGAAAGCTCGCAAAGCCCCGCAGTGGAGCAAACGCTAATTCTGTGCTAATATCGAAATATGTCTGACGAGGGAACAAAAAAGCCCGAAGAAAATGCCGAGCTGGAAGATGACGTAGTTGAATTTGAATTCAACGAAGATGGGGAAGAAGACCTAAAGAAAACCTTAAGGAAGTTAAGGGCTGATTTAAAGCAGGCCAAAGCAGAAAAGGAGGAATATCTGACCGGCTGGCAGAAGGAGAGGGCGGAATTTGCCAACTACCGCAAACAGGAAGACGACCGGAAGGCCAATTTTTCCGAAGCGGTGCGCGAGCGGATTTTAACCCGTTTCCTTTCTGTAATTGATAGTTTTAATCTGGCTTTTGCCAACAAAGAGGCCTGGGAGAAAGTGGACGAAAATTGGCGCAAGGGCATAGAACACATTTACTCCCAGATGAACGATATCTTTGAAGAATATGGAGTGAAGCCCGTGGGAGAAGAGGGCGAAAATTTTGACCCGAATATCCACCAGTCCATGGATATAGTGGAAACGGATAAAAAGGAATTGGACCACAAGGTTGCGAACGTCATTCAAAAGGGATATAAGCTGGGCGAGCGTGTAATGCGCCCGGCGCGGGTGAACGTGTATGAATTCCACGAACCGCAAAAATAAAATTCCTGCCCCGTACTAATTTTTTGATTACGTGTTTTGGTAAATAGCATAAGTAGTTAAATAAAATATATGGGAACCACAGAAAAGGAGTTTAAAAATTTAGTATTGGGGTGCGAGCACTGCGGAGAAAACTTCACAATCAGCGAGGGAGAATTGAGTTTGTATGAAAAAGTCGGCATTGAATTGCCGGTTTTATGCTTTTTCTGCCGGATAAAATTGCATCTGTCCTTCTGGATGTTCGGAAAATTCCGCAAGGGCACGTCGGATCTTTCCGGAGAAAGTTTGATTACTGTTCTGCCGGAAAAAAATCGCTATCCGATTTATACTCTGCATGAATGGCATAGCGATGCCTGGGATCCGATAAATTACGGACAAGATTATGATGAAAAAAGGCCATTTTTTGAGCAGTTGCAGGAACTTCAGGAAAAAGTTCCGCATCCACACCAGAATGGGGCCAAAAATACCAATTGCGACTGGTGCGACGATGTCTGGAATTCAAAAAACTGTTATCTCTCGCGCTCCATGGAAGAGTGCGAGGACCTCTACTATTCATACAGAAACTTGTCCGTTAAAAATTCTATCGACGTGACTATCTGTTTCAATTCGGAGAAATGTTTTGATTCCAGTGAGTGCCATAATTCATTCAAACTTTTTTATTCCAGGCATTCGCGCGACTGCATCGACTCTTATTTCTTGTACGACTGCCGAAATTGCCAGAATTGCTTTATGTGCTGGAACTTGCGCAATCAATCTTACTGCATAGAAAACGTAAAATATACCAAAGAAGAATATCTGAAAAAATTAGAATCATTCAATCTCGGCTCTTTTTCTTCTATTCAGGCACTGAAAGGGCGTTTTGAGAATATTGCAAAAAATGACGCAGTCCATAGGCAGAATTTTAATTTCAGGGTGCATGATTCCGACGGTGATTATCTGGAGGATTGCAAAAACTGCCATAATTGCCACACCATAAATAGATCGGAAGACACTTATAACTGCGTTCGGGGGTTGAATCATAAATCGGAAATAGACGCGAATGGCTGCTGGTATTCGGAATTGATGGGGAATGTCAGCTGTTGTGTTGATTCTTTCTCTTTGAAATATTCCGCTTGGTCCTCGGCCCGATATTCTGAATATCTTGATTTATGCAAAGAATGCGAATATTGTTTCGGCTGCGTCGGCCTGAAAAAGAAAAAATATTGCATCTTGAACAAGCAGTATAAGAAAGAAGAATATAAAAAATTGATGGAAAAAATTATTGCGGATATGAAAAAGAGAGGAGAGTACGGAAAATTCCCGCCATATTCCATGAGCGCCGGGCCGTTTAATTTTTCTTCCAGCTTTTTGTATTTTCCGGAGACTAAAAAAGAAGATATTCTGAAGCTCGGCGGGTATTGGGAGGATATTGATGAAAGCCACATTGAGGGAATGCCGACTTCCGAACTACCGGACGATATAAAGGATGTGCCCGATACGATTATCACTCAGGC
>LCGX01000003.1:18187-21908 GCA_001000035.1 Candidatus Nomurabacteria bacterium GW2011_GWF2_43_8
AATATCGCCCAAAATGAGCTGATTTTTTACAAAGCGAACAATATTCCGCTCCCGCGCTATCATTTTGATGTGCGGACAAAAAAACAGCTGAAATATCTGACTGTTCTCAAATCGTATCCTTACAAGTGTCACTACTGCAAAAAAAGCGTTGATGCTTTCTATCCACCGGAGTGGGGCTACCAAAAAATCGCCTGCGAGGAGTGTTATAAACAAAACATCGCCTAGTGGCACATATCAGCCATGGTGTATATTAAAGATACTTATAACTTTACTATCGCAGAAATATAAGTAAAAATAAAAATGGATTATCAAAGCGAAAAAAGAATATGTCAAAATTGCAAAAAGGACTTTACAATAGAATCTGAAGATTTTAATTTTTATGAAAAAATAAAAGTTCCTCCACCGACTTTCTGTCCGGAGTGCCGGCAGCTTCGCCGGTACGCTTGGCGCAACGAACGCACTTTATATAGGAGAAATTGCGATCTTTGTGGAAAAAGCACGGTTACGATTTATTCCCCGAACAAGCCGCACAAGGTTTATTGCAACGAATGCTGGTGGGGCGATGGCTGGGACCCGGCGTCGTACGGACGGGATTTTGATTTTACTCGGCCGTTTTTTGAGCAATTTCACGAACTTCAATTGGAAGTTCCGCGTATGTCGCTTCTTAACAAACGCAGTATCAATTCAGAATACACCAATCATTCCGGAGACAACAAGAGTGTTTATCTTTCTTTTGCTTGTTTTTATAGCGAGAATGTTTTATATGGGAGTTGGGTCATGAAATCAAGGGACAGCATGGATTGCAATTATATTTATGAGAAAGGAGAGCGTTTGTATGAAGTCATTGATTCCCGTTTCTGTTATCAATGTCAATACGGCGTTTTTCTGAAAGATTGTTCATCTTGCTCTTATTGTTATGACTGCCGGGGATGCAACGATTGCTTTATGTCTTCCAATCTGCGCAACAAAAGCCATGTGTTTAAAAACCAACAGTATTCCAGGGAAGAATATTTGGAAAAAATAAAGGATTATGAATTGTCCTTATTCTCGGCTCGCGAAGGATTGAATAATGAATTTAAAGATTTAGTGGAGCAAGATGCTATTCACCGTTATGCTGTCAGCGAGAGAAATATAAATTCGGTGGGCAATTTGATTTTTGACTGCAGAAATATTTTCCATGGTTTTGATGTAGATGGAGGAGAAGATTCTAAATATGTTTTTTCAGTTACTGAAGTTAAGGATTGTATGGATTTGTATCATGTCGGCTACAATACAGAGTTTTGCTATGAACTTCATGGATGTACCGGAACTTCCAACTGTCAATTTTGCCATCTTTGCTACGACAATATGAATGTTTCGTATTGTGATACTTGTCAAAAGAGTCAGAGTCTTTTCGGCTGTGTGAGTGTTAAGAAAGGGGAATACATGATTTTTAATAAAAAATATTCCAAAGCGGATTACCAGGCACTCCGAGAACAAATTATTGAACATATGAAAAAAACAGGGGAGTACGGAGAATTTTTTCCACCTCAGATTTCGCCGGTCGGCTACAACGAGACGCAAGGAAATTTTTACGCGCCGATGAAAAAAGAGGAAATTCTGGCGAAGGGTTGGCATTGGGAGGACAATATTCCGGGGACTTTCGGAAAAGAAACTGTTTCGGGCGATTCTATTCCTGATAAGATTGAGGATGTGCCGGATTCGTATATGGAAGAAATTTTTGCCTGCACCGAATGCAAAAGAAATTATAATATAACCAAGAACGAACTTTTTTTCTACCGGAAAGAAAAAATCCCGCTCCCAAGACGGTGTCCAAGCTGCCGATATAAGAGAAGGTTTGATTTGCGTCTTCCGCGCCGGCTCTGGCATCGGGCTTGCGTTTGTAAGAATGAAAACCACGGCCACGAAGGCAAATGCGAGATAGAGTTTGAAACGCCTTACGCTCCCGACCGGCCGGAAAAAGTGTATTGCGAAAGTTGCTATAATAAGGAGGTATATTAGGTATATGGAAAATAAAATTAAAAATTTTTCGTGGGTGGATACATTGAAGGCCATTTGGTATTTTTTAGAACAGGACAAGTTAAAGTTTTTCTTCTCTTTTGTTGCCCTCCTTGGAATTTTCTTTTATGACCTTGTTCCCACATATATCGTGGGGAAGATTATCGACTTTTTTACAACTTATCACACTGGCCAGCCCCTCACACTTTTTTATTTTTATGTGATTTTTATTAGTATTACTTACATACTATCTTCACTCATTCGTCTAAAAAGTAAAAACGTTTTGGGTATTATCGGCTACAATGTTCGTGCTCGGTCACGAATATGGGGGTTTGAACGGCTAACTGAATTTTCACTTGAGTGGCACAATAAGGAAAATACTGGCAATAAACTTCAAAGAATTTTTACTGGCGCCGAGGCAGTTAATAATTTTCTAAAATTGTTTCGTAAAGACATATTGAGAGTTTTTGCAAACATTGTTGGAGTAACCGCGGTTTTTTTATTTACCGATTTTAAGTTTGTCGCCCTTGTTTTTGTTTATATAATATTTTTTTTATATATTGAATTTACTATCAGCAAAAAGGTTTTTATTTTAAGCAATGAGTTCAATAAATTTAATCAGTCAGCGAGCGGTACGTATGTGGAAAACGCAAATAATATGCTTTCCGTTAAAGCGTTTGGCGGAGAAAACGGAATGGTTGGACGTGTTCTAGATAAGGAAACACTTTCACGAGATATAGCAATAAAAAAGATTAACACAAACAATTTAAAATGGCGTTTTTTGCAGCTTTTAAATGGTATTAGTTTGGGAGTTTTTCTTATTTTTATCGGTTTTGCCGTAATATCTCACACCATAACCATTGGAATGGTATTGGTGTTTTTTACCTATTTTTATTATAAATTACAGTGGTCCTTGGCTGATATTAGTGATTTGCATACGGACATGATTGATATTCGCTCAGATGTCGGCCAAATGATGCCAATTTTTAAAGAAACTGAATTTATTAAAACAGGAAACGAAAAATTTCCTAAAAATTGGGACACAATGCAGTTCAAAGATGCATATATGTATTATGGGTCAGGGCAAAATGGTTTGAAAGATTTTAATTTAATTTTAAAAAGAAACACGAAAACAGGGGTTGCGGGATCGTCTGGTTCCGGGAAATCAACACTCGCAAAAATCATTTTGGGATTATACGCACTTAAATCAGGCAGCTTTAAGATTGGCGAGAAAAATTATTATGATATTTCACACAACGAAATCCTGAACCACATTACGGTGGTGCTTCAAGAAACAGAACTTTTCAATCTTTCTTTGCGCGACAATATTATAATGATGCGGGAAGAAGATGATCGACTTCTTAATATGGCGATAGAAACTTCTCAACTTAAAGAAGTTATTGACAAATTGCCGGAGGGTATGGACTCCATGATAGGAGAAAAGGGTTATACACTATCCGGCGGTGAGCGTCAGCGTCTTGGCATCGCTCGAGCAATATATAAAAATGCGCCGATTGTAATATTAGACGAAGCCACTTCTTCACTTGATTCAGAGACAGAAGGGAAAATAATGGCGAGGCTTTTAGGCGAATATGGTCGAGAAAGAACTTTTCTAATTATTGCACATCGTCTTGGAACCTTGAAGTACGCCGATAATATCGCAGTTGTGGAGAACGGCAAGGTGGTCGAAGAGGGAAGTTATGATCAATTAATGAATGATTCT
>LCGX01000004.1 GCA_001000035.1 Candidatus Nomurabacteria bacterium GW2011_GWF2_43_8
TAGCAAGGTTCCTCTCCTCCCATCAAATTAATACCACACCTATCTATTCTAGTCAACAAAACTAGCATTTTGAGTTATCCATAAACGAAACCAGCCCAGAGCGCAAAGCATCTGGGCATCTTGTGGGCGGTTATAAACACGCCCGATGATTATTTTACTGAAAGAACTTCTGGCGCCCCCGCTGGCGTGCTTGCGGCGATGGATGTGGGCAGAGGAGCTTAGATGTTAACGCTCCATGCAGTAAAATCCCCACACGATCAGGCAGAAGACAACTACCAAACCCAGCGGGGTCGCAACAACGAGTAGGGCCACAGTACCGACAATCCCCAACAGCACGTCCAGTACCGTCTCCATCTCCTCCTCCTTTCGCTTACGGCCTGAGGTTGATGACCCCGAAATCGATCCCCTCCTCTTTCATCTTGTGGAAGTCTACGTCACTGCTTTCCGGGATGTCCAAGACAAGGGGGGCACAGCGTTCGATGGTGACCCTCTTCCTGAGAAAGAGGGCTAATTCTACGACACCCCTCACACCCTCAGACCACCCAAAAATCACCACTGTCATCGAACACCTCCTTTATATACAGAATACCACATTTATCTATTTTAGTCAACAAAAAGACGTTTTGAGTTATCCACAGTTAAAGCCTGGTGTTGTTTTTTGTGTGGTTTATAATGTTAATCAAGTGGGAAAAAGTGGGAAAAGTGTTGATAAGTAATTTTTCATAAAATTATGCTCATTGGCGAATACATTCACACGATTGATAAGAAGAATAGGATATCTCTTCCTTTCAAATTCCGAAAAGAGATGGGCAAGAAAGTTATCATCACGCCGGGACTAGAACAATGTTTGTTCATTTTTACGAACAAAGAATGGGAGAAGGTGAGCAGAAAACTTTCCGATTCGAGCGAAGGACTTTCTTTTCTCAAAGCCGACCAGAGAAATTTTAATCGGTACATGTTTGGGCGGGCGGCGGAAGCGGAAATAGATTCCATCGGAAGAATTTTAATACCGGATTTTCTGAAGGATAGAATCGGACTCAAAGACAAAGCAGCGATTATCGGAGTGGAAGACAGGGTTGAAGTTTGGAACGAAAAGGCATGGTTGCAGAATCAGGAAGTTGTGGAAAAGCGAGCCGGCGAGCTGGCGGAGAAGCTGGCGGAGAAAAAATGAGCGTACACCGGACAGTTCTTTTAAATGAAACAATAGACGGTTTGGATTTGAGGCCGGATTCAGTTGTCCTTGACTGCACCTTCGGCGGAGGCGGGCACAGCGCTGAAATATTGAAAAGATTTTCGAAGGCGAAAATAATCGCGCTGGATCAGGACAAAGGAGCCTGGAGAGAAAACGACCGGAAAATTTCTTTTTTTAATGTAAATTTTCGGGATTTGGATAAGGTTTTAAAAAACGAGAAAGTTGACGGAATAATCTTCGACCTCGGCTTGAGTTCTGACCAATTGGAAAATTCCGGACGAGGATTTTCTTTCATGAAGGACGAACCGCTCCTCATGACCATGAAAGAAAATCCCGGTCCGGAAGATGTCACGGCTTACGATGTCGTAAATACCTGGGACGAAAAAAATCTAGCCGATATCATTTACGGTTATGGAGAGGAAAGGTTTAGTCGGCGGATAGCCAAAGGGATAGTTGAGGCGAGGAAGAAAGCCGAAATCAAAACCACTTTTGATTTAGTGAAAATAATCGCGGAAGCAGTACCAGCGGCGTATCGGAGGGGGAGACTGCATTTCGCTACCAGAACTTTCCAGGCGATCCGAATAGCGGTTAATGACGAATTGGGGGCTTTGCAGGAAGGGCTAGAAAAAGGATTTGAGGCATTAAAAGTAGGCGGACGAATGGCGGTAATTTCCTTTCACAGCTTGGAAGACAGAATAGTTAAAAATTTTTACAAAGTAAGAACAAAAGAAAAGAAAGCAATATTAATAAATAAAAAGCCGGTTTTGGCGAATAAAGAAGAACTAAAAAATAACCCAAGAGCCAGAAGCGCAAAGTTAAGAGTTTTAGAAAAAATCACCGCCGCGGCGGGACAAGTATGAAACAAGCAGCCCTACAATTGAAAACGCGGATAAGAAATGTGAACATTATGAACAATAATGTTGAAATTGAGAGGGTTGTTCTGAATATAATGCTTTCTGCCTTGGCCGGGTTGGCGCTTTGGTACGCTCTTATTTTAGGGAACATGGTTTTTGATATTGTGCAGAGGAGAGCTTTGGAAAAAGAAATACTTGTCCTTACCAGTGAAGTCAATAATTTGGAGCTTTCTTACTTATCTATTTCAAGCAGCGTTGACATGGCTCTCTCGCAATCTATGGGATTTAAAGAAGCAACTCTCAATTTCGCGACCCGCAAATCTCTCGGCTATAGCTCTACGGGCGAAGCTCTCGGTGGTAGTTTAAAACTGGTTAAAAATGAAATATAGTTTTCTCGTTAGATCCAGAATTGTCCTCTTTTTTGTCATATTTTTTGCCGTGGTGTTTTCAGGCAGGCTTTTTTGGGTGCAGGTCGTGCAGGGTGATTATTATTCCAACGAAGCCGACCGCAACTATATTACTCCTTCTTCCAATATTTATGAGCGCGGCACGATTTATTTCACACAAAGAGACGGAGGGCTCGTCTCTGCTGCCACCCAGACTTCCGGTTTCAAGATAGCCATCAACGCGGGGAAAATTGTCAATCCGGAAGATGCTTATCTAAAATTGTCAAAAATAACGGTTCTAGACCGTGATTATTTTATATCCAAAGCGGAACAGAAAAACGATACTTACGAGGAAATTATTCATCGTCTTTCCAAAGAGCAGGCCGACGCCGTGTCCGGATTGAAAATTCCTGGCGTCTCCGTTTACAAGGAAAAATGGCGTTTCTATCCCGGAGGCAGTTTAGCTTCGCACGCGCTCGGTTTGGTGGGGTACAAAGGCGACGAGCTGGGCGGGCGCTACGGCCTGGAGAGGCAGTATGACGCGCTCCTAGCCCGCAATGCCGACAATCCCTATGTTAATTTTTTTGCCGAAGTTTTTTCCAATATACGCAAGACGCTATTCGAGAGTGAAACAGCCGAGGGGGACATAGTGACCACCATTGAGCCCCAGGTTCAAAGTTTTTTGGAAAAAAAATTGACCGAAGTGAAAGGCAAATACCAGATTGATTCCATCGGTGGCATAATCATGAATCCGCGGGACGGATCCATTTACGCGCTCGGAGTCAAGCCGGATTTTGATCCGAATAATTTTTCTCAAGCCAAAACAGCTTCGGTTTTTTCCAACCCGCTCGTGGAGAATGTCCTCGAATTCGGCTCGGTGGTAAAACCTCTGGTGATGGCGGCGGCGATCGATACGGGTGCTGTCACAGCCGATACGACCTATAACGATAAAGGGTCGGTCATAGTAGAAAAAAAAGAAATATTCAACTTCGACAAGAAAGGGAGAGGTCCGGGTACGACTATGCAGGAGGTTCTGGGCCAATCGCTCAATACCGGCATGGTCTTTGTGGAACAACAATTGGGCAGAGTAAATTTGCGGGATTATCTCCTGGCCTACGGCATCAAGGATAAAACCGGGATCGATCTGCCGAACGAAACGAGCGGACTCGTTTCCGGCATTTTGAAAAGTCCGCGCGAAATCGAATATGCCAACGCCGCTTTCGGCCAGGGGATCGCGCTTACTCCAATAGAACTGGTACGGGCTTTGGCTTCTTTAAGCAACGGCGGGCAGCTCGTTACCCCGCATGTGGTCAAAGAAATAAGATACAAGAACGGAATCTCCAAAGAAATGACGTATTCCACCACGCCGACAAAAATTTCCCCGGAAACTTCGCAGGAAATCACCCGGATGCTGGTTGAGGTGATGGATAAAGCGATCAAGGGAGGCGCGGGAAAATTCGACAATTGGAACGTGGCGGTCAAAACCGGCACAGCGCAGGTTGCGGATAATACGACCGGAGGTTATTATACAGACAGGCACAACCATTCTTTTTTTGGTTATTTCCCGGCTTATAATCCTGAATTTATAATTTTTCTTTATGCGATAAATCCCAAAGGCGTGCCCTACGCCGCGACGACGTGGACCGATCCTTTTTTGGATATCACCAAATTTTTGTTGAATTACTACAATATTCCGCCGGACAGGTAAAAAGTTGATGAAAATGATTTTCAAAAAAATAATAGTTTATGTTTTAAGAGCGGAGTCGCGCCTCGTGCTTTGGAAGTACAAGCCGAAAATTATCGCCATCACCGGGTCGGTCGGGAAAACTTCCACCAAAGACGCGGTTTATGCCGTGCTCTCTAAAATATCCCATGTCCGCAAAAGCGAAAAAAGTTTCAATAGCGAGATCGGCCTGCCACTTACCGTTTTGGGCGTCCCGAACGGATGGAACGATCCTTTGACCTGGTTGCTTAATGCCTTGAAAGGATTGTGGCTTTTTGTTTCTTCTCATAAATATCCCAAGTGGCTGGTCTTAGAAGTGGGGGTGGGGAAGCCCAGCGATATGGGGAGAACCGCTTCTTGGCTGAAAACGGATGCGGTTATCATTACCGCCATAGGCGCGACTCCGCCCCATATTGAATTTTTTGATTCACAGGGGCATTTGGTGGAAGAGAAAAGCCAGCTCATAAAAACTTTAAAGCCGGACGGTCTCTTGGTTTTGAATGCTGACGATGAATCGGTGTTACAAATGAAAAGTAAAAGCAAGTGCCGCGTTATTACTTACGGATTTAAGGAAGGCGCCGATGTCTTGGGTTCGGGTGACAGTATTTTTTACAACAAGAAAAACGAGCTCTCCGAAGCGGGTAAACCGGCGGGAATTATTTTCAGGGTGGATGAAGGAGGTAAAAGCTTGCCGGTTGTCATCGAAGGGGTATTCGGCCGAAATCACGTGTACGCGTCGCTGGCGGCTCTGGCTCTTTCTTCCGACTTGAAATTAAATATGCTGACCGCTGCGGAGTCGCTTAAAAATTACGATGTTCCGCCTGGGCGGATGCGACTCCTTTCAGGAATAAACGGATCTCTGATTATCGACGATACCTACAATTCGTCCCCCTTCGCCTGCGAGTCGGCGCTCAAAACACTGGGAGAGATAAAAAACGTAAAAAGAAAAATTGTCATTCTGGGCGATATGCTGGAGCTCGGAAAGTATACCGCGGAGGCGCATAAAAATATCGGTCGGGTTGTCAAGGAAAACGCGGATATTCTTATCGCGGTCGGCCAGCGGGCAAAGGGATTTAAAGAAGGCGCGCTGGAGGTTTACCCCGATTCTAGTGGGGCTGGGATGAATTCTAAAAATATTTTTGAATTTTTGGATTCGCGGCAGGCGGGGGATTTTTTGAAAACTTTCGTGCAGACGGGCGACATTGTGCTTATTAAAGGATCGCAGGGAATGCGCATGGAGCGTGCGGTGGAAGCAATTCTTTTAGACCAAGAAAATAAAGAAAAACTCCTCGTCCGCCAGGACGAGGAGTGGAAAAAGAGGGAATAAAGGAGTAATATAGCGATATGCAAGAGGGGTCTCCGGGAAAAAGGAATACGGAAGATAGAATAAAAGCAGCAAGGCAAATTCGCGCTGTTCGGAAAAACGAGAGACAGTGGATAAATACAAACAAAGGAAAATTTTTAACCAACAGAGGCAAGTATGATTACATATGGGAATTACATGGTCTTAAGGAGTTGTTTGCCTATTTAAGGATCAAAAAAAATACAAAAGTTCTTGATATTGGCTCAGGTACAGGTCGGGCTGTCGATGAAATTTCTAAAAGTGAATTGGGAAAGGGACTGGAATTTGTTAAAACCGCGCTGATTAATTATTCCGGAGAAAATTCAAGGAAAATCCACCTTACCTCTGCGGAAGTCCTGCGAGGCATACCTTCTGATTCTTTTGGGGCTATTCTAGCTGTTTTTAGCGTGGCCTATAGCGAGGCGCCAGAACTAGTGGCTCAACAGATTGACAGGGTATTGGTGCCCGGTGGCGTTTTTAAGGGTTCGTTTAATTCAAGAAATAGCCCTGAAACTGCTTTTGGTAAAGTAACACTGAAAAAATACGGCAATTTGCGTCTCATTTTACAAAAAATGGGATATGATACGGCAACTATATCGGATTTTTCGGACAAGTATTTAGAATTTCATGATTCTGTTCTTTTGGCAATCAAACCAGACCCATCATCAGGGGTTCCCCGCGCAGTAGACTTACTAGAAGCAGATTATAGCCATTCAACCTAATAAATTTTTTACTCGCTGAAGAAAATCGGGATTTCGAGCGCGTCGTCGTGTTCCGGCAGACCGGAGGGGTTGTCTTTTTGCAGGATTAAGGCGCCGTTGTTTTTGTAAGTCGGCTTTTTAAATTCCAGCGTGGCAGTGAAGGGGACAAATTCTGTCGTCATCCAATCGCCTTCGGCCGTGGCGTAGCTCTCGGCGATAATGAGTCCGTCCCAGTCCACCAAAGTAATCGGGAAGCTCGCCTCAAAAAACCAATTTCCCCGCGCTTCGCCCTTGATGACAAGCGGACTTTTTATCGTGCCGTTTGCCTGGGGAGTGTATAGCCGGATAGTTTTCCCGCGCTCGGTTTGGTACTCGATGTAGGCCGGTTCGCCGTTTTCCAGTTCTTTGATGCCGATAAATCCAGCTAGCACTATGACTATAAAAAACGCAATAATGGTAACTGTTTTTCTCATAGTAAAATTATAGCGCATTGTGATAAAATGTAAAAATGCGATTAAATAAACTGACGGAAGAAGAAAAAAGAATAATTATAGGCAAAGGTACCGAAGCGCCGTTTACCGGCGAGTACGTCAACAATAAAGAAACCGGCGTTTATGTCTGCCGGCAATGCGAGGCCCCGCTTTACGATTCCAAAGATAAATTTGAATCCGATTGCGGCTGGCCTTCTTTTGATGATGAGGTGTCGGGAGCGGTAAAAAAGAGCCTGGATGCCGACGGGATGAGGACGGAGATAACTTGCACCAAATGTGGAGGGCACTTAGGACATATATTTACTGGCGAGCGCCTAACCGACAAAAATATCCGCCACTGCGTAAATTCGATATCTATGAAATTTGTTCCCGGAAAATAATTAATTAAAACTAGCTATGACTAAAAAAATTGTATTGGCGGGCGGATGTTTTTGGGGCTTGCAAGACCTTATAAGAAAACAACCGGGCGTTATAAAAACGCGGGTGGGCTATACCGGCGGGAGCGTGAAAGGCCCGACCTATGAGAATCATGAGGGACATGCGGAGGCGGTGGAGATACAATACGACACTAAAAAAACTTCTTACAAAAAACTTCTAGATTTCTTTTTCCAAATACACAATCCGACGACCCTAAATCAGCAGGGCAATGACGTCGGCACCTCCTACCGCTCGGCCATTTTCTATGGCAACGAAGAAGAAAAAAAAGAAGCGGAAAATTTTATAAATATCGTAAATAAATCAAAGCGCTGGAAAAATCCAGTAGTAACGACCTTGGAGCCCTTCAATAAATTTTACGAAGCCGAAAAATACCATCAGGATTACCTGATAAAAAATCCGGGCGGATATACCTGCCACGCAATATATTTTGACAGCTATTTGTGGTTATCGTGAAAAATGCTATATTTTTTGTGTTGGCCTCATCGTCTAACGGTTAGGACGGGAGCTTCTCAAGCTCCAAATCGGGGTCCGATTCCCCGTGAGGTCACATTTTTTGACAAATGGCAGATTTTGCGGTATACTAAAAGTAGAAAAAAGAAAAGGGAGGAAAGGTGATGAGAACCATAGCGCTGTTTAGGTGTATCGCTAGGCGGATTCGTTCCGCTTGGCGCACGTGGCGGCGGGTGGCTCTAGACTTTCAGGTCCAAGAGTGTCTAGACGCTGTGGAGCGTCCCGATCTCAATCTGGAGCGCATGGCGTTCTGGGTTGACAAATACAAAGAGGCGTGCAGGAAGCGTCTCGAGTACAACATGAAGATCCACAGGAAGGAGGCGACGACATGAAGCTCTGGAAGGTGGCACTCTGGATCGCGACTGGCGGATTCATCGCTTGGGTCGTTCATCACGACCCGCTCATCTACGCCATCGGGTTCGTAGGATTGGTCGTTTTCGTCGGCTCTGGCTGGTTGGCGTTTTGGCTGGCCGGCAGGATCGAGCGGGGATTTCAGGTCCTCGCCGAGAGGAGGCGTGAAAATGTCTTCCGGAGAGAAGTATTAGATTCGGATGAGGAGTGAACATCGTACCGCCGGCGGCGACCCCCCAGGGCCCCGCCGGCGAAGTTGTTTTTAGTCCTCTATTTAATTCTTTTTTCTTAAAATTGGTTTTACAGTTTTTATATTACTATCAGAGATAGCTGCTTTGGGGGAAGTTAATTCATTGATTCTTTCTTCTTGAATTTCTGTATTAACCATTAGAGTTTTAATATCCGTGGTTCCAAACTGCTGAAGACGCATTGTTTCTTTTTTTAAACGAATTTCTTCTTTTATATCATTTTTTAATACACTAGCTTTTTTCAGTATGGAAACCCCGCTCTCTGATGCTAATATGTCATAAGCATTTCTCATATTTATATGGTAATCGAATTCTGAAATTATATTAACAATATTTTCTCTATCACGTGGGTCTAATTGTTGTGCTAATTCATAGGAGCTAATTTTTTTTAATGAGGCTAGTATCGCTTCTATTGCCTCAGGAGGAATTACAAAAAACTCATATATTTGTTCATAAAAACGAATCTTTTTTAATGATTTCATTGCTTCTGTAGGTACTACAAAAAATACCGTAGAGTAGATTTTTGCGTTGCCATTTATCTTTTGAACTGTTGATTTTACATTTACATTAATATAATTTTGCAAATCAGATTCTGATACTTTTGCGTCAAAAATAACGTATTGTTCCAAAAATTCAATAAGGAAATCAGGTTTAAATTTTCCGCCTAAATCGGTCGGCAAATTGTTGTTATCATAATATTTAAATCCGTATTGTGGGGATTTACATAGTTCAGTCAATTGGTTTTTAACATTCTCTTCATGTTCTGCCCACATTCGATCTTTTTCCTCTCTTTCTTTCCGCAACCTTTCTTCATCTTCTCTTCGTACTCTTTGTTTTTCTTCTCCAAAAGCAATAGTTGCTTCGTCTAGTCTTTTAATATTATCGTCCGATTCTTTTTTTCTACTATTTTCAGTTGCCCTAAAATTACTAATTTCTTTTATTAAAGATTCCTTTTCATTTAATAAATTTGTTTTTTCTGCTTCCAGGCTAGTAACCTGAACAAATAATTGCTTGTTCTTCCCAAATAGCTGGTCTTTTTGGGTTTTTTCATTTTGTAGTTCATTGGTTAATTCTCCTAAGGTTCTATCTTTTTGGCCTAAATCTGCTTTGAGTTGTGCATTTTCGTTTATTATTGTTTTACAATCTTCTGGTTTTTCTTTTTTTCTACTTAAAATTAAATAGACAATTATGCCTACAACCCCCAATCCTACTATTATGACAACAAAGTTTTGCATACATCCATTTTAACATTTTTATTGAATTAAACGAAGAAGCCACCAGGGAGGTGGCCTCCTCTGGTGGCTGTTGCGATTTTGCCGGCTTAGCTAGAAATCTAACGTCACGTAGTCGGCAAACTCCACCCTGAGGAAGGGGGAATTGAATCCATGCACAGTGATCGTGATCTTCTCTCCTCCCTCAAAGATAAGGCACAGCTCGCCGGAGTCGTGGTGGGTCAAACTGGATGATGATCCTCCGACCTCAACCCCGACCAGCTTTTTCCCTACCAGTCGGTTTGCGAGGACCCCTCTTTCACTCATGGCGTACTCCTTTCGCTATAAAATTAACACAAGAAAGCCCGTGAGTCCAATTCATGATTTTTATTTTTTCAGGTGGTGCTTCAGCGTATAAATCCAATCGTCTTCAATTTGATCGCCTTCAAGTTTTTGCGCCAAAAGCCATTCTAAATATCCACGGTCGGTTTTTAGCACTTCTTCCACTTTTTTTCCGAGGTGCTTGCCGAAATTGAAAGTCAGCATGAGCGAAGGATGTGAGGAAACTTCTATCATTTTTTTCACGACGTTTTCGGTCGTGACCCCGACTCCGTTGGGCGTTGGGGCTATTTCTTCTATCATTTTATTTTTTAATCTCTCAAAAAGTTTTTCTAAAACCAAAACATCCCCCAAAGCGTCGTGCGCGGTCGCTTCAATTTCCAACTCCAAAAGATAGCGCAAATATTGCAAATTATATCTTTCGATTTTTCCTTCCTTGTCCAAATATCTTGCAACCCTTAATGTGCAGATGAATTTACGAGGAACAATATCTTCTTTGCTGATTATTAAAAGATCAAACGGCGCATTGTGCGCGACGATGATGGAATCCTTATCTTCGAAAAGTTTTTTAATTATCGGCTGGTCGGTGCTTTCTTTAAAAGTCGGTTTATCAACAACCATTTTATTAGTTATGTGATGAATAGCCGAAGCTTCCGGAGGAATTTTAATTGGGGGTTTATAAAGACCCACAAAACTTTCTTCTCCACACTTATAGGCGATTTGGCAGAGAAAATCTTTTTCCGTGTTGCCGGTGGTTTCTGTATCAAAAAATATCAACTTGAGCATCCCATTAGAAATTTTAATTAATAAACCATTACCATTATAACATATCCCTTGAATTTCTAACGGGACAAGTAGTGCTATTTTAGCACATTTTTGACCTGCCCCGTAGCAAGTTTTGAAAAAACTTTGCTTCGGGGTATAATGCGTTTATGTTGCACGAACAGGTAAAAAATGGGGTCAAAGAAGCGATGCTGGCCAAAGACGCTGGCCTGCTCAAGGCCCGGCGGAACATTTTGGCGGCCTTTACCAACGAGTTGGTTGCCCAAAAGCGAAAGCCGATCGAGTCGCTCTCCGACGAAGAGGCGCTCAAAGTCATTGAGCGGATGGTGAAAAAAGCGAAAAAGGCGATTGAAATGTTCAAGCAAGGGGGTCGCGCGGATTTGGTGGCCGAGGAAGAAGCCGAGATTAAAATCTTTGAATCATACCTTTCCCGCTAATGCATACCGTCAATCTTTTAACCGGTTTTGTGGCAAGCCATCAGATTCTCATTTATGGTCTGATTTATCTGGGCCTAATCTTTGAGGGAGAATTTTTTTTGATTTCGACGGGGATTCTGGCGCACTTGGGCGCCTTGAATGTCTGGGTTGCCCTCATTTTTATCCTTCTAGGTGGAATATCCAAGGCCTTGCTCGGGTATGCCCTGGGAGAATTTTTATATAAAAAGTTCAATCACCATATATTTTTCAAATATATCCAAGGGCGGGTTTACAACGTTCTTCCGGGGTTTAAAATAAAGCCCTTTTGGTCTATTTTCATTTCTAAATTCATTATCGGGATAAATTATCTAGTGGTTATATTTTGCGGGTATGAAAAGATAGATTATAAAAAATTTTTAAAAGCAGAAATTTCTTCCACCCTGATCTGGCTCCCGGTTTTGCTGTCTTTGGGATATTTCTTCGGCTATACCGCGCTCCGCGTGAGCCGCGAGATTGGAAAATTCTCCGTGGTAGTGATAGTCTTGTTTATGATCTTTATTTTCTTTGACAAGTTGGTTTCTTGGCTTTATGGGCTATTTGAAGAATTTTATGCCGAAAAAAGATAAAAAATTAGTTACCCACGATGGATCGTTTCACTCTGATGATGTTTTTGCCTGCGCGGCTCTGTGTCTCTTGCTGGAAAAGAAAGGAGAGAAATTTAAAATCATCCGCACGCGGGACGAAAAAATCATCCAGACCGGCGATTATGTTTTTGACGTGGGCGGAATTTATGACGAAAAAACAAACCGGTTTGACCATCATCAGCCGGGCGGAGCAGGCCGGAGAGATAACGGCATAGAATATTCTTCTTTCGGCCTAGTATGTAAAAAATTCGGGGCGGACATTTGCGGATCCGAGCAGGCCTCCGAGTTATTGAGTAAAAAATTAGTTTTTCCCATCGACGCTTTTGATAACGGTTTTGATTTAGTGGAAAATAAACATGATGTTTCACCGTATTTTATACAGCATATTTTTTTCGCCATGGAGCCGACCTGGAGAGAAAACAATTTAGATAAAAACAAAATATTTTTAAGGTGCGTAAACATGGCAAAAGAAATTTTATCGCGTGAGATGGTCCAATCACAAGATACCGTTTTGGCGGAGGAGTCGATTGCAACTATTTACAAAAACACCAAAGATAAGAGAATAATTGTCTTGGATAAAAATTATCCGTTTGAATATATTCTTTATAATTTTCCGGAACCTCTTTTTGCAATTTATCCCAGAAAGGCGGATAACACTTGGGGGGT
The DNA here is from genome assembly GCA_001000035.1 of Candidatus Nomurabacteria bacterium GW2011_GWF2_43_8. Lineage (GTDB taxonomy): Bacteria > Patescibacteriota > Minisyncoccia > Phycocordibacterales > UBA9973 > UBA9973. Next base: position 12,296 of record LCGX01000004.1, read on the forward strand.
CAAGGCGGTAAGAAACAATCCAAAAACATTTATCAACAGAAAAAATTTACCGAAAGCTTGGGCTGGTTTGAGAGACGGGGAATTACAGAAAATTACCGGCGTGGAAGACGCGATTTTTTGCCATCGCGGGCTTTTTATGGCGGTCGCCAAAACGGAAAAGGGCGCTGTCAAATTGGCGCAAATCGCGGTAGAATCATAAGGGTATGGCATTTATTGATGAAATGACGATATACGCCGAGGCCGGGCGGGGCGGAGACGGCGTCGTGCGCTGGCGGCGGGAAAAATTCGTGCCGAAAGGTGGACCGGCGGGCGGAGACGCCGGACGCGGAGGAAATTTTTACGCGCTAGCGGTTCGCGATGTACACGCGCTTTCCCGTTACAAGGCGAAAAAGAGTTTTTCCGCCGAACGCGGAGAGGACGGAGGAAAAAAAAGTTTACACGGGAAAAGCGGAGATGATTTTATATTGGAGTTGCCGGTTGGATCCATCATCACTAACTTAGATACGGAAGAAAAATGGCAACTAACAGAGGAAGGGCAGAAAATTTTGCTTCTGCGCGGCGGCTACGGCGGTTTTGGAAACGAGCATTTTAAAAGTTCCACCAACACGGCTCCTCGGCAGTCGCGCGAAGGGGCTCCGGGCGAAAAAGGAAATTTTAAGATAGAACTGGAACTTTTCGCCGATGTCGGATTGATCGGCCTACCCAACGCGGGCAAAACATCTATCCTCAATTCATTGACCAACGCGCAGGCGAAAGTCGGGGATTACGCTTTTACCACTCTCGATCCGAACCTGGGAGATTTTTACGGCTATATTATTGCCGACATTCCTGGGCTTATTGAGGGTGCGTCGGAGGGCAAGGGCCTAGGGGTAAAGTTTCTACGGCATATTAAACGCACCAAAATGCTCGTGCATTTGGTTTCTTTTGAATCTTCCAATATAATGAAAAGCTATAAAGAAGTCCGCAAGGAGCTCAAAAAATACGACAAAAAATTAAATCTGGGAAAAGACGGGCTGTCGTTTAAGAAGGAGATAATAATTCTATCCAAAAGCGACATGGTCAGTGACCTGAAAGTTATCACGAAAAAAGTGAAAGATTTCCAAAAAATTTCTAAAAATGTTTTTACTATTTCTTTATTTGACGATCGACTGGTAAAGAAATTAAACGATGCGCTAATAAAAATTTTGAGGAAATAAAAATAAAAAAAGACCGAAGGTTAAGAACCTCCCTTTGTCTACTAAAAAAGTATATGCGAAATTAGTAGACATATTGTAATAATTATGATATTTTAAAAAGATGCGGGGAGATATTGCTTACAAAATTTTAGGTTTTTTAGAAGATAGAGGCGCGGATGTCGTTGATTTAATGGAAACTTTCTTGGAAAGCGGTTATGGGGCAACCGTGGGAAAAATAGATTACAAATACGGCCTGAAACAACAAAAGAGACAGGCTTTAAAGTTTGAACGCGACAAAAAAAGAAATTTACAGAAATATATTTTCAAATTAAGGTCGGATGGCTTGATTGTAAACTATTCTTCCCAAAAAATTTACTTGTCGGTCAAAGGAAAAAAGAAGCTTGAATCGCTGAAGAAAAACAAGATTTTTGATGAAAGTTTATATAAAAGAGAAAACGGAGATGAGGTGATTATTGTAAGCTACGACATTCCGGTGCTTTTCAATAGAGAAAGAGACGGTTTAAGGAATGTATTGAAGGTATTGGGTTTTAAAATGGTGCATAAGAGTGTTTGGGTCGGAAAGGTGAAATTGCCCGAGCAATTTATCTCCATGTTGGAAAAATGTGGGATTCTTGAATATGTCGAGATATTGAAAGTTACTAAACGTGGCAGTTTACAATCAGTGTGAAATTATGTCTACTAATTCAGTATATGCGGAGTTAGTAGACAAATAAGAAATTTTTCCTTTATTTGCGTTGTGCCGGCCCTTCTGCTTTTTGCTTTGTCAATAAAAATTTTTTATGATACAATAAAATATAATTGCTTATGAACAAAATTTCAAATTTTTTGAAGGGGAAGAAATATATTTACTACATAGCCGGTGGGGTTATTTTAGTAATTGCCGGAATCTTTGTTTTTAGCGGGCGGAAGGCGGGAAACGGGACGATTACGGTCGCCCGCACTGACTTTTTGAACCAAGTTTCTGTCTCCGGAAAAGTGGAGACAGCGGAAGAAGCCGATTTGGGCTTTGCCGCGTCAGGGCGGATAGCTAAAATATACGCTCGCAACAACGAAAGCGTACGGGAGGGGCAAATACTCGCCCAGCTGGATGTCGCCGATCTTTTGGCGGATTTGAAAATAAAAGAAATAAATTCAAGAACTTCCGATGTGGAATTGGAAGATGCGCGGGAAAATTTGGAAAAAGTTACAACGCAGGAAGACACTAAAGTGGAAAGCGCGTATCGAAATCTTCTTTCAGAAAATTTAGAGCTTGTTCCCAATTCGTCGGACTATGCCGCTACGACACCGACCATCAGCGGAATTTATGACGGAGTGGAAGGCGTTTATAAAATCAGCATTGAAAAAGAAAATATAACTCTTTCTGATTTAACCTTGCGCACTTTTAAATTAGAAAATACAGAACGGATAATTAATGAGGAAGGAGCAACACGGCTCGGCACAAAAGGTCTTTACATTTCTTTTCCCGACGATGTAGAAACTTATAAAAACACGATCTGGTATTTAAATATTCCAAACAAATCCGGTTCTTCTTATTTGGCGAATTTTAACGCCTACAACGAAGCGAAAAAAGGGCGTGATTTGGCTATAAAAAATGCGGAATATGAATATCAAAAACTCTTGACGGAAAAAAATGACGGGGCTTCTTCAGTGGCGCAGGCGGAGATAGACAAAATCCGCGCGGAAATCGGGAAGAACACCATTTACGCGCCGTTTGGCGGAATTGTTACCAATATTGAGAAAGAAGTCGGGGAGATAGCTTCTCAAAATGAAACCATCGTGACCTTGATGGGCGGGGGTACGCTCGAAATTGAGAGTTTCGTGCCGGAGGTAAATATCGCGGAAGTGAGAATAGGTCAGGAAGCCGAAGTAACCTTGGATGCTTTCGGCGAGGATATGGAATTCCAGGCGCGGGTCGTTTCGATCGACTCGGCCGAGACGATGCGCGACGGCGTCTCGACTTACAAAGTCAAAATGCGTTTTGAAATGGACTATCCGACCATACGACCGGGCATGACGGCCAACGTTTCCATAGTGATTTTTGAAAGATCGGATACCATAGCTATTCCGGGCGGCACGGTATACATGGAAAACGGCAAATGGTTTGTCAAAGTCAAAGAAAAAAACGGTACAGTATCGCGGGAAGTGACGATCGGCAACCGCACCAATTTGGGCCAGGTTGAAATCGTTTCCGGGCTGGAAGAAGGAGAGGCGGTGGTTCTTAATCCTAACGCGGAATAATTTATGTTTTCCTCACTAAATATTCGCATCGGATTTTTTCTGGCCAAGCGGCAAATAAGAAGATCAAATCCATGGACGACAGTGCTTATAATTTTCGTGATGTTTTTTACATTTCTGAATTTAGTGGTGGTGAGCGGGATTTTGGTCGGGCTTTTGCAGGGAGCGATCAATGCCGTACGCACTCATTATACAAGTGATGTTATCGTATCCAGCCTAAACAACAAAACTTATATAGAAAATAGTCCGGAAATCATCAATATCATCAAGTCATTGCCCCAGGTGGAGCATATGTCCGCGCGATATATGGAAGGGGGAACTCTGGAAGCCAACTATAAGACGCGCACCAACGATAAAGAGAAACCAAATATTGCCGCAATGTCAATTTATGGCATCAATCCCGTAGCGGAAAATAAGGTAACCGGAATTTCAAAATTTATGGTGGAGGGAGAATATTTAGCTCCGGGAGATTATGACCAAATATTATTGGGAGCCTATCTTGATAAAAAATATATGGACTTTGATTATCCGGGATTTACCGCTTTGGAAAATATCAAACCGGGCGTGAAGGTTCGGATGGTGGTAAACGGAGTAGAGCGCGAAGTTACTATCAAAGGTATTTTAAAAGCCAAAGTGGATCAGCTTTCTATGGGTGTGTTTATGATAGATTCTCAATTGCGAAGCATGATAGGCAGGAATGATTATAACGTGGATGAGATTTCAATCAAGGTAAAACCGGGGACAGATCCGGCCGATGTGCGGGACATTTTGAAAAGAAATGGCGTTGATAAGGTTGCCAAAGTGCAGACTTACATTGATGCTCAGCCGAAATTTATTAAAGACATGATTGCCACTTTTTCTCTTTTGGGAAACATGCTTTCCTCTATCGGCCTCGTTGTCGCTTCCATTACTATTTTCATAGTCATTTTTATAAATGCCATTACCAGAAGAAAATTCATCGGTATCTTGAAAGGAATCGGCATCAATGAAGCGGCGATTGAAATATCGTATGTTTTGCAGTCTTTCTTTTACGCGCTTTGCGGCTCTATTGTCCGAGTCATCGTGCTTTATGGGTTTCTGGAACCGTGGATGACGGCGCATCCCATCGGCTTTTCTTTCAGTGATGGAATTTTAGGTTTCGGGTGGGGTTGCTGATGGTCACCACAATCATTGCCGGATTTATTCCGGCTCGCCTGGTCGTTCGCAAAAATACCCTTGATTCAATTTTAGGCAGAAATTAATTTATATGATCCGCGTAACCAATCTGAAAAAATCATTTAAAGACGGAGAGAAAACTACAGAAGTCCTGAAAGGGATAGATTTTACGGTGCAGAACGGGGAGTTTGTCGCGATTATGGGACGCTCCGGCGCGGGCAAGAGCACTTTTCTTTATCAGATGAGCTTATTGGACGAACCGACCAGCGGAGAAA
>LCGX01000005.1 GCA_001000035.1 Candidatus Nomurabacteria bacterium GW2011_GWF2_43_8
AATAGTTGAAAAAGCGAAATGCGGGGTAATAGATTACGCGAAAGTAAGCAATAATTTTAATCTTAAAATTCCCGGCGGACATAATGTAAAAAACGCCCAAGCAGCTATGGCAGTGGCTCGGATTTTAAATATAGGCGAAAAAGAGACGCTAAATTCGCTGAATGATTTTACAGGCACTTGGCGCCGGTTTGAATTTAAAGGCAAAACCAAAAACGGCGTTTCAGTTTACGACGATTACGGGCATCATCCGACGGAGATAAAAGCGACTTTGAAAGGGGCGAGGGAATTTTTTGGTCCACTAGCCGGCGGAAAAAAAGTTTGGTGCGTATTTCAGCCTCATCTTTACAGCCGGACAAAATTTCTTTTTGGCGATTTTGGCAAAAGTTTTGGCGATGCCGATGAAATTATTTTGGCCGACATTTACGCCGCCAGAGAGCCAAAGGACGAGAGCATAAATTCCAGAATGTTGGCGGAGGAAATAACAAAAAATGGCGGCAAAACAAGATATATGGAATCTTTTGACAAAATAGCCGGCTTTTTGGCTGAAAATGCCAGAAAAGGGGATATTGTTATCACAATGGGTGCGGGAGATATTTTTAAAGTCGGCGAAGATTTGCTAAACAATACCAGTTTGTGGTAAACTAACAAATATGAATAAAAAAGTAATAATATATTCTACGCCGACCTGCGTTTACTGCCGGATGGCGAAAGATTTTTTAACGGATAAAAATATTCCTTTCACGGAATACGACTTGTCAAAAGACATTGCCAAAAGGGAAGAGGTGATAAAGAAAACCGGCCAGATGGCCGTGCCGGTCATAGAAGTGGACGGGGAGACGATGATTGGATTTGACGAGGGTCAGTTGTCAAAAATGCTGGGAATATAGGTTTTTAGCCCTTGTAGTTCAATGGATAGAACGGAGGCGTCCTAAGCTTTTGATGTAGGTTCGATTCCTACCAAGGGCAAAAATTTGGTGAAGAATTTTTTTAATTATAGTTAATAATTTTATGAGTGAAGTATACAAGGGGACAAACGCTGAAGAACAGAAACCGCAAGAAGAAAACGGCCAATATGAACAGTATATGAAAGATCATCCGGAAACAATAATAGCCCCAGAAGACTTACGCGAATGCGGGCCAGAAATTGCAGAATTAGAAGAGATGATTGTGTCGTTTGAATCGGCACACCCTCTAGCAGAATTGCTCTTGATTATTGATCTTACGCCTGAGTTGGATGTGTTGTTCAAAAATGACCGAGACATGTCTGCCGAAGAAATAGAGTCCGCAATAAATAATCTTTTACCAGAAGATGCCCGAGTATATGAAGTAAGAACAAACGCAAAAAACATACTGATTACTATTCTTGAAAAGCTGTATATATTAGCGAAGGAAACGAATATTTCGCCCGAAAAACATGAAGAATTAAAAGCAAAATACATGCGTCTCTCAAGAGCTGTCGGAATCATAAACAACAACAAAGTCGATCATAATAGATAATTGATGTCACAAAGTCGCAAATTTTTATTTGAAAAAAGTTTGGGTTTGTATATACTGTTTGTGTTGAAAGCGCGGGCCTATAGTAAAATGGTATTACACATCCATGGCATGGATGAGGCCGGGGTCCGATTCCCCGTAGGTCCACAGAGCAAGACAGGATTTATGCGTCTTTAGCTCAGTGGCAGAGCGTTCCGTTCACATCGGAAAGGCCGTAGGTTCAATCCCTACAAGACGCACCTTGTTCGTTTAAGGGCCTATAGTAAAGTGGTATTACGCGGCATTCGCATTGCCGAGGCGCGAGTCCGATTCTCGCTAGGTCCACCGAAAAAAATTACAGAATATGGAAGATAAAATATACGACAATTCAAATATCGCTGAAAGTTACGCAGGTATCACTACACCACTCACATTTTCGTTTGCGCGCTATATTTACCAAGAAGTATATCGGCATTTTTCAAGAATGATGGGTGTAAGTAACAAGGCAATACAAGAAAATGAAAAAGTGTTTGGGCACATGATTGAGTTTATCGGATATAGAATTTACTACAACCTGAACAGTTGGTATAAGATGCTTTCATTTTTCCCAGCATATAAAATAAGCAGTGAATTCATGGAGAAGATGATGGGCGTGGAAAAAAGTAACACGCTCAAGACAAGAAGAAATCATAGCTTTTTCCAAAAATATTTTTTTTATTCCTCCCAAGCAATCCTACAAACTATCAAGATTGCACTTGTGTTTTTAACTCTTGGATGGAGTATGGAAAAATTCAGCAAATATTTTAAGAGGGTTTTTTCCGAACTAAACACCACCGACTTAGATAATTTAAATCTTAGTGAATTGAAAAGTCTTTATGAGACAGCCGACACTAAATTATTGGCTCGATGGAAAATCCCCATCGCGAATGATTTTGCCGTAATGGTTAGCGCGGGGCTTGCAGACAAATTATTCAAAAAGTGGCTTGTTTCGGATGAGGCGTACTCATATATGGCCGCATCGGTCAACAAACCTCTTATTTCTCTTGATCCGGGGAATAGAATGATAAAAATAGCGGGCCTTATTCAGTATGATGAGAAAATAAGGGAACTATTTCTAGGTCAATTTACCGAAGAAAAAATATTGAAATTGCTTTACGAAAAGTTTCCAACCCATAAAATCACCATAAGTGTAAGGGATTATTTGAAGGATTTTGGGACAAGAATGCCAAATGAATTAAAACTAGAATCAGAAACACTAATAGAAAATCCGAGGGACTTTGTGGCAATAATTAAAAAGTTGGTCAGAAAAGAAGCTATTCACAAAGAACTGCCGAGTGGGCAATTTCAGGATTTTGCTTTAATAAATCTCGCTTTCACAAGAAAGGTGTTTTTGAGATGGCTCTTGAGATGGGCTGGAAACTCAATACGCAGAAGAGAAGAAGCGCGCTTCTATCGAACGCTTGTTTTTGGGTTTATACGAAGAATTTTTTTGGCTATAGGAAGGAAAATGAAACAAGTAAATACTATAAAAAATGACCGCGACATTTTTTATTTAACTATCGAGGAAGTCTTTGACATTATTGTCAACAAAAAATTAAACGTCGATCTTGCCTCGTTAATTGATCAGAGAAAAGATCAGTTTAAAAAATGGCAGAATATAGAATTCCCCCGACGTATAGAAACTACTAAAAGTATCACTGAACTTGAACGTGAAGTATTAAACCAACAACTCACCAGTCAAGAACCATTATTAAACAAACTATCGGGTCGAGTCGCATCTTGCCCAAACAACATGCAAGCTTTTTATGGTGTGGCTCTTACTCTAAAAAGTTTTAATCCGTCAGCCGACTTTTTGGGAAAAATTCTCGTAACTCGCCAAACAGATCCGGGGTGGACTATTGTCTTCCCACTGCTTAAGGGTGTTGTGGTTGAACGAGGGGGAATGTTATCTCACGCCGCCATTGTTGCCCGAGAATTAAATATACCGTGCATTGTAGGAGTCGAGTATGCTACTGAGGTTATCGCAAGTGGTATGAATATAAAACTGGACTTAGTGAATGGTTTAATCCAAAAATTATGACGTCAAATGTTCTAAATCTGTCGATAGTTTTGTTTCTATTCTTGTTAATCTTTGGGGGTGCAGAATTTTTATATAAAAGAAAAACCTCGGCGTCTATAACCCGCAAGATTGTCCATGTCGGGAGCGGGATAGTGGCCGCGCTACTGCCTATTTTCGTAGACCTCAAGACCGTAATTATTCTTGGCATAGGTTTCTTTTTACTCTTAGTATTTTCAAAACGAAAAAATCTGTTAAATAGTGTTCATAAAATAAATAACGAGGGTATTGGGGCGTTACTTTTTGCACCAAGCGTAACTTTAACCGCTGTTATTTTTTGGCCAACGAATACACTTATTTTTCAGGGTGCGGCCTTAATTCTCGGTTTGTCGGATGGCATTGCCGGTGTTGTTGGCGCAAGGTACGGAAAAAAGAAATACAGCATAACAGGCACTAAAACAATAGAGGGAAGTTTAATTTTTTTCTTGATTACCGTTTTGATTTTATTCGGGGCTTTGTATATAAGCGGAACTCCTCTCGTTTTTAATAATGCGTTATTTTTATTCGTTGGTTCATTACTACTGACAATTATTGAGGCAACATTTGGTGGGGGGTGGGACAACCTTTTTGTCCCAATTACCGCAGGTTCAATACTTTATTTTGCTTTATGAAAATACATCTTATAACAGGGGCAACTGGTTTTGTGGGGAAATATCTGACAAACGCTCTCTTGGAAAAAGGAGAGAACGTTTGGATTATAGTCCGGCCGTTAAATAACATATCCGTGCAAACAAGGGCCAGAGAAGCATTTCATGAATATTTATCAAAATGGCCAGATGCATTTAGGGTGATTGACGGAGACATTATGATTAAACATTTAGGGATTGCGGATTCAATTATTGAGAAATTGGAAAATCACGAAGTTATATTTTGGCACTTGGCTGCGAACCTATCGTTTGCGCCGGAAAATAGAGCTGATGTGCAAAAGACAAATTATATAGGCACGGTAAATGTAGTTAACTTTGCAAACAGAGTAGCGAAAAAGTTTACACATATGAGCACTGCATATGTTTGCGGGGATTCTCAATCGTTTAAGGAAAATGAATTAAATAGAGGTCAGAAATTTAGAAATTATTACGAAAAATCCAAGTTCGAAGCGGAAAAATATGTTCGCGAGAATTGCAAACTCCCCTATAATGTTTTTCGCCCGTCGATAATCATTGGCGATGCATATCAAGGAAAAGCCGAAGGTTGTACTTTTGGCTATTATAGATATACTTTTATGTTTTATTTTCTTAAAAAACAGATACTAAAAGCCATTGAAAAAAATAATTTTACATCTGTCTTTTTTAAATTTTTGGGCACAAGATATGATGCTGACAACAAAGCATTGACAACCCCATGGCTTTTGATCCCTTATCCAAAAAACGGACGGGTTAATATGGTGACTGTCGATTATGTAATTGAATCGATGATCAAGTTATATGAAAAAGGTCTGTACGGTGTTACGGCGAATCTCACGCACAATGACCCTCCCGCACATCGCCTCATTCTTCACTCAATATTGTACGATATTGGTTTTAGAAATATGAGGCTTGTTCCTGTCCCGCCTCGTATGTTTCGAATTTTAGCCAAAACTTTTTATTTTTTGGTGATCCCTGTTCGTAAATATATTAAATCCGTTATGTGGTACATACCTTATATCACTACAACATGCAGGTTTGATAGATCTGTTATAGAAAATCATTTAAAAAACCCTCCCGAAATATCACGAGGATTAATATCCAAAATAAATACATATGCGAAAGAAAATATTTTAGAGCATATAAAAATATAGAATTATGCCCCACTTTTTAACCTTCAAAGAAATATCAAAAGAACAGTTAGACCCGAATATTGTTGGCGGCAAAGCTGAGGCGCTGGCGCGCCTCTATCAAAAGGGTTTCCCGGTGCCGGATGGTTTTATTGTAACCACTGAATTTTTCGATTCTTGTTCAAAACAAAACGCCCCAATAAGATTTTCTGAAGAGGATACAGAGATTATTTATCATAATATTGATGCATGTAGTCCTTGCGGATCTGTAGCGGTACGCAGTTCAGCCTCTGTTGAGGATTCTAGCACTCAGTCTTTTGCTGGACAATTCGATAGCTTCTTAAACGTCAATAAGAAACGAGCGCCAAATGCGATCAAAGAATGTTGGCAATCACTTCACAATGTTCGTTCTAAGATTTATGCGGGAGATAAAAGGGGCAATAAAAAAATGGCTGTTATAGTTCAAAACATGATTACACCGGAAATTTCTGGCGTGGCGTTCAGCGCTAATCCTGTTACTGGAGATAAAAATTCTGTAATTATCGAGGCTGTTCCTGGGAGCAATGAATTTTTGGTACAAGGAGCTATTACGCCAGATTATTATGCAGTCAGTAAAAATCTAAAAATACTTAATAAAAAAATTATACAACAGAACAAAAACTCTCAACAGAAACTTTCAGACCAACAACTTTTAAATATCGTACAATTAGTCACTGCTGTGAGCCACTTCTTTAACGCAGAAGTCGATATAGAATGGGCAATAGAAAAAAATAACCTTTATATCTTGCAAAGTCGTCCCATAACGGCGATTCAAAACAACAATGCCAAGAGAATATTTTAATTCATTAAATTATACAATCGGCAACGAAGACACCTCGTTAGAGTTGGCCGTAATGCCGGAAAACATTCGACATGTCTTTGCGGTTGCGGGTAGCGGCTCTCGTATTATCCCTCTTTTAAGTAAAAACCCGCAATACCTAACATGTGCCGATTCTTCTCCGAATCAATTGGCCTTGGCTGAATTAAGGCTGTCTTCCCTAAAGACACTCGATCACAAGAACTACCTATCTTTTTGGGGATACCCACCATATGTAATGACTCCGAGTGTAAGGCAGGCTGTCTTTGAAAGCCTGAAAATATCCTCAAGCGCAAGAAAAATTACAGAGTTATTTTTCAAAAAATATAATTGGGAACCGCTACTCTATGCGGGTAAATGGGAAAGAGCTTTCCGCAAATTAAGTAGAATCAACAGGTGGGTGGTCGGAAATCGTGGCTTGGAAATCTTTTCCTGCAGAACAAAAAAGGAACAAGAAAATTATCTAGGAACAAAATTTCCCAAAAAAGCTTGGTCGTTCGCGATCTTTATACTTGGCAACGCTACGGTATTTAACACTCTACTCTACAAAGGAAACTTTCCTCAAAAAAATTTCCCCGAACCAATGCACGTATTTTATTTAAAAAAATTCAAGAACCTGTTTGAGCAGGATATCGTGCGAAAAAATTATTTTCTTCAGTTGCTATTTTTTGGAACACTCCGGTATCCTGAAGGTTTACCGATTGAGTGCGACCCGGATATTTTTTTGAAAGCAAAAAATGGATTAAAAAAAACAAAAATCACATACATTTGCAACGATGTTATCAAGGAAGCTAAGCATCCCTCTATGCCTATTGATTTCTTATCGTTTTCAGACGTTCCATCCTATCTACAGCCCCCTCGAGAGCAAGAATTTTTGCAAGAAATAAAAAATGGCATATCCCCGGGAGGAATAATTATAAACAGGTATTATTTGCGCATTCCTGAAAATCTAAACACTGATGGTTACCAAGATATAACTGATAACTTCAAGTGGAATATATCAAAAGAAAAAATTCAAATGTATTCCTTCGGCATTTATAAGAGAACTTAAATATGAAAATCATTTTAGTTACATCAGATTTAACATACGCCCCGGAAAACTATGATGATGTTTTTGAGTTTGTTGCGCGGAATTCTAGCCAGCACGTTGCCGGCGTCGCTCTCATAAAAATCAGTAAATTGACTGTTTTGGCTAAGCTTCCATATTTTTATTTCGCTGGATGCAGAAATATTGCATATACGTTGGCCCACAACTTTGGTAGCGTTCTGTTGGGACGGAAAAGGAGGTTTTTAAGAAAATTAGGAATTCCTTTTATATACGTGGAAGGCATCAATGATCGAAAGGCTGTTCTGTGGCTTAAAAAGCTAAAACCGGATTTAATTTTAAATATGAGAGCCCAGTGCATATATAAAGACACAGTTTTAAAAATTCCACGCATTGGATGTGTGAATGTTCATCACGGTATTTTGCCGCTCCAGAAAGGACTTTTTTGTGATTTATATGCCCTTGCTGAAAATAGAACTGCTGGTTTTACTATTCATCAAATGACAGACCGCATTGATCAGGGCCAAATTCTATATCGAGAACAAGTAAATAAAAACAAAATTTATATTAGTTATTTGATAGAAGTTGCGCTAAAAGAAAAAGTAGCGATTATAAATTTAGTTGAACAAGTTGTGCAAAATGGTTCTCTACCGCAAGCCATATTAGACGAAAGTTGTGATCCTATTGTTACTACGACGCCCAACCTTAAGGCCATCAAAGAATTACAACGTAAGAAAATAATTTTATGAAAATCGGTTATTACCCAAGTAAACATATTAACAATAATGTCGTTTCCTTTTTAGAGAAGCATGCGAAGCAACAACCCCACAAGATTGCCTTTTATTTTTCGCGCCATAGTGGATTGCAACTGAAATTATTCAATCACAAATCTATAACTTACTTGAATTTTAATAGCAAAGTCAGCAGTGTTGCTGGAGGTTTTTTAAAACTCGGCATAAGAAAAAAAGACAGAGTAATTGTTTTTGTTCCGATATCGCCAGAGCTTTATATCTCGGTTGCCGCTCTTCAGCGTATTGGGGCCATACCTGTACTTTTGGACTCGTTGTCTCGTCAGGAACAATTGGCAATAATAATCAAAAACTCAAGACCATGCGGTATTGTTGCTCCGACTATATGGCTCCGGATGTCTGAAAAATATTTAGACAGGTTTGGCATCGGCATCAGGATCGCAGCAGATGAAAACTTTGAAGAAGGTAATATTGTCAGACTGGCAAGTTTGTTTTCGGGGCTAGCGCAAGAAATCGCTCCAGTCCAACGAGATCATACAGCCTTAATAACTTATACGACAGGTAGTTCTGGTGTTCCCAAGGGTGCGAATCGGACGCACCACTTTCTCGCAGCGCAACATTATGCCTTAAAACGGTTATTCCCATATAGACAAACCGACGTGGATCTGCCAGTTTTCCCAGTCTTTGCGCTCAATAATCTAGCGTCTGGAGTCACCACTGTCATACCTGCCATTGATATCAGTAAACCGAGCCCAGAGGACGCAAAAATCCTTCTTTCCCAGATTTTACAACTTAAAGTCAATTGTATGACGCTTGCTCCATCTTCATTTCGTAATTTAGCAATTTATTGTAACGAAACCGGTATAACCCTAGAAGGGATTTCTCGAGTATTAACAGGCGGAGCGCCAATTAGTGAAACCGATATTTCAAAATTCATAACTACTGCTCCTCATTCAAAAAATTGGATCCTTTACGGTTCTACAGAGGTAGAACCCATAGCCTATATTGAATCTAAAAAAATGCTCTCGATTAAAGCGCCAAAACTGACAAACGTCACAAAAGTCGGGGTAAACGTTGGAAAAATTGATAAAGCCCTACGCTATAAATGTATAGATATTGAGACAGGTGATATCCGACAAGCTATTGATATACAAAAAAGAGAAGTCGATCGAGGAGAAATAGGAGAACTTATTGTTGCAGGTAAGCATGTTTGCCTAGGATATTACAAAAATAAAGAAGCTTTTTTGCGAACAAAGATTAAAGATAAATCTGGGACGGTCTGGCATCGTACAGGCGACCTTGCTCGCATAGACCAGAGTGGATATTTATGGATTGTTGGCAGAAGGCATAACGTGATCAAGCTCGACAACGATTATTTTTTCCCAGTCCGTCCGGAAATTATCTTAAAAGATATTCCTCATATTACTAATGCGGCATATTTAAATTTTAAACATAAACACAAACAAAAAATTGTTGCTGTTATTGTCTTAAAAAGAAAAGACAGAGAGATCGAGGAAAAATGTCGCAATAATATTAATAAAATCTTTAAAAAAGAAAAGCTTCCTCTTAATGAGGTGATTTTTATGGAAGAAATCCCCATGGATGTGCGACATCACAGCAAGGTCGATTATAATTCTTTACGCCAAAAGCTAAATGAAATATTTGTATAAGTGGCTCCAGTTTATAAAGGAACGTTTTAATCCGTTGTCTTACGCGGTAATGATTTTTGTCTTTCTTAGCGCACATTATGTTTTATATCTCAGCTTAATAAAACAGACAAATATCCCCATATTAAGTATGCAGCAATTAATACCAATCATTTTGGCAACTTCTTTGTTCTTTTTTAAGCTTCGTTTACTTGACGAGATAAAAGATATTAAATCAGATTCTGTGTACCATCCAGAACGACCACTGCCAAGAGGAATTTTATCTAAGAACGAGGTAATCCGGGTGGCATTTATTTTGATAATCATAGAAATAGCACTTTTTAGCTACTACGGGCTATGGGCTTTTTTGAGTGCCGTAATTACAGCTGGTTATTCCTTAACAATGTATAAAGAGTTTTTTATAAAAAGATGGCTCCGCGCACATCTTACTACCTACGCGGTTACACATACTTTTGTAGTTATCCTTATTTCTCTAACGATATTTGTTGCGTTATTTAATGAGTCATTTACGAGCCTTCCTAAAAACTTGATTTCCTTCTCTTTTGCTGGGTGGTTTCTTTTCAATATCTTTGAATTTGGTAGAAAAACTTTTGCCAAAAAAGAAGAAACTGATGGCATTGATTCCTACTCAAAAATATTTGGGAAATTTGGAGCGGTGACTTTAGTGATAATAATGGCGGTATTAAGCATTGTTTTTATAAATAAAGCGACATCATCAGTCATTACAAACACCCTCTTTTTATTGTTAATTCCAGTGGTAATTACTGGCTTGTTGTACGTGATTTCAGACCGTTTACACTTCGCTAAAATTTACCGGGCAACGACATCTTTATATATAATCTTTGTTTATGGAGTTGTGGCATTTTTAGTAGGGATTTTTAGAATATTCTAACTCCCAAAAATCTGATATACTTAATAATGGTTCCAACTTCACTACTATGTTGATTTTATATACAACCCTAGTTTTACTTATTTTGTTAACAGCTTATTTCTATATTTTTCCACTTTCAAAAAGGAGACCGATTTTGATAAGGGATGGTGGATTTGTTGCTTATGGAATAGTTGTAGTTATTGCTTTATATCCATTGGTGGAAATACAGTTTTTCTTTATTGTAATTATGGTGGTAGTAATTTTTCTGTCATTCTTTAAACTGTGGTTTGTGTACGGGGTAACCAAAACAATGATCTCTGATGCACTAGTAAAAGCCACTTCCGCTACGCGATCACTTGTTGAAAAATTAGATGGTGACTATGAAATTGATAACAACCTGAGGGTACGAATATTAAATATTATAGGGAAAATATGTATAATTTCATTTAAGAAAGGAGGTGAATCAAAAAAAGCAAAATTAACAGTAGTGGTTTTTAAGAAATTTATACAGAATTATTTTGTTTAATATGTTATAATTAAAAGGTCGATAAAACCACATCAAATTAATCATTAACCACATAGACATATGACTAAAGTTTCATCATCGGTCACAATTAATAAGCCAGTAAAAGAAGTTTTCGAGTATATGGCATCGCCACATAATGGTCCTGCCTTTATCCCTAATCTGAACGAAAATACGAATATCTTTCCAGAAAAGGATGGTTTGGGTCAAAAATTTGACTGGAGATTCAATATGGCTGGAGTTGATTTGAGGGGTAAAGCGGAAGTTACTGAATACGTTGCGCCCGCCAAAGTCGTTATCTCTTCAAAAGGAGATGCCGACTCGACTTGGACGTACACACTGGAAGAAGCTGGTGGAGGTACAAAAGTATCGGTTGGAATTGATTATGAACTTGCTGAAACAGCCCTGCAGAGAATCGTTAACAAAGCAGTAGTAAGCAAACTTGCCCAAAAAACAACGGAACAAATGCTTGAAAACCTTAAAGTTATTCTCGAGACATAACGTTACCCTTCTTATAAAACACACAAACCGAAAGGATGCCTGATCGGGGATCCTATGCTGCAATTCTGCTACGATTTGCTCCACTGAACTCGCACGAAGTCCACCAAAACTTATTTTCGAGAAAGTCGCTCGTTGATTTTGTCCATTACTTGGCTCAAATCCCAATCCGATTTTACAAGGTAATATGCCGGCTCGTTTTTTACAATCGCCTGCATAATTTTCTCTTCGCTCGCGGAAAGGTTGGTCAAAAGTATGATTGGTACGTTTTTCCCGTATAAACCATCTTGGCGTAATTTGTTCATCATCGTAAGACCATCCATCACCGGCATTAGAATATCAAGCAGAATAAGATCAGGTTTTTCTCGGAGTGCGACTTCCAAACCTTTTTGACCGTTTATCGCCGCAAAGACAGAAAACCCCTTCTCACGCAATTCATCCGCGTATACTTTACTTATTACCACTTCGTCCTCAACAATTAAAATTTTTGCTTTGGTGTCTTCGCTCATAACGCTTATATTATATTGATACAATTATGGCAATTTTTTGATTTCTTGGGTGATATACTGATCCATCTTTAAAATAAGATTTTTTAGTTTTTGGATGGAATAAGCTTTATCGGTAATGTTTTTTTGGTTTTCCGATGCGCTCAATATCTCAAGCTCTTCTATTCCCTGCCCTAGCATGGCGAGTAAATTTTTCCCGTCGCGAGTAATAATGGCTTGATAGGAGGCTCGTAGTTTTTTTCTCAAAATATAATGTAGCCAAGTTGAGGTTGCGAACGAAATGATCATTGCGCCGATGACAACAAAAATCTCCGGCCAGTCTAAATTCGCAAATCCCAGCGCGAGGACCGGCTTGGCCTGCTCGAGCACCAGTCTAGTTTCTTCCATATAAAAAACCCTTAATTTTATTGATAATTTCCACCATAGAATGCTGGGATTTTACGATATAATCACTGGCACCTAAGCTCAAAGCCTTGGTAATGTTTTCATCGTTCCCTTGGACGCTGATCATAATAACAGGAATATTCTTGGTTTCCGGCGAAGCTTTCAAAATTTCTAAAACTTCAAACCCGTTTTTCCGGGGCAAAATAATATCCAAGAGAATGAGGCCCGGCTTTTTGGTTTTGGCAAGCGTAACAGCCTCCTCGCCATTAGTGGCCGTTACGACGTCAAAACCCTCTTCGTTCAGCTCTTCCTTAAAAACCCGCAGGAGAATCTCCTCATCTTCGACAATCAAAATTTTTGTTTTATTGTTCTCAGTCATTGAATAAATATTATACCACAATCGGCCCTATCGACCGATAAGCATTTTTTCGCTACTTTTTGCCTTCATCCCGGCTATTGGAATGGCCGCATAAAATACCGACCCCTCATTCTCGCGCGAAGTGAACCATATCGACCCGCCGCAATGGTCCAGAATGGATTTTGATAGATAAAGCCCGAGGCCTGTTCCGTCAGTATGTTGTTCTATGGCATTGTCAGCTCTAAAAAGCTTGGTAAATATTCTGCTTTGTTCCTTTTGCGGAATACCCTGCCCGGTATCAGACACAATAAACACAAAACTTTTCTCTTTTAAAATATTTTTGCCGAGCATTTCCCCTTTTTCCGCGATTTTTGATTCGACTCGGATACTGCCTCCTTCAGCCGTGTAATTTATGGCATTTGTTACCAAGTTATTGATTATAATGCGAAACAATGATTCATCAAGCATTAACATCATATTTTTTTCCAGCGCGGTTTTTAATTTCAATTTTTTCTTTTCAATTAAGGATTGCAATTCATCAAGAACGCCCGATATAACCGCGGAAACGTTTTTTTTGCTTACCTGGATGGTGAACGCTCCGAGCTCGATACGCGAAACGTTTAAAAGCGCGTTAACCAAGTCAATCATCCGTTGATTCGAAGAACGGATTTCTCTAAAATATTCTTTCTGATTTTCGTTAAACTCGCCCATTTTGCCGCTAAGTAGCCTCTCGGTAAGCAATTTAATAGCGGTCGGCGGAGTTTTGAGCTGATGAGAAGCGAGCGATATAAATTCACTCTTAGCCTTGTCTATCTCTTTTTCTTTGGTAACGTCGCGAAAGATAAGTATTGCCCCGATAATTCCTTTTTTATAAATTACGGGCGTAGCTGTTATGGTCGCCGGGAATCGTCTGCCGTCCTTAAAAACAAGATAGTAGCTGGTAGTGGGAATAGTTGTAATTGTTTTCCTGGTTGCTAAAGCTTGGTGAATCGGTCTTTGGTTTGCCGGAATCGGATGACCTTTTTCGTCTTCCATCTGCATGATCTCGCTTGTATGCCGCCCGACGGCATCTTCCGCCTTCCATTTGGTTATTTCTTCCGTTGATTTGCTAAAAAATATAATTTTCCGGTTTTTATCAACGACGATCATCCCATCGCCGACGGAGGCCAAAATTGCCTCGTCTTTTGCTTTTGACCTTTCCGCTTCGTTGTATTGCTCCGTTAATTTCTTCTGTAATTTCTTTTCTTCGGCCAGAGCTAAGCTTAAGTTGCGCGAATTAACCTCAAGTTCCGCCCAAGCCGCCAAATTTTTCAGGATTTCTTTGTCATTTTTGGAAAATTTTCTTGGCTTTGTGTCCTTGACGCAGAAAACACCGACTCGCTCTCCGTCCGCGTTTACAATCGGAACGCCGGCATAAAAACGTATGAATGGCTTGCCAATTACCATCGGATTGTCCAAAAATCTTTTGTCCTTTTTGGTATCCGGGATAACAAATACGTCGTTGGCGAGCAGGGCATGCCCGCAGAAGGAAATCGCCCGGTCGCCTTCCCGAACCGGAAGACCTACGCATGATTTAAACCATTCCCGCTTGGCATCGATAAGGGTCAGAGTCGAGATAGGAACATTAAAAATTTTGGTTGCGGTTCGGGTAATGCGATCAAAACGCTCTTCCGGCTTTGTATCAAGAAGCCCCAGTTTATAAAGGGACAGAAGGCGTTCTTTTTCATTTTTAGGGATTGGTGCTTTTTCCATGAATATTTCCTTTGTCGAAAAAGACTGGAAACCTTATAAAAAATCGGAGTGGAAAAATTAGAATTTATGCCAGAGCACCTGGTTGGTCACTTCGTGGTGATAGATAATCTCGGAGGACTTGATAAGCGAGCCCAGGGATTTCGGACTGCGATCAGCCGCCATTTGCTTGTATTCAGTATACTTTTCCTGATTGGTCTTATTAAGAATTTTTGCTATAAAATCACTTGCTTTAAAGAGCTTGATTGCGTCATGAATGTTGTCTGGCAAGACACGTACTCGGTCTCTTTTCTCCTTATCTTTCACGAGAGGTTGACCAAGAAACCCGGTTTTGACGATGGTGTAAAGAGCCAAGTACGGATTGGCATCCGGAGCGACGGAACGGATTTCTATGCGGGCCGACCGCTCGTTGCCGATGGGAATGCGGATCATCGAACCGCGATCAATCGGCGAGACCTTGATCTGGTTGGGCGCCTCAAAATGCGGGTCCAATCGGCGGTAAGCGTTGACGCTTGGGTTTAAAACTAGGCAGATTTCCGGCGCGTGGTTTAAAACACGGGAGGTGAAATCCCAAGCGGTGTCGGACAAGCCGTCCTTGCCCCGCGCACCGTAAAAAATATTTTTCCCGTTTTTGGAAAGAGAAACATTCATATGCATGCCGGAGCCGTTGATGCCGATAAACGGCTTAGGCAGGAAAGTCGCCGTCATGCCCAAACTGTTGGCAACCTGCCGGCAAACCAGCTTGTAAAGCTGGATATTGTCGGCTGCCCGCATAATATCGGTATAGGAAAAATTTAGTTCAAACTGCGAAGGCGCCACCTCCGGATGGTCTTTCTCGTTTTTAAAACCCATAGCGAGCTGCGCTTCGGCCGCGCGGTCAATGAACTGGCGCAGACGATCGAGCGGCAATGAATGATAATATCCGCCGGTTGAAATGAATTGGAAAGAGCTCGTTTCTCCGTATCTTTGTTCCGAATTTATGCCATCAACCAAAAACCCCTCCACTTCCGCCGAAATATTGACAGTTAAACCATTTTTCTTGTGAAGCTCCTCTGCGTAGAGTCCCAGTTGTCCGCGAAAATCCGAAATATACGGCTCGTGGTCCCGCTCGTGCACATTCACAAACATTATTACCTTGCCGGGACCAAATACATCCGACGGCAAAAATCGGATACTGCCCCAATCGATAGAGAGGCGCAGGTCGGACTCGTGTTGCTGGCTGAAACCGCGGATGGACGAACCGTCAAAAGTCAGATTATCGGCCGAATTCAGCAGGAATTTTTTGTCGTAATCGAGCATGTGAAAACGCCCTTCCAGATCCGTAAAACAAAGCGTTACGGCTTTTATTCTTTTTTCTTTTTGCAGATACAAGCGGTATTCTTTTTCCAGCTCCGTGGCAGTGGCCTTCTCCGCTCTTTCTTTGGCGCGAAGATTCATTGCTTCCAGCTCGTCGTAGGAAATTTCTAAAAAGTTCTTCAAATGTTTATTATTTTCCATAACTTTTAAATTAGTTTAATAAATATTTAATATAATTAAATACTAAATTAAGTTAATTATATATTATTTTTATAGAAAAACCCCTGTGGATAAATATCGTTGCAAAATAAAACAAAACCCCGCCTTGCGGCGGGGTCCTGCGGCACATACATTGTTCACGATAAATGCAAGAATCACCTCACACTTACAAGTCGAGTATAGCATATCTGTAAAAAATTGCAAGGGCAAAAGAAAAATCCTCTCTAGTGAGAGGATTTTTCGTGTTTTTGGTCTTGCGCCTATAAGCCGAATTCTGTATCCTCCGACCAAGTCGGAGGAGATAGCAATTTATCTAGCCCTTCGGTTACCCTCAGGATCAAGCGATTCTCTCCGACCTGAGTCGGAGCACGATCTTGCACACGCGTAAGGATTTTGCCGTTTCAGCCGGACTTAACCGGATCGTTTCTGTTCGCACCTCTGTCCTTGCGGACGGTAGGTGTTACCTACTACGTTTAACCCCGACGGACGTCGTGGGCTGTGTGTTCGGACTTTCCTCTCCCCGACCTAGGTCGGGGAGTAGCTATCCAACGCAGGACCAA
>LCGX01000006.1 GCA_001000035.1 Candidatus Nomurabacteria bacterium GW2011_GWF2_43_8
CATAACGGTAATCGACCAATTGATCCAAATCGTTAATGTAAACATCAATATAATTACAATCATAGAAATAACGCCGCCCGTACAGCCCCCTAGGCCACCTACGCCACCGCGAACACCTGAACCAGTACCTCAAACACTGGAATCCAGACAGTCGCTTGATGAATTGAGAGATTCGTATTTAAAAGCAAAAAGATTGCGCGGCAATGTATTCAGAGGTAAATTTGGAAGATTATTTAGGAGAAAATTGAGTTTTGGAACAGAGGAAATGGATTTCGGCGGCAAAAAGGGTGCCGAAGATTTAGAAGAAGTCAGAGAAGAATATCAGAAAAAACTTGCTGAATATAGAGCAGGGGAACTTGCCACACTTCAAGCCAGTTTAGAGGCAAGGTTTCTGGCTGGTACAGTAACCCCAGCGCAGATTAAAGCTGAAATACAAGGGAAAATTGTTAACCTTTTGAGTGAAGAGCAAAACAATATTGACACACAGTCCGTAAGGGGCATTGAAAAAAATCTTTTTGAAAAGATGAAAACAAAATGGCGCCAATTCGGTAAAACTCGCTTGGTCGCTGGTCTATTGCTCGGAGGAGCGGCAGCGGCCACTGGAGGAACTGCAATAGGTGTCGGCTTGGTTGGTGTGAGGGCTGGTATGGGTGCTGTTGGTACATATGTCGGAGTGGAAGCTGGGCTGGAACGATATTCGAAACTGGTGGGGCATAAAGGATTGATTAATAAAATAGGCAAGGCAGGACATTTTATTACTGAAGAATCTCTGTATAGACACATACTTACATTGTCTGACGAAGATGTGAAAAAGGAGGCGGCAAGATTAAGAATGTTGCAAGTTGAAAAGGGTGTTTCAATAGACAACATAAGTAACGATGGGAGAATCGCGCTAGCAATTTTGAGAAGAGACAACGAGTTGGCGGCCGAAGAGACCGTAAACACTGCATCCTTAGACCCAGCGGCAAGACTCGCAGACAGACTATCAAATAGACTCGCAATAGAGGTTAACTCAAGAAATGAGGTCATAGAATCAGAGGTTGATAGAGAAAGAATCAAAAAAATGCTTCGAAAAACAACTGCTGTTTTGGCGGGTGGAGCTGTTGGGTGGCTTATTGGTGGAAAATTATTTCACAAGCCGGAAGTTGATGTCCCTTCTCCTCATGCCCCTCCTCTTGCTCCATCACATGTTATAGGGGGAGAACCTATTACTCCATCTCATATACCCCATATTGTTACTCCAGGAGAAAATACTTGGAAAATTATTGAAGCAAATTTGGATTCCCGTAACACAATGGCTGGGTTGATTGAAGGAACAAGAACCCACATGATTGATGCCTTAAAAGATATGTTTGACAAAATGAGCCCTGAAGAACTTAAGCATATTGGATTTTCTAGTGGGGATGCGGATCTTCTGTACGTCGGTGATTCATTAAATATGTCTGATGTATTGGATAATCCTGGGATAATAACTAGAGCTCTTTTCAATGCAAGCAATATATCGCCAGAACAAATAGCATCAATAGTGAAAAACAACACTAAGATAGCTCATTGGTTGGCAGAACATCGCCACGAATTAAAGGGGGTATTTGATAGTGCTATGATAGAAAAAGTTCTACGGGGCACCATATAAAAATAATATAATTAAAGAAGTTTGTGTTATATTCAGAAGTGTGATTAAAGATACAGGACACCTCGTAGGGCTAAATAAAGAACAAAGGGAGGCGGCACTTCATATGGAAGGTCCGCTTCTTGTCGTGGCCGGGGCGGGGGCCGGCAAGACCAAGACCATTACGCACCGGATTGTGAATCTGATAAAAAACGGCGTCGCGCCGGAAAAAATTCTGGCGGTCACTTTCACCAACAAAGCCGCCAAGGAAATGCGCGAGCGGATAAGGGGAGCGGTTTTGCGTTTAGGAACCCTTGGAAGGAGCGACGGCAACGGACAGAGAAAATTTTCAGCAGAAAATTTTCGTGCTGACGAAACGCAAAACCGCGAACCGTTTGTAAGTACTTTTCACTCGCTTGGCGTTTACATCATCAAGGAAAACGCGCGATTGCTCGGACTCAACAGGCACTTCACCATTTTAGATGAAGACGATTCCGCTAGATTGATAAAAGAAATAATGAAAGAGATCGACCTGGACCCGAAACAATACGACCCGAAAAAAATCAGGAACATAATCTCGCGCGAGAAAGGGAAATTTTCACGTCTTGAAGAATATGCCGAAAGAGAAAATAATACCATCGGCAAAACAGTCGCCCAGGTATGGAATCTGTACGAAAAGCAAAAAAACAAGGAAAATTCACTGGATTTTGACGATTTACTCCTAAAAACGGCAAAACTTTTGAAAGAAAATGAGACGGTTCGAAAAATCTATCAGGAAAAATGGGAATACTTGCACATTGATGAATATCAGGATACGAATGAGGTGCAATACCTGATGTCCAAGTTGCTGTGCGGAGACGCAAAAAATATCTGCGTCGTGGGGGACGCAGACCAGAATATTTATTCCTGGCGCGGAGCGAATTTGAAGAACATTTTGAGTTTTGAGAAAGATTATCCGAACGCCAAAATAATTTTATTGGAACAAAACTATCGGTCCACGAAAAATATTCTGGAAGCGGCCAACGAGGTAATCAAAAAAAACAAATACCGGCCGGAGAAAAATCTGTTTACAAAAAACGGGACAGGTGAAAAAATCGGCTTCTACGAGGCGCTCCACGAGGGCGACGAAGCGGACTTCGTGGCGACAAAAATTTTGGAAATTTTGGATGGCTCCGCCGGCAATACTTTTTCTCAGGTCCTCGGTTCTCCGGGTCCCTATCCCGGCCAGACCATTCGAAAAAGTACTCTCGGCTACGCAGGACAAAATGTTCTCGAGCGAACCCTTGGAAGGAGCGACGGCAACGGACAGAGAAAATTTTCAGCAGAAAATTTTCGTGGTGAGTCCGGGAATTTTTTGTCCGAAGTAGCTGTCTTGTACCGCGCGAATTTCCAGTCGCGCGCGCTGGAAGAGGCGATGCTCCGTTACAATATTCCGTACCAGGTCGTGGGAACAAAATTTTTTGAGAGAAAAGAAATCAAAGACACGCTCGCTTACCTGCGCGCGGCGCTCAACCCCGACAGCTTGTCGGATATAAAAAGAATAATCAATTTTCCCGCACGTGGTATTGGTAAGGCCACTTTGGCAAAAATTTTTTCCGGACAGACAGAACCCCTGCCGATAAAGATAAAAATAAAAATCAATAATTTTTATAAAACCCTGGAAGAAATAAAAGAAAAAATTGGAAATTCAAAAGCCAGCGAAGTTATAAAGTTCGTGGTCAAAAAATCCGGAATTGAAAACGAATTGCAAAATGGTGGGGAGGAAGATTTGGAAAGATTGGAAAACATAAAAGAGCTGGCGACACTGGCGCTTAAATACGACCATTTAGTAAACGGAGCCGGTATTGAAAGGCTTTTAGAGGACGCGGCTTTGGCCTCCGACCAAGACAGCTTAATGTTGAGCGAAGCCCCGACGCCCAAAGGGGTCGGGGTCCCGACCAAAAGCGTCGGGAAAGAAAGTAGCGTCAAACTTATGACTGTGCACGCCTCCAAGGGTCTTGAATTTAAATACGTTTTTGTCACGGGGCTGGAAGACGGATTGTTTCCTCACGAACGAAAAGAAGAGCCCGCCTACGCCTCGGGCTACGGCGAGGCGAGGGAAGAAGAGCGCCGGCTTTTTTATGTGGCGCTGACGCGCGCCAAAGAAAAATTATTTTTATCGTTCGCCAATTACCGCACCATTTTCGGAGCGCGCAATATCAATACGCCATCTGAATTCATCGCCGATATCCCGGCAGATTTGTTGAAAAGAGAAGGAGAGGCCGGCAGAATTAAAACAATTTATATATGAAAGCAAAAAAATCATTAGGGCAGAATTTTTTGAAATCCGAAGTGGCGCTTCGGAAGATTGTTGAGGCAGGTGAGATTAAACTAGACGACATAATTCTGGAAATCGGCCCGGGGAAGGGCGCGCTCACGGAACAATTGTTGGAGAGAGCCGGCACGGTGATCGCCGTGGAAAAAGACCGCGAGCTTTTTGAATTTTTAAAAGAGAAGTTCGCAAAACAGATAGCATTGGATTCTCTTGTACTAGTACATGAGGACATAATGAGATTTGAGATGAATGAAGCAATTTTGATTTTTATGAATGGTCTGGCCGAGCCCGATAGCGGTCGGGCGAGGAGAACCGAGGACCTGAATAAAAATACAAAATTGCGAAATTACAAAATCATCGCCAATATTCCTTACAACATCACCGGAGCGATTCTGAAAAAATTTCTAACGGCGGAAAATCAACCAAGCGCGATGGTTCTTATGGTCCAGCAAGAAGTTGCTCAAAGAATAATTGCCCGCGATGGCAAGCAGAGTATCTTATCCATCTCGGTCAAGGCCTATGGGGAACCCAAAATGATAATGAAGGTGGAAAAGCGGTATTTTTCTCCCGCGCCGAAAGTGGATTCGGCCATAATCGCCATCAAAAACATTTCCAGGGGATTGTTTGAGAAAAATAAGATAGACGAAGAGGAATTCTGGCAAATCGTCAAAAAAGGCTTTGCGCACAAGCGAAAAAAGCTCTCGTCCAACCTGAAAAATATCATTTTACCCTCGCAAGAACCGTTCTTACGAAAGTTGGGAGACAAAAGGGCGGAGAATTTGACGCTGGAAGACTGGATTTCGCTTGCAAAATAGTGTTTGCGCCACAAAAAGTGGTATAATTAAAGCATAATCAAATTATTTTGGTTAAAACACAAAAGGATACTTTCGGTCGCTTTTGCGGCGCTTTTTCTCGTCGCGCTTTTTCTTATAAAAAACACTTCAGTCTTCAGAAATGAAGAAATATACCTGGGAACCAATTCAGAAAACGGATTGACTTATTCCAACATAGCGATAAAAGATTTAATAAACCGCGACAGCGACCAAGACGGCATACTGGACTGGGAAGAAGGGCTGTGGGGAACCGATCCAGCAAAAAAAGAAACAACTCCCGGGATTCCGGACAGTGTGACTATAAGCAAATTGAAGGCCGAGCGGGCGAATAGCGCAGAAACACTCGCCTCCGCCGAGGGCTACAGCGAGGCAAAAGAAGAAAACCTGACGGAAACGGATAAGTTTTCCCGAGAACTTTTCTCCACCGTCGCTGCCTTGAGCCAAAGCGGGGTAATGGATGAGGTTACAGTAGAAAAAATCAGCAGTTCGCTGGCCGAGCATCTGCAAAATACGACTCCGAGCAAGGAATTTACGCTCTTAGATATAAAAGTGACAAATGACGAGAGTTTCCAGGCCGTAAAAAATTACAATTACGCCTTGAGAGATATTTATACAAAATACCAACCAAATGAGAGCATCGCCGACATACTGCAAGAATTCGCTCCTGATCAAAACACCGTAAATGCCGATGCACTGGCAAAACTTGACCCAATTATAGAACGGTCAAGAAAAATAATAATCGAGATAGCAAAAACACCTGTACCCCAGTCTCTCTCATCTATGCATTTGGGTCTCCTAAATGCACTCGAAAGATTAACGGAAAATTTGAATGATATAAAACTTTATAATGTTGATGCGATTGTGGCCTTAGGCGCCATAACCCAATACGGTCCAAACACTGTGGCCCTGAGAACTGCAGCCAATAATCTAACCAATGCAATCAAGCAAAAATGGCAAAATTGATCGGAAAATTATATAATAAAAATAATAAAATGAATTTTAAAAATAAAAATATTCAGAAACTAATTTCCTGTTTGGTTATAATCGGGATGATGGCGCCGGCCATATTTTTATTTTCTGCCCCAAAGAAAACAGACGCCTTTCTTGGTTTTGGAGATATAGTTTTTGATGTACCGACAGAAATTTCCACCACAAAAGAGGTTATATATACAATTCTCGAACAAGTACTTATGGCAATTGCCCGGAAAGTGCTGGAAAAAATGACACAGAGCACGGTAAATTGGATAAACCAGGGTTTTCACGGCTCGCCGCTTTTTTTGGAAAACTCCGATTCTTTCTTTAAAGATATTGCCAAGTCAGAAGTAAAAAATTTAGTAAATTTATTCGGCTACGACAGTTTAAAATATCCCTTCGGCAAAAATTTTGCCTTGAGCATAATAAATGACTACAAAGCAACCCTAGAAAATAATGCCGCCTACACTCTAAGCTCCGTTATAAACGATCAGGCCTATCTTTACAGTTTTCAAAACGATTTTAATGTCGGCGGATGGAACGGATTTTTGATAAACACCCAATATCCGCAGAATAATTATTTGGGGTTCCAGATGATGGCAACCGAAGCACTGGCGAGACGTGTTCAGGGAACAGGACAGACCGCCATAGAAAAAGTAAAAACTACTCTAGAGCAAGGCCAGGGATTTTTGTCTCCGCAAACCTGCCCGTCCAATCAAAAATACAACAACGGCACAAATGAATTTAATCGACCTAGTTTTAAAGAAACTACAGAATATAATTTTACCTGCGACCCAAAAACAAGCGACAATGATTGTGAGTTAGAAAAAGAAGCTTATGATAAATCATATAATGCAAAAGTGGCAACTGAGAAAGCCGAATGGGCGGAAACTAATGAATGTCCAGGAGGATTATTTGCCACCACCCCGGGCTCCGTAGTATCAGGCCAAATAATGAAAGCGCTGGGCGCGCCTCAAGATTCAACTTCCCTCGCCGCTGCCATGGGTAACAGTTTGTCGGCGATTTTTGATGCCTTGTTAAATAAGTTTCTCGGTGATGGATTGAACTCACTCGCCAATACCGACAACCCTCCTCCGTCGCAAGACAACTGGAGTTATGACGGTCAAACTCTCGGGGGTAGCGGTAGCACAAGTCCGAATACTTTGAATATTCCTAAAAATGTTTCAATAAAACTAGGAGACACCACAAACCCTTCCAGTATCAGTATTGCCGGCGGCACGGCACCTTATTTAATAGAAATTCCACCGGAATTTACAACAGCCAGCGCTAAAATTTCCGGTTCTACCCTCACTATTACTGGCTCGGTCCCTGGCAACACTTCAGTCACAGTTGCAGATTCATCTATACCATCTAAAAAGGCCAGTGTCCAAATTGCCGTATTTGGATCCGGAGAATTAATGATAGTTCCGGCCAATATTTCTGTTAATGTTAATGACCAAGCGAGTGCGATGATATATGGGGGAAAGGAGCCGTATATTATGTTGACAGAACCCAACCAAGGAATAGCAATGGGGATTTTAGGGGGGTCCAGTTTGGTAGTTGCCGGACTTAGGGTAGGACAAACCGCAGTCGTGATAAAAGATTCGTCTGTCCCAGCCAAAATTGCGACAATTCCGATTTCCGTGACCAATTCCAGTGGCCTAGCTACCATTCCGCAAGATGTTTCAATAGAAGTAGGACAAACTGTCGGCGTTACTATTTCGGGCGGTGTAGCTGGTTACATTATAGAGACTCCACCAAATGCTAGTGTGGCGACTGCGGCAATTTCCGATACCGCCCTAATAATTACAGGTGTTGCCCCAGGTCAAACCACAATCATTATCAAAGATTCATCCTCGCCAGCTCAAACTACCAGCATTAATGTTCAAACAGTTCCATAAATGAAAAAAATTTCGCCCTGCATTTCCCCTTTCCCGTACTAAATTTTTGAGCAAATGATATAAAAATGGAGATAATTACAGAGAAAAAAAATAAATTAAAACCAAAAACTAAAAATAAAATTTTAGTACTGGGATTTATATTAATCGCCCTTGCCGGAATTTTTGGTATTGGAAAAAAAGCGGAGGCGCAAGGCACGACAGAACCATTGGGAACCTGTGTAATGAGGAATAGCGAAGGGGAAGAGAAACCATGGGAAAAAAAGACATCAACGCAATGTGATGATATGGACGGCAGCCCAATTTATGGCACAAAAGTACGCTGGGATGCATATCCCGTAGATACAGACACCACTATCGGATATTGCATTGCTGCCGATGGAACTGTCACAGAAACCATAGAAAGTAAATGCACGGGGAATTGGACTACCACAAAACCAAACATAGGAATTATTGATCCCTCAGGTAAAGTAAAAACTGAAACAGAAGATGACGGAGCAGATAAATCAGAGTTTGAAAAACAAATCAATATGGGTTGTGATGATTTATGGAATTCTTCCTTGAGTGGGTGTTTTTTACAAATCGTTTATTGGATTTTTCACGATATACCAGCATTTTTTCTCTACCAAATGGCATATTTTTTTAATGTCATGATATCTGTTTCATTAGATAGTGCCCTGTTTTCCCATACCTTTGTATCTGAAGCATGGATGGTTGTGCGTGACCTTTCCAATATTTTTTTCATTCTCATCTTGCTTTATATAGCGGTACAAATTATTTTAGATTTGGGCGGACATGAAGCCAAAAAAATGATAGCAAACGTTATAATAATCGCCCTGCTCATAAATTTCTCTATGTTTTTTACTAAAGTAATTATTGATTCTTCAAATATTTTAGCACTGGTTTTTTACAACAAGCTCCAGGTTGATACCAAGGTGAATGGACAACCAAGAGATTACGCGTCGGTTGCGGGAGAAAAAGATGTCGCGGGGGGTATGGTGGCCGCTTTTGATCCTACTACTAAATTACAACAGCCGTTTTTTGACGAGGTAAAAAAAATATATGTAAATGGTGAGTACAAAGGAGTGGCGGACAAATTACCCTTAGGAATAATACTCTCTGTTATTCTACTCGCCGGGTTTATTATGGGCTTTACGATATACGCTCTTTTTATATCAGGCATAAGTTTTGTCGGCCGGTTAATTGAACTTTGGATTCTAATTATTGCCTCTCCTTTTGCTTTTATGTCTTGGACGATACCACAAATGAAACGCATAGGAGACTGGGGTTGGGATGGCTGGCTCAAGCGCCTAATTACAGCATCATTTATGGCGCCGGCTTTTATGTTTTTCTTGTATTTCATATTTTTATTGATTAGTTCAAATATTTTTGACGTCTTGGTAAAACCGAGTGCGCCTGGAGAAAAAGATGCGGCCGGGGTAATAAAAATGTTGCTGGGAATAATCCTGCCGACAATGTTGATTTTAATTCTTCTCCTGAAATCAGTAAAACTGGCAAAAGCCGGATCGGGGCAATTTGGAGAAACATTAACTAAAGGAGCTGCCACGGTAGGTAAACTTGCATTGGGCGGCTTAACGGCAGGAGCTGGAGCGCTAGCTCTTGGAGGAACAGCAATGGCTCTTCGGGGAACCATTGGCCGTGGAGCGGCTAATTTAGCGGAAGGTAATAGAATGAGAGATTGGGCGGCGAAAAGTGGATTTGGTAAATTTATATCAAATAGATTAAGTGGAGTTGCTTCAAGTAGTTTTGATGCTCGGGGAGTAAAAATTGGGGGAAAGAATTTGGCTGGAATGACGGGTATGAATTTGGGCAAGGCCCAAGAAGGAGGTTTTGCCAAAGCTAGGGAAGAAAAAGTAAAAAGGGAGGAAGAATTTGCAAATAAACGACTAGATACGAGTGATTATGGAATAGCTAAAATGACAAAAGGGGGTATGACGACCGACCAAGCGAATAGGATTTTAGGTCAGATGGATGCTGGGGGAATGCAAATGACTGGGGTAGAAAGATTGCAGCACCACGCAGCTTTGACGGGCGGAGGTATGACGCTCAAAGATGCTAAAATTGCAGCATTACATATGAACACCACTAGAAGAAAAGAATATGCTGATAGAAAAGAAAAATGGACCATGTCTAACAGGATTGCAGCAAATAAAATAAGAAAGGATGTAAAGACACAACAAGAGCAACAAACTATGGCGCAAGTAATGGCAGCACTTGCAAAAGCTCAAGCTGCTGCTGCTTCTACTACCACACCAACCACTCCACCAGCAACGGGAGGCGGAGGACATGGAGGCGGAGCGCCACGCCCATAGTTAATTAATAAATAAAAAAACAAATGGATCCAGAAACAGAAAAAATAATAAAAGAACAGATGAAAAAAATACCCGAAGAGGTAAGAAAGCTTTTGGCTGATCCTAAATTAAACGATAAATTTCTTATTGTAGGAAAAAAATACGGAATGAACATCGAACAAATGGGTATTTTCCAAACGGAAACAATGTTGATGATGCTGGGTTTAACGCACCCGGACAAATATTCCGAAGAGTTAAAAAACCGTTTAAAGATAAGCGAAGAAAAAGTGGATAGTATTGTGGTAGATGTAAATCAAGAAATTTTAAGCGGAATTCGAGAAAAATTGAAGGAGGCATATGAAGAATCAAGTGATGGTTCAGGTGAGGGAGAGGGTGAAGAAAAATTAACAGAAATTAATGAAGCAGAGATAAAATTAACGCCTCTTAACACCGAGGAAGATACCAAAAATGCGCAAGTGTTAAGTAAAGCCGGTATTAGTTTTGTCGAGCCCAGTCCTATTCCAAATCCAAATAATGGAAAAGTGACAGAAAACAGGGAAGAAATATTAAAAAAAATAGAAAAACCGGAACTAATAGAAAAACCCAAGGAAGAAATACACCCGATTTTAGTGCAAAAGTTGTCCGCTCCCGTCCAAGCCCCGATAGTAAAGACAGAACATTCTCCGGACAGCATCGCCAAGCCCAACATACCGACCCAGGCGAGCGTAAAACCAAAGATACCGGATATCACCGTAGACCCGTACAGAGAGCTGCCCGAGTAAGTTAAAAATAATATTTATGCAATTTAAAGTTCCACAATTTTTAGACATAGAAGATAAGATTTTCGGCCCTTTCACTTTCCGGCAATTTGTTTATTTGGCGGGCGGAGCGGGCCTATGCTTCATATTTTACAAACTGCTGGGTCTCCTGTTGGGAGCGATACCAATTCTAGCTATCGCCGGATTCGTCTTGGCGTTAACTTTTTACCGGCCGAATAACAAGCCCTTTATCAATATGATAGAATCTGGATTTAAATTCTTTATGCAGAGCAAGCTTTATATCTGGAAAAAGCACGCAGACAAAGTCATGAACGAGAAGATGCGAATCGCCCGGGAAAACAAGAATCAAGCGATCGGGGAATTGGGGACGAAATTGAGCGGGGAAAGGCTCCGGGATCTGGCTTGGAGCTTGAATGTATTGGATTTAAGCAAAAATAAAAACAGCACGCAATAAAACATTATGGCCTTAAAAGCAAAAGCAACACAAGAATTTACGCCGATCAAAGAAGTGCGCGACGGGATAATCGCGCTGAAAAACGGCGAGCTCCGGGCTATTGTGCTCGCCAACTCGGTTAACCTATCCTTAAAATCGGATGATGAACAGCGGGCAACGATATTGCAATTCCAGAATTTTCTCAACACCCTGGATTTTTCCGTCCAGATATCCGTCCAATCCCGCCGTTTGGACATCCGACCTTATCTGCTTTTGTTGGAAAATAGAATAAAAGTTCAGAACGAACCGCTTTTGAAGCTTCAGACCCGGGAATATATAGAATTCATTCGGAATTTCACCGAATCGGTCAGTATAATGACAAAAAGTTTCTTCCTGGTAGTGCCTTATACCCATACGACTCTCCAGTCGGACTCCGGAATATTCCAAAAATTATTCGGGAGAAAGAGCAAAGAAGAGGCGCGGGCCGCGCACCAGGTGGATTTTGAGGAAAAGCGGTCCCAACTGGAAGAAAGAGTAGCCGTTATCCAACAGGGGCTTTCCCGTTGCGGAATAAATTCAGCTCAATTGGGCACCGAAGAGGTAGTGGAAGTATTTTACAAAGTTTTCAACCCGGGAGAGATAGAAGGGAAAATTAAGTTGGAATAAAAATATGATGGAATTTTTCAAAAAATTACTCGGAAAACAAAGAGTGGCTGTCGGAGGAGAGGCGCGGGCTTCCACGCTCCCGGTCTTGCCGGAAGAAATCTACGAATCCGCCACTTTGGAGCTTCAAGATGTCATCGCGCCGTCCGCTCTAAAAATCGAATCCAAGTCCATCAACCTGGGCGACAAAATCGCGCGCACTTTTTTCATAATATCCTATCCGAGATTCTTGACGGACAATTGGTTCTCCCCGATAATCAATTTGGATAAAGTTTTTGACATTTCCATTTTTATCCACCCGATCGATACCTCGCTCATGCTCCGGCAATTCCAAAAAAAAGTCGCGGAGGTGCAGAGCCAGATCTCCGTGCGCGAAGCGAAAGGAATGGTGCGTGACCCAATGCTCGATACCGCTTACCAGGACCTGGAGGGGTTGCGCGACAATCTGATCCAGGCGCAGGAAAAAATGTTCGACGTTGGCATTTACATTACCATTTACGCCGACAACGAGATGGAGCTCTTCAAGACGGAAAACGAAGTGAAATCAATGCTCGAATCAAAGCTCATCTACATCAAGCCGGCGCTTTTCCAGCAAGAAGAGGGTTTCAAGAGCGTTATCCCGATAAACACAGACCTGCTCAATATCCACCAAAAGCTGAATTCCGAGCCGCTTTCCAGCGTTTTCCCGTTCATTTCCTTCGACCTAACCTCCGACAAAGGCATTCTTTACGGCATCAACCGGCACAATTCCAGTTTGGTGATTTTTGACCGGTTTTCCCTGGAAAATTACAACTCGGTGACGTTCGCCAAGTCCGGTTCGGGAAAATCATACGCGACCAAACTGGAAATTCTGCGCTCGCTGATGTTCGACACGGACGTCATCGTGATAGACCCGGAAAGAGAATACGAATTCCTGTCGGAAACCGTGGGCGGGCGATATTTCAATATTTCGCTCTCCTCTGACCACCACATCAACCCTTTTGACTTGCCGATTCCGCGCGAGGATGAAACAAACGAGGACCTTCTGCGTTCAAACATCATTAATTTGGTCGGGCTTTTTCGGCTGATGCTGGGCGGACTCTCCCCGGAAGAGGACTCGATGGTGGATCGGGCCATTTCCGAGACCTACGCGATAAAAGACATCACTCCGGAATTGGATTTTTCGAACATCGAGCCCCCGCTTCTTTCCGATTTTGAAATGGTGCTCTCGGGAATGGACGGAAGCGATTCGATCGTCGCCCGGCTGGTGAAATATACGCGCGGATCCTGGGCGACTTTTCTGAATAAGCCGTCCAACGTGGATATCAATAAAAAATTCGTCGTCTTTTCCGTCCGCGACATGGAAGACGAATTAAAACCGGTCGCGATGTACATCGTCATGCATTATATCTGGAACACGATACGCAAAAATCTGAAAAAACGCCTCCTGGTAGTGGATGAGGCCTGGTGGATGATGAAATCGGAAGATACGGCATCGTTCCTCTATTCAATCGCCAAAAGAGGCAGAAAATATTATCTGGGGCTTTCCACCATTACCCAGGACGCGGCCGACTTTATGAAATCTTCTTACGGAGTTCCGATAATCACCAACTCTTCCATCCAGCTTCTTCTTAAACAATCGCCGACCACTATTGATTTATTACAACAAACCTTCAACCTCACCGACGAGGAAAAATATCTGCTTTTGGAGTCTGGAGTGGGGGAAGGGATATTCTTCGCCGGATTAAAGCATGTCGCCATAAAAATCGTCGCTTCTTACACCGAGGATCAGATAATTACTTCCGATCCTTCGCAGATACTGCTCAACAAAAAAGCCAAACAGGAGCAAGAAGCGGCAAGTTTGGCAGAAAAAAAATAAAAAATGGTATAATTAAAATATGAAATCGAGACTTTTTTTAATAACTTCAATCATTCTACTTGCACTATTTGCAATCATTTTACCGCTTAAGACAAACGCCGCTTCTTCCAGCAGTATTTTGGTCAATGTCGCTCCGGAAAATCCGGCCCCGAATGAAAATACAACCATAACTCTAAACAGCTATGTCAACAATCTTGACAGCGTCATGATAGCCTGGTCCGTGAACGGCAAAAACGTTCTGTCGGGAATCGGAAAAAAATCTTTTCTGTTGAACGCTCCGGCGGCGGGCGGGGAAACGAGTGTTGTAGCTACTGTAGAGTTGCCCGACGGCGCGATAAGTACAAAAGTGGTGATAAGGCCCGCCGTTATGGAACTCCTTTGGCAGGCGACCGATTCTTACGTTCCGCCATTTTACCGGGGCAAAGCCCTGCCGACACCCGACAGTGAGGTAAAAATCGTAGCAATGCCGGAAATCAGGGTCGGCTCCACCACGGTAAATCCTAAAAATATGGTTTATGCCTGGAAGAAGGATTATACCAATAATCAGGACGGTTCCGGCTATGGCAAGAATTCTTTTTTCTTCACCAACGATTATTTGGACGATTCCAACACCATCAGCGTAATCGCTTCGACGACCGACCAAAAATACTCGTCGGAAGCCAGCCTGAATATCCGGACCTACCAGCCGAAGATACTATTTTACAAAAATGACGCCAATTTAGGAACGGTCTGGGAACAGGCACTCTCGGACGGACATACAATATTGGGAGACGAGATAATAGAAGCGTCTCCGTATTTCATATCGCCTAAAGATATAAGGATTCCGTCGCTTATTTGGAACTGGTCCATCAACGGCAGTTCGGTGGACATTTTGGGCATCAGAAAAAATCTGATGCCGCTTACTGTGCAGACCGGCGTTTCCGGAACATCGATAATAAAGCTGGAAATTAACAATAAATACAAACTTTTCGAAACCGCTAGCAAAGAAATCAGTGTGGAATTTTAATTTGAAATGAAAAAATTTTTGCCATATATTTTAATACTAGTTATATCAACGGGCATATTGAGCCCGGTGGCAGATATAAATGCGCAAGGTACTAATCCTCCAAACGGAACTTGTAGATATCGTGAATCTTCGAGTAGCACCACTATACTTGAACGCAACACATATGATACTTGTAAAGCAAAACCGGTATATATAAATTGGAAAGAATCCACGTTGGCAGAATTTCAGGCCGAACAAAAAGCTTTGGCGGAAAAAGATACAGCACTTGGAACCTGTAGGTATTATGATCCTTACCCAACAGCCGTAATTGTGCGTACCACGCACGATACCTGCAACAAAAACCCTTCGTATATAACCTGGAAACAATCCACGCTGGCGGAATTCGAAGCCGAGCGAAAAGCGATGGAAAGTGGAACAACGCCGGGGACACCTTCTACTCCAGATACAAGATACAAACTTCTAACCCCGTTGCCGTGCGATAATAAAACGCCGGGGTGTGAAAATGGAGAGCTAAAATATTTTGACCCAGCGAGTAATGACAAAGAAAATTCCAAACTGGGTGAATATCTTAACATAATGCTCCGAATATTCATCGGTATTTGCGCCGTCTTGGCTGTGATAATGATTGTGATGGGTGGAATCGAATATATGACGACCGAGCTCATATCAAGCAAGGAAGAAGGCAGAAAAAGAATCACAAATGCGATTTTCGGGCTTCTTCTGGCCCTCGGCGCTTACACACTTCTTAACACAATAAATCCTGACCTGCTTAACACTGATCTGAAGAGCCTAAAAACGGCAACGGTGGTGGTAGATCTTGGAGGTGAAGGAACAACGCCCCTTAATGAAGCAACGGCACCGGCCGAACTCCGAAGTGCTGGCATTAATTGCCCTAAGGGGGGTGGAGGCGCAGCGCTTACTGCAATAGCCCAATCTTATATAGGTCATTCAGCTTATGATATGAGCAAAAGAAATACCACAAGCGGAGGAACGGCATATGTTGACTGTTCTTCCTATGTAAGTCAAGTATACGTTTGTGCAGGACTGGGAAACCCAGGCGGCACTACTGCTGGCATATTCGGAGGAGGGAGTACTACTATCGTTAGTATCAGTGCAGATGGAACAATGGTAAATGACACACCGCTAAAAATTGGAGATTTGCTCGGGTGGAGACAAGGTGAAAATAAAGAAAAGTGGGGCCATGTTGTTATGTATATAGGCAATGGACAGGTAATAGATGCTCAAGGTCAAGGAGGGGTAGCTGTCAGATCTTTGAATTCCGACCAGTTTAAAGGAAGGATAAAATATGTAAAAAAAATATAGGATAATTTTATGATAAAAAGAAATTTTATACTTTTAATAATAATCCTGGTCGTTGTTATGGTTGTGGTTTCCATATTCTTTTACACCCGCCCAAGCACGATCGCGCCCGGAGAAGACACGGGGGGTCTGAATAATTTTATTTCGCAGTTTAACCCTTTCGGAACAAGCACCACATCTCCGCCACCAGCCACAACTCCNNNNAAACAAATCTAAAATTAAAAAAAATCTCAAGCTTGGAAATAGCCGGCTTCACGGTGTTTATGAAAGAAAGATTAAAAGATATGCCAGTACCGACAGAAACATCGGCAATCAGCCCTGCCATAACTTACAATTTCGGCACGGTCACTCTTAAAAGCGGAAGCGCGGGCGAGGCGGTAAAAGAACTCCAAAAATTTTTGAAAAATACGCTTACTCTTGAATTAGAGCTTGATGGTGTTTTTGATGAGGAAATGATTACCATAATTAAGCAGTGGCAAAATGATCATGGATTGATTGCCGATGGCGTCGTCGGCCAAAAAACAAAAACGGCAATGTATGTTTCGGTAAATCAAACAACAAAAACATCCAAGCCAACCCCGCCGGCCACCGAATTTATGCCGGCTTTAAGATACGTCGACCGGGCAACGGGGAATATTTATCAAACTTTTACGGACAAAATAGAAGAGAGAAAATTCTCTTCAACTATAATACCAAAAGTATACGAAGCATTCTTCGGCAACAAAGGGCAGTCCGTCGTTATGAGATACCTAAAAACGGACGGCCGGACAATTGAAACCTTTGTCGCCGGCCTTCCGAAAGAATATATAGGAGGGGACACAGCCGAAAATAACGAAATAAAAGGGGTTTTCCTGCCGGAAAATATAAAAGATGTGAGTTTGTCGCCCGATACAGGAAGCATAATTTATCTTTTCAATGTCGGAGACAATATAGTAGGCACAACTCTCAACTTGACGAGCAATAAGAAAGCGCAGGTTTTCGATTCGCCGTTCACTGAATGGCTTTCTCTTTGGCCGAGCAGTAAAATGATCACCTTCACGACCAAACCTTCTTCCGGCATCCCGGGATATATGTACGCCATGGATCCAAGCGGAAAAAATTTCAATAAAATCATCGGACGGGTAAACGGGTTAACCACTCTTTCCAGCCCCAATGGGAAATTGGTCCTTTATGGCAACGACAGTTTGTCACTCAACCTTTACCACACAGACACGAAAGTTTTGGACTCTATCCAAATCAGAACCTTGCCGGAAAAATGCGTTTGGGGCAAAGAAAGCGACGTCATTTATTGCGGAGCGCCGAAATCAATCGGTACCGGACAATACCCGGATGCCTGGTATCAAGGAGAAGTATCTTTTTCGGACCAAATTTGGAAGATAGACATCGAAACCGGGAATGCCACCATCATTGCCGATCCGGCGGCGATAAGCGGAGAAGAAATTGACAGCACCAAGCTCATGATGGACGAGGGAGAGAATTATTTATTTTTTGTGAACAAAAAAGATTCTTTTCTTTGGGAGTTGGAACTTAAATAGCGCCAATGTATTTTATCACCACGCGGCGGGAGCGCCCGGTGCCTACCGATTCGGTTTTCAAATCAACCGCATCGGACAAAAATTCATGAACGATCCGGCGTTCAAAAGCCGACATCGGATCAACTTCTATATTTGATTTGAAATAACGGGCCCTCTCCGACATCATATGAGCTACGGCGCGGACATTTTCGATATGTTTTTTCTGAAAACCGTTTACATCGACGAGAATGCTGGGGCCGGATTCTATCCCGCCTTTTTTCGTCTCAATAATCCTGTGGACAAGATGATTCAAGGCATGCAAACCTTCGCCGTCGCGCGAAATGAAAAAATGCGGTTCTTTCACTTCCGCCGAAATCCAAATATTATTGGGACCGTCTTCAATAACAGAAATACTACTCAACTCCAGGGTGGTTTTTTTAATCAACTCTTCAATTAATTTTTGAATTTCGTTCTTATCCATAAAATTTATTTGGTTACAGGGGTAAATTCTTTCTTTTTGATGTATATCTGCTGGCCAACCATAAAAAGGTTGCTGGTAATCCAGTATAGGGCAACCGCGCCGGAAATGCTATAAGCGATGAAGGCGACAATGAATGGAAAAATATATTTCATCTGCACACTCATGCTTTTGGTAAAACTTTCCTGAAAAGAACTGCCGGTGCCAGGAGTGGTTGGGGAAGGTGCCGGCTTGGGCATAAAGTGCGCCTGCAGGTATTGGGAAACGCCGGCCAAAATCGCCAAAAGGGCGCTTTTGCTTGTTATGTCGATGAGGCCCAAAAAGACCATGTTGTGGGTCCCGGGAGTTGGAATAAAAGAATAAAGGACGCTGCCTTCAAAATTTATTCCCTTTAAAAAAACGTAGTACAAAGCGAAAATAATCGGGATTTGGATTAAAACCAAAAGACATCCGGAAAACGGATTGGTTTTGTTTTTTTTATAAAGATCAAAAGTCAGCCGGGCCTGCTCTTCTTTACTCGCCCCGCTTGCTTTTATTTTATTCAATTCGGGGGTCAAAATATTCATCCGAGCCTGGCTTTCTATGGATTTATGGGAAAGCGGCAGGAGAATCAGTTTGACTATTATAGTAAGAACCACGACAGCAATACCAACGTCTCCGTTGGGTATAACAGACACCAAAACAGCCAGGGCGTTCAGTAACGGCTGATATAAGACAAGATTCCAAATGTTTCCGAGCATTTTCCCATTCTACCCCGAAGTAAAATTTTTAGCAAAATTTATTACGAAGCTGGTATAAAAATAATTAAAAATCAGAGCAACGGATCGATGTGATTTTTTTGCCACGGATGGCAGCGCAGGACACGCAAAAATCCCAGATATGTCCCCTTCAACGTTCCGTATTTCTTTATGGCCTGTTTGGTGTATTCCGAACAAGTCGGGTAAAAAACACAGCTTGGCCTTTTAAAAACAGAAATATATTTCCGGTAGAAATCAATTAATTTTAGCAAGTGCGGTTTTAATTTCATTTTCAAGCGTTAAAACATCATTTTGATACTTTTTAAACACAAAAACGCCCCGAAGGCCGGCCGGGAAACCGGCGATGTATTTTTCCAGCGCTTTGTACCCCAAACGTCTCAATAAATTTCTTTTAACGGCGAGTTTGGCCACGCTTT
>LCGX01000007.1 GCA_001000035.1 Candidatus Nomurabacteria bacterium GW2011_GWF2_43_8
AAAAATATATTATCAATATCCTCATTGTTGTTGGCAACCAAACAAACACTTACCGCACCAAGACTCGAGCTGATAATGTCAATTTTTTCAAAATTGTGTCTGGTTTTAAGCTCAACAATATCAGACCTGATTTTGTCTTTGACTAGATTAAAATATCTTATAGTTTCACTCACATCGGGCGAAAGCACAGAGCCGGATATGCAATAATAGAGACATGAATATCCTTTTTTACAAAGTCTTCTGAATAAGATCTTATCCGTCGGGGGTACACTATCCCCTCTTGGTGAAATAATTATTTTTAAAACAGAGGTCTTATCGTTCTTAAAAAACTTTTTTTCAATGTAAAACCTAGAACTTTTCCTTTTTTTGAAAAAATCTTTAATGTTATAAACAACATCAAAAACATTGTCCAAACTCATAGTTTGTTCATTATATCAGATTTCACCAGCTGGCCGTGTGGTGGGGGTAGGAACTTTTTTAACACCAAATTTGATAAAAACACTTTTTTGTATTATTGTATGAATAACCATTGGGAGATCGTCTAATGGTAGGACACATCCCTCTGGAGGATGTTATCTTGGTTCGAATCCAAGTCTCCCAGCAAGTCGCATCAGCGATAATCTGGAAACTTCTCCCTGATTTTTTTAGTGAGACGATAGAGCTTGTTTTTAAACGTGTCTGTTTTCAAGTTCATCGCTGCGGCCGCTTCTTGCCAATTCAATCCTTGGCGGAATAACAGATCTGCGATACGAGCATCTTCTCCTTCCAAAATTGCAAACATTTCTTCACCATCCACTTTGTGAATACTACGCCACTCGTGCGATTCTCCTATAGTATCATTAGGATCCCATTCTCCTTGGTCCGTAACCCTATTTTCTTTCCTCGCAGCAGCACCTTCTACAAGATTGATAGCGATTTTTTTTACCCAAGTCGGAAACGTCATCCCACTGTCAGGATATTGATCTAATTTTGTAAGCGCGATCATCATCGCTTCCTGTGCAAAGTCTTCGGCACGATTCATAGCATCCGGCATATGCAACTTCTCTGCCGTTTCGTAGCAATCCCTGACCACTATATTCCTCAGAGTCGCGACTTTTGCTTCCAGTACTCCTCGCTCTGGGATAGGGCCAACATTACGCTTTGTGGGAGCATCTTCGTGACTCATGTTTTAAAATTTTTTCCTGCCGATACAGGCCTTTAGAAAAGCGGTAAAAAGCGGATGCGGGCGGAGCGGGCGCGACTTGAATTCAGGATGAAATTGAGTTCCCAAATAAAACGGATGTTTGTCTTTCGGCAATTCGGCTATCTCCATTAAAATCCCACTCGGAGATCTGCCAGAAAATACCAAACCGGCTGCTTCGAGTTTTTCTATGTATTCCGGATTTACTTCATAGCGGTGGCGGTGACGCTCGGAAATTTTAGAAACTCCGTAAGCTCTCTCCGCGATACTTCCCTTTTTCAAATTTGCTGGATAGGTGCCCAAGCGCATTGTTCCTCCATAATTTTTGTTTTTTATCTTTTCAACCTGGTCGGCCATAGTAGCGATAACCGGATATTTTGTTAAAGAATCCATTTCCGCCGAATTGGCGCCATGAAGACCTAGGACATTGCGAGCATAGGCGATCGTCAGTATCTGCATACCGAAACACAAGCCGAAATACGGGATCTTGTTTACCCGGGTGTAGTCGGCCGCCAGCATCATCCCTTCGGTTCCCCTTTTGCCGAATCCGCCCGGAACGATAATGCCATCGAGATCGTCCAGCTCCTTTAGTTTGCTTTTATCTTTCTCGTACTTTTCCGTATCAATCCATAAAATATTCGGCTTATAACCCAAAGACCAAGCCGCGTGATTCACTGATTCAATCACTGAAATATATGTGTCTTTGCATGACTTGAAGTTGAAATACTTGCCCACGATGCCGATTTTCACCTCCTTGTTTATCTTTTTTATCTTCCCGGCCAAAGCAGTCCAATCGGCAAGATCTTTCCGCTTCGGCGGCAGGCCGATTATCTTAAGGAGCGTATTGCCAAAATTCTCTTTCTCAAAGTTAACCGGCACGTCGTAAATGGAATAAACATCGGGCGCTGAAATTATCCTCTCAATCGGCAAACTGCACACATTGCTGATGGTCCGCTTGATATCCAAAGTGGCCGGATGGTCGGCCCGGCAAATTACGAAATCCGGATATAAACCGACGGAGTAAAGATCGGTAACGGCGTGCTGGGTCGGTTTTGATTTCTGCTCGCCCAAAAGCGGCGGAGTCGGCAGATAACTTATCAAAATAATAAAAACATCGGCGGGTCTTTTTGACTTCATCATTCTCGCCGCCTCTAAAAAAGGGAAAAGCTGATACTCCCCTACGGTTCCGCCGTATTCTATGATTGTAATTTCCGATTTATTTTTTTCCTGACAAGCTTCGATGCGCCTGATTATCTCCTTGGGTATGTCGGGATAAACCTCCACATCTTCTCCCCCATATTCCAAATTGCGTTCTCGTCTTATAACTTCCGCGTATACCTGCCCGGTCGTAATATAATTCTCGCGAGTGCTGGTTTGATTAGTAAAACGCTCGTAATTTCCGAGATCTTGATCAGCTTCAACGCCGTCTTCTCCAACAAAAACTTCCCCATGTTCGGCGGGACGGATAGTGCCCGCATCGATGTTGACATACATATCGGCTTTCAGATTGGTAACATGATAACCGCGGGATTGCAATATTTTTCCGACGGAAGCGGCGGCAATTCCCTTGCCCACAGAAGACATCACTCCCCCCACCACGAAAATATATTTTGTTGCTTTTTTGGCAGCCATGTTATTTATTCAAATATTTTCTGACCGCCAGAAAACTGGAAATTATCCCCAGAATTATGCCTGATAATAAAAGGA
The DNA here is from genome assembly GCA_001000035.1 of Candidatus Nomurabacteria bacterium GW2011_GWF2_43_8. GTDB lineage: Bacteria > Patescibacteriota > Minisyncoccia > Phycocordibacterales > UBA9973 > UBA9973. Next base: position 2,888 of record LCGX01000007.1, read on the forward strand.
TCGCGGAAATCTGGAAGAAGCTCGAAAGATAATAGCTGTACATATTGATTCCGAGAAAATTGGTCATATTGCGCCCGAGCCAGACGGTAGCCGGCCAGAAAAGAAGCATTGTGACCGCCGTCGCGATAACACCGTAAATAACCCCCTCGACCATGAAAGGCCCGCGCACGTGCATTTTAGAGGCGCCGACCAAACGCATCACGCCGATTTCTTCTTTGGATATGAAAATGGTCAGCCTGATAGTATTAAAAGTGACAATAATGGAAATAATCACCAAAAGCAGGGTGATGAGAAAACCGAGCTGCTGCGCGCCGGATATTATTGTGTTCAACCGGTCGATAACCAGTTTATTTTGATGATAATTAACTTTGTCGATAATGGAAGCCGACCCCAAAACAAGCGTATTGTCGGACTTCATAAAATTCGCGATGCTTTCGTACTGGGAAACCTCCTTGGCTTTGACGTTAAGGTAGGCACCGAGCGGATTATCGTCTATTTCGTCCAAGGCCTGAATCGTCGGATAATCGTTCTGGTGGCGTTCGCGGAAAAGTGCCAGAGCTTCATTCGCGCTGGTATAGGACACCTGCGCCACCTCGGGCAGTTTTTCCAGGGAAGATTTCAAAAGCAGGATTTTGTCCTCGGGAGCGTCCACGGTGAAATAAATCGTGACGTCAACTTTGTTTTCTATCTGAGCCAGAGAAAAATGCAAAACGGCCTGCAGGAGAATAATCGCGGTAATAACCGAAAGAGTGATTGTGACGACCATAACGGCCGCCCAAGAAACCAGCCCGCCTCTCTTGAAGTTCAGAAATCCTGTTTTTATAATTCTTTTTAAGACGGTTATGGCCATATTTGTGATTGTAGCACTTACTTGTTGTGTTTAGTATCCCTTATAATTTTCCCATTTTCCATCGTAATGATTCTTTTCCCGACCGACTCAATGACTCCGCGATTGTGGGTTGTCAAAATCACCGTCGTGCCGAGGTCGTTTATCTTTTTAAAAATTTGAACTACCTCGTGCGTATTGACTGGGTCCAGATTCCCCGTCGGCTCGTCGGCGATTATAAGCTCGGGCTGGTTGATGATGGCGCGGGCTATCGCCAGGCGCTGTTGCTCTCCACCGGACATCTGATTCGGAAAATGGGAAACCCGGTGGGAAAGATCCACCAGCTCCAGCACATGCGGGACGTCGTTTTTTATTTCTTCGTCCGTCTTGCCGACGGCCTCCATGGCAAAAGCGATATTTTCGTAGGCGGTTTTGTTGGAAAGCAGTTTGTAGTCCTGAAACACCACGCCGATACGGCGGCGGAGCTTGGTCAGGTCGTGATTTTTCAGCTTATGCACGTCGATTGACTCAAAAAAAACAGTACCGCCAGTCGGATTTTCATCCGCTAGAATCATTTTAACTAAAGTGGTCTTGCCGGCGCCGGAATGCCCGACGACGGAAACAAATTCGCCCGTTTCTACCGTAAAAGTGACATCTTCCAGCGCGGTCGCGTCCTTATAAATCTTTGAAACATTGTTGAAATAAATCATCCTTTTTCTATTATATCATGGTTCGGACTTACTCACCATGACCCTGAATTATTCTACATGAAGGGTCATAAACCCCGCTCCGCCTCAATGAAAAGATCCAGCTCCCCGTTTAAAACCCCGTCAATATCGGAGGTTTCCGCGCCGGTGCGGTGGTCTTTGACCATTTTATAAGGGTGAAGCACATACGAGCGAATCTGGTTACCCCACTCAATTTCAGTATTTTTGGTCGATTTCATGCTCTCTTCAATATCTTTTTTTTCGGCTTCGGCTTTTTTGAAAATTTTGGCTCGAAGAATAGACAAAGCCAGCTCCCGGTTCTGCTCCTGTGAGCGTTCGGTGGAAACATGCGCGGAAATATTCGTCGGCACGTGAACTATTCGCACGGCCGTTTCCCGTTTGTTCACATTTTGCCCCCCGGGTCCGCCGGCGCGGGAAAATTCTATTTTCAAGTCCTCCGGCGGGAGGATTACGTCTTTTTCCTCCAGTTTGGAGAATTTCGGCAGGACTTCCACCAGGGAAAAGGAGGTGTGGCGCAATTTTTTCGCGTTGAAAGGCGAAATGCGCACCAGGCGGTGCACACCGGCTTCGTTTTTCAAAGTTCCGTAAACGTCTTTACCTGCAATTTCAAAAGAGACATTCCGGTAACCGCCGTGGTCATTCTTGTTTTCATGAACCACGCCCGTGCTCCAGTTTTTTTTATTGGCGAACTTCAAATACATTTCAAAAAGCATCCGGGAAAAATCTTCCGCATCGTTCCCGCCGGCGCCGGAAACTATGGTGACGATGGCGTTGCCCCGGTCGTATCTGCCTATCCCTTCTTTTTTTTCTTTCATCAACGCCAATTCTTTCAAAACATTCTGCGCTCTTACTTTATCGTCCCAAAATAGAGGACTTTGCATTAATGCTTCCAGTTTTTCTATTTCTTTTTTGATTTCATTCGTATCTTGTCCAGCCATGAGCCACCTCTCGGGATTGAACCGAGGACCCCCACTTTACGAAAGTGGTGCTCTACCAACTGAGCTAAGGTGGCAAAAACAAACTGCTTTGTTTTTGCCCTAATCCGGCGGAGCCGGAATCGCCGATGCGAGATTTTGTCGAGCAGGCGATCGGGGCAGGTTTCCCCAAGGAGCCGTTAATCAGATTTGCACTGATGACCTTCGTCTTACCAAGACGATGCTCTACTGCCTGAGCTATAACGGCAAAACCTACCTAAACATACTAGTTTGTTTTGACTAGAGAGAAGTATGTATAAATTTATTTATACAATATCCGAACGACGTCAAAACATAGTAAAGATTACTATATTTTCGCCTTTTTTGCAAAAATTTCCTGGCGAAGACGCATACGGATTTAAAATAAATTTATTATAAAAAATAAAAACATATAAATTAAAAACATGAATAAGTTCCACCAAATGCAATCCCTGGTTATTGTTTCACTAGAAATTTTCTTTACATATGTATAAATTGATTGTAAAAAGGCAACAAAGTGAATGGTAATCGGAAAGAGAATAATTATTGTGGAATTGGGATAAAAATAATAAGCGATAATAAGCAAAAGTATATATACACTCATCATAAACCAAATGGCGTGGTTTATATTTCTGAATAATTTTTTATGAACAGCCCATTCAAAAATCATATTGTTAATAATACCATAGTTTAAATCCAATACACCCGTGAACTTTTTATGTAGTATTTACTAGGTCAAAATCGATGCGCGGCCGAGCGGATTTGAACCGCCAACCTCTCGCGTGACAGGCGAGTGCTCTAACCAGTTGAGCTACGACCGCAATTTTCTTTTAAAAACATCAACTAACATCTTCGGTTTGCAAATGTAAGTTTTGAGCTAGCCAAAACAGCTACAATCGCAAACATTACCATTATACATAAAATCATATAATCTCAAAGAGATTATTGCTTTTGGTGCCGGAGAGTGGAATCGGACCACTGACTGGGGCTTATGAGTCCCCCGTTTTACCATTAAACTACACCGGCAAAATATCATCTTTTGCTGCTTTAATTAAACCAAGCATTCTATATTTCAGATTCATTCCTCTTCTAACAACTAACCTGCATATACCATAATAATTTTCATAATTATCGTACACCTTACTAAGTTTTGTATTTACATAATAAGGCTTTCTAAACTGGCTATTACGCAAGTGTAGCAGTTTTTTCCAAAAATTCAAGACCTTATTTATTCTTTTTTTGTGAATTCTATTTATTTGAATTGAGCAAACAATATCCTCAAGTGGTATATTTAAAACATTTTGAAGAAATAACTTCATTAAAAGTATCATTTCTGGATCTGAATTTACAAATATAAAACCCGAGGTACTGGCACTCTTTGAGCCTTCACTCCAATATAAAGCAGTAGCAATCAACAACAGTTCCCTTTTAGAGATTTTTTTAATCATCTTTCTACCCCAAATATCAGCCAGTTTAATGGCATCAAGTCTTTTATTTTTGTTCATTTGAGCACCAATAAATCTACCTTTTTGTGTCTTTAAAATATGTTCTTTTTTGATTTTTTTATATTGGGCTTCTGTTAGAACTATATCTCCACACCAAAAACTAACTGTACTTTTAGAAATCCCAAGTCGGTTTTTAATTTCATTAATTGGAATTCCTTCCTTTCTCATGACTCGGGCTTTTACTTTTAACTCATATTTAGACATATATGACATTATATCATTGGTTCGTTAAAAAAACCAACTTGCGTATTTTAACAATCTATTATAAAATAGGCTCATAGCGGGGTAGAGAAGAGGCATCTCGTAAGGCTCATAACCTTAAGACTCACGTTCGATTCGTGACCCCGCAACTATTAGATTTAAATATAGCCGTATCCGTGGAAAATCTGTTCATATAAGGCAATTACCCTTTTAGCTTCATGTTGTGAAAGTTCAAAAGCCAGACCTTCGTGCGCAATTTTATTCCGGATGGTGTGAACCTCCCAGGCGGTAGTCAGTTGCGGAAAATTTTCCTGATTGGCCGATTTTAACCTATCACCCAGAGTATCGCCCTGAAAGCCCATCTGTTCCAGGAGTCCTTCGAGCATGGCATCCGCTTCGATAATCGCGAGCTTCCAGTCGCTCTTGTGCTGGGAAAAAAGATAGTTGAGAACCAAGCCCCAGTGCACGTTTTTCGAACCTCCGACTTCTTCACGCAATCTTTTTTCATACTCGGCTTTATTGCGCGCATATTCGTCAATCTCATGATGTAAGTGCTTGTGCTCCTTGGCCCTGATTTCAAACATGCGGATTACCACATAGCAAATTATCGTCAAAAAGAACATGGAAAAAATGAAGAGGACGGTCTTCCATACGTTTGTGGCTTGTTCGCTTGTAATGTAAAGAAAAAACTGTTTGATATAAAATGTGATCTTGTCAAACAAATATTCGGGGTTTAAATAACTGGAACCGAAAATGGAATCGCCGAAAATATCATTTTGATTTGCCGTTTCCATATATATTAAATTATATCACAAATTAATTATCCTTTATTGCTTCAAACACTTTGCCTACGTCAAAAAGCAAATCCTCAGCTCCGTGAGGCGCCATAAATTGAATACCAAGCGGTAGTTTTTTATCCTCTGTTTCTATAAATCCTGAAGGTAAAGAAATAGCTGGAATCCCTAGAATATTTGCTGTGACGGTAAAAATATCTGCCAAATATGCAGAAAGCGGATCGCTTTTTTCGCCAATTTTCCAAGCAGTGTCGGGAGTGGTAGGGGTCGCAATGAGATCCACCTTGTTAAATGTTTTGTTAAATTCTTCTTTGAGAGCATCTCTGATTAATTGTGCCTTGCCATAATATGCATCGTAATAACCAGCGGAGAGAACATAGGTACCTATTAATATACGACGGCGGACTTCTTTGCCAAAACCAGCTCCTTTTGTGAGTTTATAATCATCAAACAAATTTTTACCATCTTTGTGTAAACCATACCGAACACCATCGAAACGAGCTAGATTAGTAGAGACTTCCGCCGGCATGATGATATAATAAACCGCCAAAGACATATCCACATTTTTCAAAGAAATATCTTTTATTTTAAATCCAAATTTTTTCAACTTTTCAACGGCCTGTTTAAAATTTTCTCTTACTTCTGGGCTAACACCTTCTCCAAGAGCAAAATCGTATGGTATCCCGATCACTAATTTATCTTTGGAAAAAACTTTTGGATACGTTTCATCAGAAATTGTCGTACTATCTAAATCATCCCTTCCTTTTACTGCATTATAAATAATTTCTGCGTCCCGTACATTTTTTGCTATTTCTCCAATGCAATCAAGCGATGAACCCATTGCAATGAGACCATAACGTGATACCCTGCCATAAGTTGGTTTAAAACCAACAATTCCGCAAAATGCCGCCGGCTCTCGCACTGACCCTCCTGTATCAGAACCAAGAGCGCCGAGAGCCATATTGGAAGCAACAGCAACTACTGAGCCACCTGATGACCCTCCAGATACGCGAGACGTGTCATGGGGGTTTTTAGTAACCCCAAAAGCTGAATTCTCCGTGGAACCCCCCATGGCAAATTCATCCGTATTGGTTCTGCCTAAAAAAACTACGCCTTGTTTTTTTAATTTTAATATGACAGTAGCATCATAGGAAGCTTTGTAATTTTCTAAAATTTTTGATGCGGCTGAAACTTTTCTATCTTTGATTAAGATAACATCCTTGATGGCAAGGGGGATGCCTAAAAGCGGATGTGACTCACCTTTCGCAATCATTTCGTCTGCAGCTTTTGCCTGTTCTAATACATCATCATAAACTTCCAGATAGGCGTTGAGCTCCTTGTTTTTCTTTTCAATCTCGGTTAAATAAGCTTGCGCTAAGTCCACAGCCGAAAAAACTTTCCCATCGAGCTTCTTTCTTGCTTCGGCTATAGTAAGTGCGGCTAAATCAATCATTTTTTTATAAAATCTTTTTCACTTTCAAAAACCCATCCTGGGAATCCGGAAACTGTTCTTTAATAAGTTCTGGGGAAAATTCGCGGGATTTTTCCGGTCCGCCCGAGGCGGGTAAATCTTCCCGCCAGACATTTATGAGGTCCTGCGCCGGCGCCACCTCGTCGACTTTTACTTCCTTAATCTGCTTTATGTACCCCAAAATACCCTCCATATCCTTAAGGAGCGATTTTTTTTCTTCTTCGGAAAGCTCAATTCTCGCCAGCTCCGCCAGATTTTCCACGGCTCTTATATCCATATATAATCAGTATACCCTACATTATTTGCCAATCAAAGCTTTGATTCGCTCTTCCACCGGCGGATGGGTGGCGAAGAGATGGCTGATTTTTTTGCCGAAACCAGACCCTTTCGGGTCGGAAATGTAAAGGTGCGCGATGGCGCTCGATTGGTGCGCCATCGGTTGCTGATATTGGGAAATTTTAGAAAGCGCATGAGCCAAACCTTCCGGATAGCGAGTCAAAAGCGCTCCGGACGTGTCCGCCAAAAATTCGCGCTTCCGAGAAATAGCCAGCTGAATCAAAACCGCGAATATCGGCGCCAAGATCGAGAGAATGATTCCGACAATTACCAATATGTTCCCCCCTCTATTGTTATTCCGGCCTCTACCCAAATTGCCAAAAAATAAATTCCGCCGGAAAACGTCTGCGATGATGGTAACGAAACCGACCAGCACCACGACGACGGTCGAAAGTAGCATATCGCGGTTGCCGACGTGCGAGAGTTCGTGCGCGATTACTCCTTCCAGTTCACTTTTTTCCAATATGCCCAAAAGTCCTTTCGTGACAGCCACGACAGCGTGCTTTTTATCCCGTCCAGTGGCAAAAGCATTCGGCGCAGGATCGTCAATCACATACACCCTCGGCATCGGAAGCCCGGCGGTGATGGAAAGATTTTCAACGCTGGTGTATAAATCAAAATATTCCTCTCTTTTGGCTTCTTTGGCGCCAGCCAGTCTAAGGACGATTTTATCCGAGAACCAGTAGGAAAAAATATTCATCAATATGCTAAAGCCGACAAAAAAATACAGAATGTCCGGATTACCGTAATAAAAGCTGAAAAACCATCCCAGCCCGATAACCACGGCAAAAAACACAGCCATTAGAAGCCAGGTTTTCGTGACATTTTTCGATTGTTCGGTATATAAAGTCGCCATCTAAAACTTCACCGCCACAGGATTCTGTGCAACGTCGGCATCGGGTAAATCGAAAAATTCCATTTTGGAAAAGCGGAAAATGCCTGCGACAATATTTCCCGGAAAACTCTCAATCCCGATATTCAAGTCGCGAACGTTTGAATTGTAGAATCGGCGCGCCGCTTGGATTTTATTCTCCGTGTCGGAAAGTTCGTTTTGTAAAGCCAGAAAATTCTGATTGGCCTTCAGGTCCGGGTAAGCTTCTGCGACGGCAAAAAGAGACTTAAGCGCGCCAGAGAGCATGTTCTCCGCCTGCGCGTGCGCCCCGGTCGGACCGCTCGCCCCCATCGCGGCCGAGCGGGCTTTAGTGACATTTTCGAAAGCCGCCGACTCGTGCGTCGCGTAACCCTTCACAGTATTGACCAGATTTGGAATCAGATCGTAACGCCGTTTCAGCTGAACTTCAATGTCTGCCCAAGCTTCCTTCGCGCGATTGCGCAGGGACACAAAGCGGTTGAAGGCATAAATAACCCACAAAATTACAACTCCCAATACTATCAAAAGATATTTCATATATTAATAATTAAGTTATTAAATAATAATCTAGACTCCTTAATTATAGCACAGATTTACTTTTTTGACTGCCATTCCTCCGAGAGCACCAAAAGCGGCGAGGCCAGGAAAATTGAAGAGTATGTTCCAAAGAACATTCCGGCCGTGAGCATCAAGGCAAAATACTTGGTAGTTACGGGACCGAAAAAGAATAAAGCCAGAAGCACGAGAATAACAGTGAGCGAAGTGGAAAGAGACCTCACAAAAGATTGCTCCAAGCTATGGCCCACTACTTCACTGAAATTGATTTTAGAACCCGTCATTTGATTCTTTAAATTTTCCCTGATTCGGTCAAAAATGACTATTGTGTCGGAAACGGAAAGGCCCAAAATGGTAAGGATTGCCACCACAAAGAGGGTGTCGAGTTCGGCTCCGTAATAATGCGAAAGGGCGGCAAAAATTCCGGTGGGTATGACAGCATCATGCAAAAGAGCAACAATGGCTATGATACCGTATTTCCAAGAAGAAACCGGTTTGGAAACTTTTCTGAAAGCAAAAGCGATAAAACAGATAATTGCCAGCGAGACCAAAACGACCGCCATAACCGCTTTCCTTGCAAGTTCCCGGCCGACCGAAGGTCCGATGGAATTAAAACTCATTTCTGTGAGAATATCGTTTTTGCCGCCGGAGAGCGTTTGGAGGATCAGAGTATGCTCAGAATCGTTCAAGTCGCGGGACTTGACGATATAACCCAATTCCCCAGTCGGCTGAAGCAGGATGGAACCGAAACCTAAGGCCTCAAGATTTTTATTGAGGTCCGCCTGCGCTGGACGTTCTACTTTGTAAACAACCTCGGTTAATGCCCCGCCTTTGAAATCAATACCGACAGTCAACCCGAACATAAACAGCGAAAGAAGGGCCAGGACAACCAAGGTTATCGATACGCCGATGAATATTTTTTTATATTTTATTATAAACATGGTTCAGTTGAAGATCGTTAAAGTTGTAAAGTTATTTGGAAAATCCGGAACTAAATAAAAATCTCGCGACCTTGCCTTCCCCGATAAAACCGAGTGTGGAAAGAAAAATCCTGGTAACTGTAATCGCGGAAAACATCGAAACGATGACTCCCATTCCAAGCGTCAGAGCAAAGCCTTTGATCAGGGACGTGCCGAACCAAAAAAGAATAACCGCGGTGATAAAATTTGAAATATTCGAATCCCGGATGGAAAGCCAAGCGCGGGAAAAACCGACAGAAGTTGCGTCTGCGATGCTTCGACCGGAACGCAGTTCTTCTTTGGCCCGCTCAAAAATTAGCACATTGGCGTCAACCGCTATCCCGATGGAAATTATGAATCCGGCAATGCCGGCAGCTGTGAGGGTGACCGGCAAAAGCTTGAACAGCGCCAATATTATCAGGATAAAAATACAAAGGGCGAGCGTGGCAATCAACCCCGGCAAACGGTACCACAGAATTAAAAACAGGACGATTAGCAAAAATCCGATAACCGCGGCTTTGACTCCGGCATTGACCGCGCTGTCTCCTAAAATGGCACCGATGGTCTGCGTAGAAAGAAGGGTTATCGGTACCGGCAAAGCTCCGGAATTAAGCCGTCCGACGAGCTGTCTGGCCTCGGTCGGAGTAAAGCTTCCGGAAATTACCGCCTGGCCATTAGGAATTTCTTCGCGGACGACCGGAGTCGATATGGGAGCGCCATCGAGATAAATTGCCACCATTTTACCGACATTATTTTTCGTAATCTCCGCAAAAAGTTTAGTGCCGACATCGTTGAACTGCAGGCTAACTCTCGGCTCGCGGGTATTTTGGTCGAATTCCAAAGTCGCTTTTTCTAGATATCGGCCGGTCAGTTCGGTGGAGACAAACTGTTGTTCTTGTAAAATCTTTTCATCAATTTTCCCGTCCGGGCCTGGTTTTATAGTTATTGGTTCTCCTTTTTGCCTTTCTACCTTAAATTCCAAAAGCGGGGTCTGCCCGATCATGTCTATCGCTTGTTTGACATCAGTTACGCCGGGAAGATCCACGATGAGCTGCTCCTCGGCGCCGGAAATCAACCCGCTGTGCTGGATCTGCACGACCGGTTCGGAAACTCCGAAAAGATTTATGCGCCGCTCAATCACGTCGCGCAGCGCGGACATCGAATCATCCACCTCTCCAGCGGAAACCGCTGAAATGTCGGCTTTGTATATCAAGTGGCTGCCTCCGGAGAGATCAAGCCCCAGGCGAAAGGGGTGGTTTTTAAAAAAGGAATTGGCGTTGTCAAAATTCTTATTTAATTTGGGTTCGGACTTGAAAACAAAGAGGGCTACACCCGATCCCAATAAGAGCACCACCACAGCCAGAATTATTTTCTTAATCATAAATATGCAGGTATTTTATACCTTTTTCAGAAAATATGCAACCAGAGCGCCGAGCGCGAATCCTCCTAAAATGTCAACCGGGAAGTGAACACCGGCCGCAACGCGCGCGATGCCAACAAGCAGGGCAAAAAACAAGAACCAGTAGCCGGCTTTTTTTCTGATAAAAAAAATGGAAAGCGCCAAGGCCATAAAAAAACTCGCGTGGTCGGAAGGAAAAGTATAAGAAATTTTGGCGAATAATGTTTGAATATCGGGCAGAACTAAGGCGGGACGAGGGGTATGAATTAAAATTTTTAATAGTTTGGAAATTATTCCAGCCAAACCAGCGGAGAAAAAAACAAAAATCAAATCTCGCAAAGATTTTCTGTAAAAAAGCAAATATATAAATGCCAGGAACATTACTATGAACGGAAAATAAACAGCCGTAAAAATAATGACCTGATCAAAAAAAGCCGATCGATGCGCCAGATTATAAAAAAAATAAAAAAGTTCGTTATTCATATATTTGATTCAGCAGAATCATCCCGAGATTTTTCGAGGGATTTCGCCACGGAAAGCACATTATTAAGAAGCATTGCCACGGTCACCGGACCGACTCCGCCCGGGACAGGCGAGACATAGCTCGCGATATTCTTCACGGATTCCAAGTCGACATCGCCCACAATGGCCCCATTGTCTTCGGAGGTTCCGGCGTCAATTATGATAATATCTTTTTTAACCTTCTGGCCATTGATAAATTTGCCTCTGCCGATTCCGGAAACAATTACGTCGGCGTTTTTAAGCAATTCAGAAATATTTTCAGTCCGGTTGTCTATGGTTTCTACCGGCAAGCCCCGCAAGCGGAGCATGTGTGTAACCGGACGGCCGACTAGAGTTCCCTGCCCCAAGACAACTATCTTCTTGCCCGGCCAATCGAGATGAAGCGAGTCGAGAATAGCCATGCAAGAGAGCGCGGTCGGGAAACCTAAATCGCTTTTGCTGTCGTAACTGTCGTAAAATTTCCCGCTGGCAACTTTCCCCAGGCAATCGACATCGAGCTTCGGGTCAATGCTATCAAGCGCCCTCTGCCGGTCGATGTGTTCCGGAAGCGGAAGCTGGATGATAATTCCGCACATATTCGGAACTTTATTCAAAATTTTTATTTCTCTAATTAACTCATCGGTAGTTATCGATGAGGGAAAATTCGCTTTGTAAAACGAAAGGTCGACGGCTTCGGCCATGGCTTTTTTTATCCGCACGTATTGCACCGAAGCCGGATCATTACCAACCAGAACATCAGTAAAAACCGGCTGAAATTTCAAAAGCGCCACCTCTTTTTTTACCTTGGCCAAAATCCCATCCCGCAATTTTTTCCCGTTTATTATTTGCATTCGTAATTCATAATTGAAAATTCGTAATTGAGTTCACGCGCCTAAAAATTTTTACCCGCCTCTGGCGGGCATTCCTCATACTCCAACAAACTCGTGCAATATATCGTCCCGATGAGCCGACCGGGCATATTTTCGCATGCTCATCAAAATCCCCAGCCCCATAAATTCGGCCAACAAATGCGAACCGCCGTAGCTCATAAACGGGAGAGGAATGCCGGTCACCGGCAAGAGCCCCAGGTTCATGCCGATATTGACGAGTATATGTCCCATAAAAAAAATGGCAATGCCCAGGCCGAAAAGTATTTCAAAATTGGATGCGCCCAAAGAAGCATTATAAAGAATGCGCCAAATCGCCAGAGCATAAAGGAGCAGAATCAAAACCGACCCGACAAAACCCCATTCCTCGGCAAAGGCGGCAAAAATAAAATCGGACTGGGGCACCGGCA
>LCGX01000008.1 GCA_001000035.1 Candidatus Nomurabacteria bacterium GW2011_GWF2_43_8
GAAACAGCCGTTAAAGCGCAGGCTATTTTTGAGCGAGACAAGGATTACGTCGTAAAGGAAGGAGAGGTTGTCATTGTTGATCCTTTTACCGGGCGTCTCCAGCCGGGCAGGCGCTGGTCCGAAGGTATCCACCAGGCAATCGAGGCGAAAGAGGGCGTAAAAATTGAAAAAGAAACCCGTTCGTCCGGCTCCATCACCTTTCAGAATTATTTTCGATTTTACAAAAAACTTTCCGGTATGACCGGTACGGCGGCGACTTCCGCCGAAGAGTTTCTGAAAGTTTACGGGCTGGACGTGATAGTAATTCCGACCAATCGTCCCGTCATCCGCCTAGACCACAGCGATTTAATTTTTCAGACGGAGAAGGGAAAATTTCAGGCCATCGCCAAAAAAGTGAAGGAGTTGAACATGAAGGGTATGCCGGTTCTAATCGGCACAATTTCAATTGAAAAAAATGAACTCCTGTCCGCGTATTTGCAACAGGAGGGTGTACCACATGTAATCTTGAACGCAAAGAATCACGAGAAGGAAGGCGAGATTATCGCCCAGGCCGGCAAGCGCGGAGCCGTAACCATCGCCACCAACATGGCTGGGCGCGGAATCGACATCAAGCTCGGAGGTAATCCGATCGTCAAGGAAGAATATGAATTCGTGAAATCGGTCGGCGGACTTTTTGTTTTGGGCACGGAACGGCACGAAGCGAGAAGAATCGACAATCAGCTTCGGGGGCGTTCCGGCCGGCAGGGAGATCCGGGCGCGACGCAGTTCTATGTGTCACTGGAAGATGATTTGATGCGTGTTTTCGGCTCGGAGCGTCTGAAAAATATGATGGGGCGTTTCGGTATTCCGGAAGATATGCCGATTGAAAACCGATTCATCAACAGAACTTTAGAAAGCGCGCAAGCTAAGATTGAGGGTTTTCATTTCGACGCTCGCAAGCACACTTTGGAATACGACGATGTGATGAACCATCAGCGCAAAATAATTTACGAGAGGCGTCAGAAAATGCTACAGGCGGACAAAACCGAAATTGAAAATTTACTTAATACTATATCTCTCAGGAAGGAAGATGGGGGAAAAACAATAGAAGAAAAAAGGAAAAAATTAAGCGATGAAGTTTTTTTTGAGACCGCCAGAAGAATTGCTTTGTATACGACCGATTCGTTGTGGATGGAACATTTGGAAGCGATGGATTATCTGCGTTCGTCGGTCAATTTGCGGGCTTATGGCCAGCGGGAACCGATTGTGGAGTATAAAAAAGATGGGCTAAGAATGTTCAAGGAGATGGAAGAGGTCTTTAAAGAGCAGGTTTTTTCACTTATTAATAATATTAATACTGAAAATGTCGTTATTCAGCCGGAACCGACTGCACCGAAGCAAACTTTGGTTACCAGCCACAATGAGTCGTCGGAACTTAGTGGCAAAAAAGACCCCGAAAGAAAGCAAGCTTCCCACGGGGCAGGAAAAGAAGTCGGCCGGAACGATCCGTGTCCATGCGGTTCCGGCAAAAAATACAAAAAATGCCATGGAGCATAAAAGCATAAAATTAGGAAAATACAAACATTTTAAGGGAGATGTTATGGAAGTCATCGGAACAGGATTGCATAGCGAGACATTGGAAGAATTTGTGGTATATAAACATCTTACTGGAGAACATGCCGGAGAAACTAATTACTGGGTGCGTCCAATAAAAATGTTTCTTGAAGAGGTAGAAAAAGACGGCAAAAAAATGCCGAGGTTTGAATATATTGGAGAATAATTTGTTAAAAACCACCGGCGGGCTATAATGCTGGGATGGAACCACTGGCTTCGAAAATAAGGCCTAAAAAATTGAAGGAATTTGTCGGGCAGGAGCATTTGACGGGCCCCGGCAAGCCGATTGCCGTGGCCATCGAGAAAAAGCACCTTTTTTCCTTTATTTTCTGGGGCCCGCCGGGGGTCGGGAAAACGACACTCGCCAAAATCTACGCCAAAGCACTGAACGCCGATTATCACGAACTTTCGGCGGTTTCGGCGGGGAAAGACGACATCAAAAAAATTTTGGAAACCGAAGGCACTCTCTTGGGCCCGCGAATTCTTTTTCTGGATGAAATTCACAGGTTTAACAAAGCCCAGCAAGATTTTCTCCTGCCGTATGTCGAGTCCGGCCGGCTTACTTTAATCGGATCTACCACTGAAAACCCGAGCTTTGAAGTGATTCCCGCCCTTCTTTCCAGATTGCGAGTTTTTGTCATGAACGAGCTCACCGAAGAAGACATGAAAAAAATAATCAAACGCACCGGTTATAAAATGAAAAAGGATGCGACTGATTGGATTATCTCTATGGCCGGGGGAGACGCCAGGCAGGCGATAGCGTTGTTGGAAAATACCATTTCTCTTTATAAAAAAATTACAGTTCCTAATTTAAAAAATGCTCTGCAGTCTAAATTTTTGCGTTATGACAAGAAAGGCGAAGAGCATTATAATACTATCAGCGCTTTCATTAAGAGCATGCGCGCTTCGCAGCCGGACGCCGCTTTATATTACATGTCGCGAATGCTGGAAGCGGGCGAAGATCCGAAATTCATCGCTCGCCGGATGGTTGTTTTCGCCTCCGAGGATATCGGGCTTGCTCAACCGACAGCTTTGGTGGTGGCGAACGCAGTATTTCAGGCGGTGGACACAATCGGGATGCCGGAATGCGGGGAAAACTTGGCACATGGAGTCGTTTATCTAGCGCAGGCGAAAAAAGACCGGAGCGCCTACAATGCCTATCTTCTCGCGATGGAAGACGCGAAAAAATACGGAAACTTGCCGACCCCGATGAGCATTAGGAACGCCCCGACGAAGCTGATGAAGGATTTGGGTTATGGAAAAGATTATGAAAAGTATACGAGAGAAAATTTAATGCCGGAGAAATTAAAAAACAAAAAATACCTGTCCCGTTAGAAATTTTAATTTCTAACGGGATGTAAAAAAATGAAAAACTTTATCAAAAATCCCTCGGCCGCAGATCTATGGGCGAGGCTAAAACTAAAAAGGCGGGCGTTCGCGGTGCTGGCCGGGATGCATTTTTACGGCAATCCGTCGGCAAAATTAAAAATTGTGGGAGTCACCGGTACCAACGGGAAAACGACCACTGCTACTCTGCTTTATCGGGTGGCGATTGCCTTGGGCTACAAGGCCGGGCTCATCGGCACGGTGGAAAATATGATAAATGAAGAAAGAAGGGAAGTTACCCACACCACCCCGGACCCCATTTCCTTGCACAAGCTCCTCAATGAAATGGCGGAGAAAAAATGCGAATACGTTTTTATGGAAGTTTCCTCACACGCGCTCGATCAGAGCCGGGTGGCTGGCGTGAAATTTGCCGGAGGAATTTTCACCAACCTGACGCACGACCATCTGGATTACCATAAAAATTTCGAGAATTATTTCGGAGCCAAAAAGAAACTTTTCAAAATGCTTCCCGCGAACGCCTTCGCGCTTTCCAATACCGACGACGAATACGGACCGGCGATGCTGGAAGGCATAAAAGCTAAAAAATTTTCTTATGGATTTAGCGGGCAGAAAGATCCCGCCGCCGCCAAGGCTTTGGCGGGCAGGTTTCAGGGGGAGATTAAGAAACTCGATTTTAACGGGCTGGAGCTTGATTTTAACGGAGAAAAAATAAATTCCAAACTGCTTGGTAAATTCAACGCCTACAATTTGCTGGCAGTCTGGAGCGCTTGCCGGCTGCTTTCCTTTGATATGGAGAAAGTCAGGGAAATTTTGGAAAATATCAAGCCGCCACGCGGGCGTTTTGAGCACTTTACATCCAAAAGCGGAGTTCTGGTCGTTGTCGACTACGCGCACAGTCCGGACTCGTTGGAAAAAATTCTTCTGGCCGTTAAAGACTTGTTCGCCTTTGGCGAGAATGAAAGCGGCAACCTGCCAAAGGCAGGCAAGATTATTTCCATTTTCGGCTGCGGCGGTGACCGGGACCCGCTCAAGCGTTCCAAGATGGGCCGCATCGGCGCGGAACTTTCCGATATCGCCATTTTCACTTCCGACAATCCAAGAAGCGAAGACCCGGATAAAATCATCGGACAGATGAGGGATGGATTGCCGACTGAATTACTTAAAAAAGTAAAAACAATCGCCAACCGTCACGAAGCGATTCTGGAGGGAGTAAAACTGGCGCAAAAAGGGGATATAATTCTCTGTGCTGGCAAAGGGCACGAAGATTATCAGGAGATCAAAAGCGTTCGGCATCATTTCAACGATATGGAAGAATTTAAAAAAGCATATGATTGACTATAAAAAATTTTTCAAAGGGAAAAAAATCACCGTGATGGGGCTCGGGCTTTTGGGCGGGGCCGTGAATGATATCCGTTATTTGGCGGAAAATGGGGCGGTTCTTACCGTGACCGATCTGAAGACGGCCGAACAGTTGAAGCCATCTCTCCGCCAGCTTAAAAAATATCCGAAAATAAAATTTATTCTGGGGAAGCACAAGATAGAAGATTTCAAAAATACCGATATGGTCATCCAGCCCGGGAACGTGCCGATGGATTCTCTTTATCTGACCGAAGCTCGGAAAAACAGAATTCCGATTTTCGTGAGCGAATCGCTCTTTGCCAAATACGCTTCGGGCGTAATCCTGGTAGGAGTTACGGGAACGAGAGGAAAATCAATGACGACCGCATTGATTTATGAAATTTTGAAATCCGCCGGCCGGCGGGTATTTTTGGGAGGAAACGTGAGAAATGTTTCGACCCTTGCCTTGCTTGAAAAAGTCAAACCCGGGGATATTGTGGTAACGGAGCTTGATTCATGGGCCCTGCACGGAATGGGGGAAATAAAAAAAAGCCCCCATATTTCCGTTTTTACTTCTTTTATGCCGGACCATATGAATTATTACGGCGGAAATATGAAAAAATATTTCAGTGACAAAGCAAATATTTTTAAGCATCAAGAGAAAGGCGATATTTTGGTAATCCGGCCGGGGATGAAAAAATTAATTTCCAAAAATTTAAAAAGTTTACCTGCGTGGGCAGGCAAGCTGGTAGTGGTCAAGCCGGGCAATTTTCAGGAAGAAAATAGGGCTTGCGCGGTTGCTGTTGCAAAGCAATTTAAAATTTCCGAGGCAAAGATAAAACAAGCGATAAAAAACTTCAGAGGGTTGGAGGGGAGATTGCAGTACGTAAAAACAGTCCGGGGAGTAAAAATTTACAACGACAACAACGCGACTACCCCCGAAGCTACTTCAGCCGGGATTGAACTATTACAACCCCAAAGGCAAGACCTATGGGGTAAAAAAATAATCTTAATCTGCGGAGGAGCGGATAAAAAACTTCCCTTGGATAATTTTGTGAAAGTTATAAATAAATACTGCAAAGCTGCAGTTTTCATCCCGGGGACCGGAACAAGTAAATTATTAAAAAATTATAAAATAAAAATTCCTAATAAAATTGGGGAAAATTTAAAAGAGGCCGTGAAAAATGCGCAAGGTTTCGCCTTGCGCGGAGACATTGTTCTCTTCTCTCCCGCTTTTGCGTCTTTCGGGATGTTCAATAATGAATATGAGAGAAATGATTTGTTTATGAAAATAATTAAAGGATTAAAATAATAATATGAAAAAGAAAAAACAATTGTTTTACATTCATGGAGGGGAAACTTTTAAGAATAATAAAGATTATTTGCATTTTCTGAAAACTAGGAAAATTTCAATTGAAAAGAAGGTAAAATGGAACGGAGATTATTTAGAAAAAGAATTAGGTAATAAATTTGAGATAATAAAGCCTCGAATGCCCCTACAAGACAACGCAAAGTACGATGATTGGAAAATTCATTTTGAAAGGCATTTTCCGTTTGTACAAGACAATGTTATTTTAATCGGTGGTTCGCTGGGTGGAATTTTCCTCGCAAAATATTTGTCTGAATATAAATTTCCTAAAAAGATATTATCAACCTATCTAGTTTGTCCTCCTTTTGATAACACTGTTAAAGGGGAAGTTTTAGTTAGCGGGTTTAAACTGAAATCAGATCTATCTTTACTTGAGAAAAATTCTAAAAATCTTTGCCTTATGTTTTCCAAAGACGATGACGTTGTTCCCGTGTCTCACGCAGAAAAATATAGGAGAAAATTAAAAAACGCAAAAATCATTATCTACAAGAGCAAAAATGGACATTTTAAAGTGTCAAAATTCCCGGAAATTATAAGAATGATTAAGAATGACGTAAAGAAAAAATGAATCTCGATTTATCTAAAATCAACACTTCGGAAATACTCAGCGCAAGAAAAATATTTTTTATCGGAATCGGGGGGATTGGAATTTCCGCGTTGGCGAAGATGGCGATTTCTAAGGGGATAGAAGTTTCCGGAGTGAATGATGAAGAAAGTTCTAAAACACTTGAGCCCTTACGAGAACTGGGTGTAGAAATTATAATGTCAAGGGGCATCCTTGACAGTTTACCTGAGGCAGATTTATATGTGTATAGCGATGCTTGGTTACATCGCGGTCCGGAGGTATTGCAAAAAGCGAAAGATACGGGCAAACTCGTTTTAAATTATTTCCAAGCGCTCGGAGAGTTTGCAAAAGAATACCAAGTGATTGCTATTGCCGGCACCCATGGCAAAACCACAACCACGGCAATGGTCGCCGATATTTTAACGGAAGCTAATTTGGATCCGACGGTTATTGTCGGTTCTTTCATCAAAAAATTCGACAGCAATTTTCGAAAAGGCAATGGCCAGTATTTAGTTGTCGAAGCGGACGAATACAACCGGCATTTTTTGACTTTGCGTCCGTTTCTAGTCGTCACCACCAATATCGAAGCCGATCATCTGGACTATTACAAGGATTTTGATGATGTAAAAAAGGCCTTTGACCAGCTTCTCTCGCAGAGCGAGAATAAGATTCTGGATTATTCCAAGTATCTGGAAAAAGTTCCAAAGCTCTCCGTGCCCGGAGAACACAACCGGTTGGACGCCGCCGCCGCTTTCGCAGTCGCGGACTTTCTGGGGATTCCAGAAGAAACTATCAAAAAATCTCTCGCCGAATTTTCCGGTACTTGGCGGCGGCTGGAAAAACGGGCCGAGACAGAAAAAGGAACGATTATTTACGACGATTATGCCCATCATCCTACGGAAATAATGGCCAGTTTACAGGCCTTGCGGGAGCTCTATCCGCAAGGGAAGAAAAAAATTACCGTCCTGTTCCAGCCGCATCTCTACAGCCGGACCAAGGCCTTTTTTAACGATTTTGCTAAAAGTTTCAAGGGCGCGGACAGGATTCTGCTTTTGCCCATCTATTTTGCCCGGGAAGACAAGGACGAGAGTATATCCAGCGAGAAATTGGCCGAGGCTATAGTTCGAGAAGGGGGTAATTCCCAGGCCTTTTCTGACTTTGAACAGGCGGAAAAAGCTGTTAAGGCCTTAAATTTTGGTCCGAAGGACATATTTGTGACGATGGGAGCGGGGGAAGCGTATAAAGTTGCCGATAAAGTGTTCAATTTGACACAATAAAGAATGTGTGTTTTACTATTGACTTTTGAAACGGAATATGCTAGTATGTAAGTATATCTTTATAGTATAGGCGTAAAGCTTATGATATAAGGATTTTTTAGTTAAAGACGAAGTAGCTGTAAAGACGTTGGCGGAGCACATACCGCTCAAATATGAAAAATAACAATCTAATACGTTTTGTAGAGTCGCTGGTATTTTTGCCCGTTATGACCCTGTCGTTTACTTTTTCAGGATTTCATAATGTTCCAGCTCCACAGGATGTGTTAGTAGAAAAACCTAATATTGCGACTGACAGCACGTTCGCTCTTAACCAAGCACTCGAGCCGAAAGTCGACCTGGATGCAGAACTAAAAAAAGCCAAGGCGGAAGCCATTGATACTTATTTTGCAGAACGTGATATGCCGCTTGAAGGCACGGGTATGAAGATGGTAGAGGAGGCCGAAAAGAATGATCTTGATTGGCGTTTATTGCCGGCGATTGCCGTGCGCGAATCCACCGGTGGCAAGAACGATTGTAAAAAAGTTGAAAACAATGCTTTCGGATGGGGTTCCTGTAAGATTGGTTTTGAATCGAACGAAAAAGCCATTGAAACAGTAGCCAAAAACTTGGGAGGTAACAATCCAAACACCGCGCATCATTACGACGATAAAGAAACAAAAGAAATTCTGCGGGCCTACAATCCGCCTTCCATCGTTCCGCGCTACGCCGAACAAGTTATGTCTATAATGGATGCTATCGGAGAACCGGAAATGACAGTAACGCCTTTATTGACTTATAACACAAGTACTTAAGATCAAAAAACACCAAATGAAAATTTTGGTGTTTTTTGCTTAAAGGGTTTATACTGTTATTAAGTCATTATCAAGTTTATTAAATTGGGAAATAATTTTATGAAAGACAACAAAGGTTTTATCGGGATAGAAATTGTTATTGCCATCATCGCCGTTTTGGCTGTCGGTTTTGGCAGTTATGTTTATTACCAAAAAAATTACAACAAACAATGCGGAGGAGAAAACAATCCTTGCATCCCAAACCCAACAACTGCTTCTGATTTGAAAATATACAGCAATAAAGATTTTAATGTTAGTTTCAAGTATCCAAAAGAGTGGACTATGGTCGGTCCCAATTCTCTCCCTACTCTTAATTTGTATTTAACCATCAAACCTAAAAATGTAGCAGACAATCGAGGAGTTGATTTTGTAATTTCACCTATTTCAGAGTTAGATAAATTTTTTCCTTCGATAACGAAAGAGGAAATAGTGATCAAGAAAGAAGAAATCTACTCAAAAAATGGACTAATGGGTAAATTACTGACTTTTACTCAAAAAGGTCCTACGGGGATAGAATCCTCTAGTTCAACTACTATACTACTCATCGGAAAAAATAATCGCACGTATGCATGGACGACGAATGAATCTGTTCTTGAGAAATATTTTAATCAGATTATTAATACCATAGAAATAAAATAATTTTATTTCTATTCCAAATAAACTAATGTCATCTTTTGGTCTTTCGGCTCAAAGAGAGTGATTTGGAAATTGTAATTCTTGCCGAGCTCCAAGATCTCGCGGAGTTTTGATTCGGAAGGGAAGGTAGAATTGTGCACCAGTCCGGCGACGCCTTCTTTGATGGAGACGAGCGCGCCGTGCCGGTTGTACTTGATGACCACGCCCTTGATAATATCTCCTTTTTTCAGCTTTCCTTCGAATTCTTTCCAAGGATTTTCTTTCAGCGCCTTGATGGAAAGGGAAATTTTGCCGTCTTTTATTTCAATCACCTTGGCTTTTACCTTGTCTCCGACCTTGAACATATTGCGCGGATCTTCCACCAGGCCCCAATCAAGTTCGGAGATATGAACAAGTCCTTCCAATCCGTCTTCCAGTTTCAAGAAAACGCCGAAATCAACGATGCCCGCGACCGTGCATTCCAATTCATCACCGATATTGTATTTGCTCAAGATTTCCTTTTTTTCTTCCGGATTGTTATCTTTTTCAGAGAAAATCAACTTGTCTTCCTTCGGCAGAGTAGAAATAACCATCACGGAGATATGCTCTCCGACAAGCTTTTTCAGTTCCTTCAATATTTTGTCTTTGTCTGAATCAAGGACGCGCGGGTAGTGGTCGGCCTTGAGCTGAGAAGCCGGCAGAAACCCGACGATACCCTGCCATTCCAAAATGAGCCCTCCCTTGTTTGCGTCTTTCACCTCCAGATTAAGTACCGTCTTTGCTTTAATGGCTTTTTCCGCTTCACTCCAGGCCAGGGCCTGCTTGGCTTCTTTGAGCGACAATTCTATATAACCATCCTCGTTTTCCGCCTCAACAATTTTCGCCTTGATGATGTCGCCTAGGCTTATCTTGTTTATGACATCTTTCGCGTTTATGAATTCCCGTCCGTAAATAATGCCGGTGCCGAAAGGCGCCAGGTCCACATAGACGGAAGATTTTTTTACTAGTATTACCGGGCCTTCCACCAAGGAGTCAACTTCCGGCCTGTTCGCGCTGCGGTCAACAATGGAATTCAGCACTAAGTTTTCTTTTAAAGTTTCTTCTGCCAATATTTCGTCCTTTTTTATCATAAGATTTATAAATTTCAGCCCGAGGCTGATCAGCCCTTGGCTGAAAAACAAAATCCGCCATAAAGCGGATATAAGGTTTAGGTTTCACATTCCTCGTTTGAAACGATATCAGTGAGGTTACCCCAAATCCTGCTTTTAATATATTAAATTTACACTACCACAATTGCGAGGGAAAAGCAATTCATTTTTTTTTCTTTAAAGATTTTTTTATTTCCTCGGCTTTTTGTACTAAAACATTCGCTAATTCATAATAGAATTCTGGTCTCTGTAGCCATCGACTTTTATAATCTTGTGCGGCAATTATGAGTTCATCTTTGTCCATGTTCCTCCAATCTTTCCAATACTCTCCGGCCTCTAAAGAAGCCTTACTTTTTGAATCGATTTTTATGCCATTAATTACACATATGTGATCTATGATTTCAGTGGCCAGCTTAAACATTATATCTACATCTTCCGATTCTTTTCTTTTTTCTGCCTTGAACCTTTCAGTTCCTTCTAAAACTTTCCCCTCAGGGATTTTCCGTTCATCAAAAGGATTTCTCATATGCTTCATTATACCCAAGGACAGCATTATCGCAACCTAATTTGTGCTACCATTTTGTTAATTTTTTTGCTATAATATAAAGGATGATAATCACATATTTTGGCAAGCAATTTTTCAAAATACAGCAGGGGGAAATGGTCCTGGCCTTTAATCCTGTCAGCAAAAGTTCAAAAACCGGTGTTTCAGCCCATTTTGGCTCGGATATTGCCCTAGTAACTACCAATCATCCCGACTACAACGGGGTTGAACAGCTGTCGCACGGCGAGCGGGCGCCTTTCGTCATCAGCGGGCCGGGAGACTACGAAATTAAGGAAATCTTTATCAAAGGAGTTTTGTCGGAGGCGCTCATTGCCTCTAAGAAATATATCAATACCATTTATTTATTTTCCGTGGACAGTATCAATATCGCTTTCTTGGGCGCGCTGGGCGACGCTGAACTTCCTAAAGAATCACATGAAGCCCTGAACAGCCCAGATATTCTTTTTACCCCGATCAGCGGAAAAGGAATGCTGGACGCTAAGTCGGCCGCCAAACTCGCTTCTTCCC
The DNA here is from genome assembly GCA_001000035.1 of Candidatus Nomurabacteria bacterium GW2011_GWF2_43_8. Lineage (GTDB taxonomy): Bacteria > Patescibacteriota > Minisyncoccia > Phycocordibacterales > UBA9973 > UBA9973. The sequence goes on from LCGX01000008.1 coordinate 11,155, forward strand.
TTGAGCCGAAACTGATAATTCCGATGGATTACGATGAAGTGTCGCTCAAGGCGTTTTTGAAAGAAATGGGAGAAGAAAAAGCCGAAGTGGTCGATAAACTTACGCTCAAGAGGAAGGATTTGGATAATAAAGAGGGGGAGGTAGTCGTGTTAAAAAGTTCGTAAAGTTATGAAAAAAGTAATTCATCATATCAGAAAGCAACCCGAGCATATCAGAAGGAGTATTCTTCATATTTCTGTTATAGTTTGCGGAGTTGTCTTGATCCTGCTCTGGATATATTCGCTGGGAACAAATTTAGCAAGTCCGGACATGCGGGAGAAGATAAATGAGGACTTGAAACCATTTTCCGCGTTAAAAGATAATATGATAGGCGGATATAATAATCTGTCGGGATCTGTTTTGGAAACGCAGCAATAATTTATGGCTAAAAATGTTCCAGAATTGAATAAAGAAGCGCGCGCGGATTTACCGGTTGATATTGTGGGAGAAATGAAAGAATCCTATCTGGCTTATGCGATGTCGGTTATCACTTCGCGCGCCCTGCCGGACGTCCGCGACGGACTGAAGCCGGTGCATCGCCGGATTTTGTTCGCGATGCACGAAATGGGGCTGACCGCGTCTGCGCGTTTCCGAAAATCAGCCGCGGTGGTCGGAGACGTGCTCGGAAAATATCACCCGCACGGAGACGTGGCGGTTTATGATTCGATGGTCGGTATGGCGCAGGAATTTTCCTATCGCTATCCGCTCGTTTTAGGGCAGGGGAACTTCGGTTCCATTGACGGAGACAACGCCGCCGCCATGCGTTATACCGAGGCAAAAATGTCCAGAATTTCCTCAGAGCTCCTGCGAGATTTGGAAAAGGAAACGGTTGATTTTCGCCCGAACTACGACCAGACCCGCAAGGAACCGGTGGTTTTTCCTTCTTCCGTGCCGGCTTTACTTTTGAACGGCACGCTCGGAATTGCCGTCGGCATGGCGACGAATATTCCTTCGCATAACTTGGCCGAGGTTTTGGATGCCACCATCCATTTGATTGAAAATGAAGAAGCGACAACGGAGGATTTAATGCAATTCATCAAGGGACCGGATTTTCCGACCGGCGGAATCGCCTTTGGCTCCAAAGATATGTTGCACGCATATTCTACCGGCCGGGGCGGGGTGGTCTGCCGGGGCGAGGCGGAAATAGTCGAGCAAAAAGACGGGAATTTTTCTATTATCATCACTTCAATTCCTTTCCGGGTGAACAAGGCCAATTTGATAATGAGCATCGCGGAACTGGTCCAAGAAAAGAAACTCGAAGGCATCAAAGGACTTCGCGATGAATCGACTAAAGACATCAGAGTCGTCGTTGACCTGAAATCTTCCGCGCACCCGGAAAAAGTTTTAAATTATATTTACAAAAATACCCAGCTAGAATCCAATTTCAATTTTAATATGGTTGCCCTGGTGGACGGCGTGCCGCAGACCTTATCTCTTAAATCGATATTGAACGAATTCATTACACATCGCAAAGAAGTCGTGAAGCGTCGATCCGCTTACGACCTGCGCAAAGCGGAAGAACGCGAACATATTTTGCTCGGCTTGAAAAAAGCCCTGGATAAAATTGATCGGGTGATTTCGGTTATTCGCGGATCTAAAGACTCGGCAATGGCCAAGGTCAATTTGATAAAAGAATTCAAATTTTCAGATTTACAGGCGATGGCTATTTTGGAAATGAAGCTCGCCAAGCTGGCCGGCTTGGAACGCAAAGCGGTGGAAGATGAGCTCTCGGAGAAACAAAAATTCATCGCGGACATGAAAGACCTTCTGGCCAGCCCTAAAAAGATATTGAAGACCATCAGCACGGAGTTGCGGGAAATTCGCGAAAAATACGCGGATGAGCGCCGCACCAAAATAGTGAAAGGCGGGGTAAAAGAGATTTCTGATGAGGACTTGGTTCCGGAAAAAGAAACAATCCTAGTACTCACGGCCGGTGGATACGTGAAGTGCACAGACCCGTCCGAATATCGCGCGCAGAAGCGGGGAGGGGTCGGAGTAATCGATCTGGAAACCAAAGAAGAAGATTTTGTGACCATGCTCGTGTCCGGCTCAACGCACAGCAACCTGCTTTTTTTCACTAATCTCGGAAAAGTCTATCAGATGCGGATGTACGATATTCCGGAAGGCCGCCGAGCGACCCGCGGGAAATCAATAATGAATTTTTTGGCGCTCTCCGGAGAAGAAAAGGTGACTTCAATTTTGGCGATGCCTGCCAGCGCAGGCGGGCTAAAAGATCTTACCAAAACAACGTCTTCGTTGATGTTGATAACCAAGCACGGCACGGCCAAGAAAATGTCTTCGGAAAGTTTCAAAGATGTCCGCCGAAGCGGTATCATCGCTATCCGTTTGGACAAAGACGACCAGCTTATTTCCGCGCTTTCCGTGGAAAAGGGAGATGAAGTCATGATTGCAACAGCCGAAGGACAGTCCATTCGTTTTAAGGAGTCAGATGTGCGTGAAATGGGTCGGACTGCCGGTGGGGTGAGCGGTATTCGACTCCGAAAAAATGACGAAGTTATCGGGGTAGATGTAATCAGAAAAAATCCCGCCAAAGACGGGGCAAGTAAAAAAGAGGGATTCTTCCTGACGATGAGCGGGAACGGTTTTGGCAAAAAAACCGCACTGAAAGAGTATAAAATCCAGAAGCGCGGCGGCTCCGGCGTAAAAACAGCGAAGGTGACCCCGAAGACCGGGAAGCTTATAGTGGCCAAAGTTTTGACGGGCGAGGAAGAGGAACTCATAGCGATGTCTAAAAAGGGGCAAGTGATCCGCACGGCCCTGAAAGACATTTCCGCTCTCGGCCGGCAGACCCAAGGCGTGACGGTTATGCGTCTGCGCGGGGGCGACGGTATTGCCTCTCTTGCTTGTTTGTAAAAATACTGTAAAAATCTTAAAGTGCTACAATATATAATACAAATGTTCTCCGATCCGGTAAAAAATTTAAAAATGTTCGGCTTAAAGGAAAACGATATCGTAGCCGATTTGGGGGCAGGAACGGGGTTTTACAGTATCCCGGCCGGAGCGCTTGTGCCAAGAGGGAAAATTTATGCGGTTGAACTGCAGAAAGATTTTTTGGCGACAATTAAAAGTAAAGTGAAAGAAGCGCATTTGGGGAATGTGGAAGTTATCTGGGGAAATGTCGAAAAGATCGGCGGGACAAAAATAGGCGACAGTGTTTTTCAGGTTGAAGATAAAGAAAATTTTATTCTGGAAATCAAGAGAATATTGAAACCCAAAGGCAGAGTGCTTCTGGTTGATTGGTCTCTGTCGTCGATTATGGGAGCGACGGCCGTTATTCCCAAAAACAAAGCCCGCGAAATGTTCGAGAAAAAAGGATTTATCGTGGAAAGAGAAATTAACGCGGGCGATCATCATTATGGTATGATATTAATCAAGAGCTAATATGCGATAAATTCCGTTAGAAATATGAAAAATTTATCTTACAAAGAAATATTATTTATTAGTGAATTTCTAACGGGATGAAAGGGAATTTTCAAATTATCATTCTAATTGTGTTCATTGTCGCCGCTGTCTTGGGTGTTTTGGTCTTTTCCGGTGCGATACCGATCGGGCGCGGCGGAGCCGGTAGTTCAGGTACCGTGGTTTTGTGGGGGACTATGCCCTCTGCCGCGGTATCTCCAGCCTTGAAAGATTTTAACGACGCCAATCCGACTTTTATTGTCAAATATGAACAAAAGTCCGCCGAAACCTTCGATCAAGACCTGCTTGAGGCGCTGGCGGAAGGCACGGGACCGGATATGTTTTTCTTGCCCGATAATTTGGCTTTTCATTATGCGAATAAAATTCTAACTATTCCATACGCCAGCTATCCGCTATCCGCTTTCAAGGATATTTTCGCCGGAGCCGGAGAAGTGTTTCTGACCGAAAAAGGCGTTTTGGCTTTTCCAATGTCCATTGATCCGCTTATGCTGTATTATAGCCGGAGCATGCTTGATGCGAACGGAATCGTTTATCCTCCAGCTACCTGGACCGACCTTGTCAATATGGTGCCCTCTCTTACCAAAAAAGATGATTCAAATAAAATAATCAAGAGCGCCGTGGCCTTCGGGCATTTTGGGAACGTGGTCCACGCCAAAGATATACTGGCGGCTCTGTTTATGCAGGCCGGCAATCCGATTATCGCGGAAAAAGAGGGAAGTTTCCAATCGCTGCTCGATTCTCCTATCGGGAATTACAATCTTTCCTCCATTTTGAAATTTTACACGGATTTTGCGGATCCAAACAATTTCGTGTATTCCTGGAATAAATCTTTCACTAATTCCGATGGCGTTTTTTCAGCGGAAAATTTGGCTTTTTATTTCGGCTATGCCAGCGAACTTCAATCTTTAGTCAACAGAAATCCCAACCAGAACTTTTTTGTCGCGGGGGTGCCCCAGATCAAGGGTTCGAGCTTTAAGTTGACTGCTGCCCGCGTGATAGGCCTGGCTGTCTCCTCTTCTTCTGAGAATCCCAATACGGCGTTTGCGGCGGCAAACTTGATGGCGACCAGCGACTTCTCTTCGAAATTCGCGGCAGCTCTCGGAGTTGCGCCGGCGCGCCGTGATCTGCTGGCCAAGAAACCGGAGGACGCATACTTCCCGATTTTTTACAGTTCCGCGCTGTACGCGAAAAGCTGGCTGGATCCGTCGCCGAAAGATACGGATGATATTTGGAGTGGAATGGTGGGTGCCGTGCTTTCCAATAACCTGTCGCCGGCGGAAGCGATCAAAGACGCGAGTTCCAAGATGAGCTTACTGTTACTAAAATAATATTATGAAAAAAATATCAAAATTTATAATTTTTACCTCAATATTTTTAATACTTATTGCGCCGGCTCTGTCTTTTGCCGCGCAAAATCCACCGACTGGTTTGGTGCCCTGTATGGATGGTAAAGATTGCGACTTTGGCAAGCTTATGCTTCTCATTGATAATGTCATTAAATTTATTCTTTTTAAAATGGCTATACCTATCGCCGCCATAATGTTCGCTTATGCCGGATTTGAGCTTGTGACATCCGGGGGCAGTACCGAAAAGAGAGGAATAGCGAAAAAAGTTTTTACCAATACTGCCTTGGGTCTTATTATTGCCGTGGCGGCCTGGCTTATCATTAAAACGATATTATCAATTTTGGGTTATGAAGGGGTTTGGATTGGCTTTTAATATAGGGGTATAATATAATATTAAGAATGAATTTTATTAAGAAAAATCTAAAAAAAATTGTTTTGGCCACTTTTCTAGTCTATATTTTGGGAATGATATTTGTTCCCTCTATTATTTATTCCGCTCAAAATCCACCCTGCAATCCATCCGATGGAAAAATTTGCAATCCAATACCAAGCGTAACTTCCATTCCCGGATTAATACAAATATTTCTGGAAGGCGCGCTTAAAATCGGCATACCTGTCGTTGCACTTGCCATTATTTATTGCGGTTTTCTTTTCGTTTTTGCCCGGGGTAACTCGGAAAAACTTGGAAAAGCCAAAGACGCCCTTCTTTACACATTAATCGGCGCGGCGATACTCCTCGGGTCGTGGGCTATCGCGAAGATGATATCAGCCACGGTTACCGGGCTTGGCTCATAAATTAAAAATTATGAAAAAAAATTTGTTAAAATTTGGTCCGATTATCATCCTGACAATTTTGTTTCCTGTGGTCGCCTTTGCCATTCCCGTGGAGTCGGGATGCAGTACACTTTCTGGCCTCGGAAAAACGATATGCCAGATACGCCAGATACTCAATGCCATTATCCCGGTTTTGATTGCTTTGGGGCTGGTTTACTTCGTCTGGGGTGTGGTGCGGTTTGTTATAGCTGATAGTGAAGAAGTGAAAAAGAAAGGGAAGGACACGATGATATACGGCGTTATCGGTTTTGCCGTGATCGTCGGTCTGTGGGGACTGGTAAATATTGTCGTCAACACTTTTAATCTGGGAGGACAGGCGCCGAAACAGGAACTTTTGACGGTAGAAGGCGCCAGCTGCACCTTGGGCGACAATTCAAAGCTTCAAGATCTTTTGTGCTATGTTACCAAAATTATTAATGACTCGATAATTCCTCTCATTTTTGCGGTGGCCTTAGTCGCTTTTGTCTGGGGGGTGGTTCAGTTTTTCTTTCTAAATGTCAACGAAGAAGCCAAAAGGGCGCAGGGAAAACAGTTTATGATCTGGGGAATTATCGCGCTGGCGGTAATGTTGAGCGTCTGGGGCCTGGTCGGAATACTGGGTAATACTTTCGGCATTGATGGTTCGTTTCTCCCGAAAGTCCGCCCGCCCGGTGGTAGTAATACAGGCGGGGGAAGTGGAAACATCTGCAACACCTGTTCCAGCAATCCCAACAGCTCCAATTGGTGTGGTGATTATCCGCAATGTGCAGGGGACTGATGTTTGCTTGCAATTTTGTTTAAGGTATAATTAAAGGATATTATTAGGTCGTTATTTATTAGATCAATTTATAGATTATGAAAAAGAAATTAATTATATTGTCGAGTTTTGCTTTCCTTGCAGCTGCGCCTATTGTCGCGTTGGCTCAAACTGGCTATGTTAGTTCTTGCGGTTTGCAAGGTTCGGGAACATTATTTGGGGTGTTGTGCGTGGCAGGTAAAATTTTGAACGCCGTAATCCCAGTTTTAATTGCATTGGGAGTAGTTGTCTTTGTTTGGGGAGTTGTCACTTATGTAGTTGCTAGTGAAGAAGAAGCAAAGCAGAAGGGTAGGATGAGAATGATTTATGGAATCATCGGTTTGGCCGTCATTGTTGGCTTGTGGGGGCTGGTCAGCATTTTGGGAAGGACATTCGGCGTTGGCTCCGGTGACAATCCTAACAGAATTGAATTTCCGGGCGTTGAAAATAATAGACTATAAATCCCCATGGATTTGTTTTCTGCAAAAGTAGCCCATGCGGATCTGGATTCTTTCATTGGGAAGGTTGATGAGATGATTATAAATCCTCTCATACTTTTCCTTTTTGCCTTGGCGGTTGTATTCTTCTTGTATGGCGTATTGGAATTTATCTTAAATCAGACGAATGAGGAAAAAAAAACGAACGGCAAGCAGCATATGATTTGGGGAATTATCGGAATTACAATTATGATGAGCGTATGGGTTATCCTCGGAATTCTCTTAAATACCTTGGGAATATCAAAAGATGAAATAAATCCAGAGCGGGGGACGGTGCATCTTCGGTAAAAATTAAAAAAGGCAAAAAGATAGGGCGGTCTCGTGAGATTACGAGCCGCCCCCTGCGTTGCGCCAGCCACTTTAGCGCGATGTTCATCACCTCCTTTTGTGGCATTGTGAAAGAACTCTACTGCCACCAGCGGAAGTAGACCTTGTCTGCCCCGATGGGGTAGACCAGATATTCTCCCGGTGGCATATCCAACCATACCTGATGGTGCTCGGTCGTGTCGACCCGAGCACCCTCTGTGTCGTCGAAGAACACCGAAGTGTCTTCGATGAAGACGTATCGCGCCGGCCTTGATGGCAGAACGTACGTCTTCATCGGATCGAGGTAAGCCTTGAGACCTACCTCCTTGGTGGCGTGCCCGGCGCCCGAGATTGGATACTCGGGTACGAACATTGGCGCCGGCGGATGCTCGGCGGCGTATTTCGCCGCCGCGACAGCCCTCGCTCTCGCCTCGGCTTCAGCCTTCGCCTTATGCTCCTGGTACTGGTGCTTGCCGTATACCAGCGCAAACACAAATGCGAGCATGACAAGGATAACCGAGATGGTCTTGCGGCCAACACCACTGGCCGATGAAGAGGGGGTATGTTCACTCACTTCTTACCTCCTTTCGGGTTGATTCCGCCGAGGAAGGTAACATCCCGGAGATTCTCGACACCCTTGGCATCAAGGGTGATGAGATATTCCTGGACACCGGGCAGATTCAACAACTTTGCTACCTTCTCGGCTTCCTTGCGATCCATGGCATAGCCATCAGCACCCTTCTGCATCAGGATGTCAACGGCCTCCTTGAACGACTTTGCCCGAGAAAGTGCGTCGCGGGCGGCCTGTGCTCCCGCAGTGAAGTCGCTATCCTCAAGGCGGACAAAGACATCAACTCCGTGTGAGGCCTCGAACTCTTGAATCCGAGTCAGGCCCGAACCCTCCCCGAAGGCCTCTTGGTTGATTTGTGCCTTGTCCTTCAGGTCCTCCCCGACGTTCCGCCCGTAATAGTCAGACAGCAACATCGAAAAAAGTGCCCGAGCCTCCATCTTGATCGCGTCCTCTTCATAGGACGCGTACAGGACGATGTTCTCTCCGGCGTAAACACCGGAGAAATTGGGACGGATGGTGTAAATGTACTTGGTCTCCATCAGAGCGTCCTTGGACGGGTACGTCTCGGTCAGTACTTCCTTGAGCTCGACCCGAAGGTCGATGTCCTGCGTGACGCTCTCCCAGAAAAGTTTTAGATGAAGTCCTTGGAAGAGCGTGCGTTGCCGACTGGTCAGCTGATTAATTATGATTCGAGCCGAGTAGCCCGGAACATTCTCCGTGTACAGTCCGATGGTAACCGCCATGGTTACCAACAGGATTGGTACACTCCACCAGCTGAGGCCAACAACGAGCGCGCACAGGAGTCCAACTACTGTGAACACAGAAATCAGTCCCGTGTACACTTCTACAGGAGTTTTCGTCGGTGGCATTTCTAGATTTCTAGCCATCTCTTCCTCCTTGCGCCTTTCCGGGGCGCTGTTGTGCGCCCGCGAAGGCGCGGGTTTTGGTTGAAGTGAGTTTCAACTCTAAACACTGTATTTCAAACGGAAGCAGAGCTTCCATTGTCATTTTCAAGCAACAAAATTCACTTAAATTGTATCATAATAAATCAAAAAAGTCAATCTTTACAGATTGACTTTTTTGTGAATTCTATAACTTTTACGCGTGTTTCATTGGCGACTCGTCGTAGGTCTCTTTGGCGCCGAAGACCCTTCGGGCAAAGATGACAATCAAGAGAATAATTATTGCCAAGAGCACCCATTGAATCAAACCAGAAGGCAGGAAACTATTTGATCCAAAAACGGCGCCGGACACAAGATTGCTTGAATTCTCTTCCGGATTTTCGTTTACGGGATTTATTTCTTGGAATGTGTCTGGGTAAAGATTGCTACCGCCGTTATTCGTGGCAGGAGAGCCGGAACTTTTTACGACAAAGAGAACAGCATTGGAATATCCTCCACCCGGAGTTCCGTTGAAGACGGTAATATAGAATCCGCCATTGGTACGGTATGTGTACATATCATTGCCGTTTGTCTGAATAAAAAGATGGGAATCATCTATGAAGGTCGTAGGACGATTAGAACCGTTTACCCGGGCAATCGAACTGGGAATAAAACCGCCTCCGATAATGGTGATAGTTTTCGTACCCACGCCCAAATTGCTAGATTTCGGACTGATCGAATCAATGCCCGGCGTTGGGTTTTTTACTTCCACCTCATAATCATTACCTGTGCTGAACGAATAATTTGTGCCGTAAGCGGCAAGAGCCGCCGTCGGAATAACAAGCAAGGAAAACACTGAAATAGATAGTATTTTCAAGCCCAGAAATATTGATTTGTTGTTCATTTTTTTCATGCTGGTAATATAGCATATTCAAGTAAAAAAGTCAAGTGCTGGAGGAGGGACTCGAACCCTCAAGCCTTGCGGCACTAGTTCCTAAAACTAGCGCGTATACCAATTCCGCCACTCCAGCAAAAGTAAACTTCTTTACTTTTACCCCAATCTGACTTGTCAGAATCGCCGGTGTGAAGCGAAGCGAACAGGCGATCGGGGCAAAGTGCCTGCCTTTGGCCGGACGAAGCCGA
>LCGX01000009.1 GCA_001000035.1 Candidatus Nomurabacteria bacterium GW2011_GWF2_43_8
TTTTATACCAAAGTAGTGATTGCGATTTCAAATTTGTTTGTCAATTACGGATTTTTTCTCTTGATTTTTGTCGTTCTTTTGGCGATTTGGATTTGGCGGCTGACTTCGACTGAAAAAGGAAAGATCTATCTTGATACGCTGAAACTTTCCACGCCGGCCGTCGGGGATTTGTACAAGAAGCTCTATCTTTCCAGAATAACGGATAACTTGGATACCATGCTTTCCTCGGGTGTTCCTATTATCCGGGCGCTGGATATTACCGCGCAGGTGGTGGGGAGCTTGTCGTATAGGAACATGCTCATGGAAGTGGTGGATGGCGTAAAATCGGGTATCTCTCTTTCGGCGTCTTTTGGGAGGCACAGCCAGCAAATTCCCGGAATTATGGTGCAAATGGTGCAGGTGGGCGAAGAAACCGGCGCTCTCGGTTCTATTTTAAGGACTATGACTACCTTTTATAAACGGGAAGTGGACGATGCGGTGGATACCCTAGTGGGCCTGATTGAGCCGGTGATGATTGTGGTTTTGGGTCTCGGGGTGGGGCTCCTTCTGGTTTCCGTCCTGATGCCGATTTACAATATGGCGGGAGGAATCAGCTAATAAATTACCACCCCTTGCCCCTCCTCAATAAGGAGGGGAGGAATCCCTCTCCTCCTTTCGAAGGAGGAGTGCCCAAGGGGCGAGGTGGTAGCTGTGGATAACTTTGTTGCACATATAAAATGGCAGGGTGTTATAATATAACTATAAAATAAGTCGAGATTATTATTATAAATTATTATTTCAGCCATAGGCTGATCCGCCTTTGGCGGAAACAAATTATGAAGAATTTTAAGAAAGGTTTTACGTTGATTGAACTTTTGGTGGTCGTGGCCATCATCGGTATCTTGGCTTCGGTTGTCTTGGCGTCGCTGAACACAGCCAGAACAAAAGGTAAAGATGCTGCCGCACAAGCATCCATAGCTAGTATTAAAGCTCAAGCTGAGATTTTCTTTACTAGTAATTATGGCACTGCAGGTACTTTTACCGATACAAGTACTGCTGGGACCACGAGTGCTTGTGATCAAGCCCAGACAATTAATCTTCTTAAGTCTATAAAAGGGAATACAGGCAATACTGCAACTTGTGCAGTGGGTCTTAATGGAGCAACATGGGTGGCTTGGAGTATATTAGCTTCACAAGCTACACCTAATAACTATTGTGCAGATAGTACGGGATTTAGTGGTACTCGTAGTGCTCTTCCTACGGCAGTAGTTACTGCAGCTGTTAATTGTGCATCTAGCTAAGAACAAATAAAGATGATTCTTGGTAAAAAGAAAAAGATCATTAGGTCTTTTTCTTTTTACATTTGTGGGTATATGATATAATTAGGTTGGAAGTTATTAATTATAAGAATTTAATTAAATTACCATGAAAATTGATTTAAAGAAAGGTTTTACCTTGATTGAGCTTTTGGTGGTTCTAGTTATCATCAGCGTTTTAGCTTCGGTCATTCTTGCTTATTTAGGCTCTGCTAGAGGAAAGAGCAATGATGCGAAAATAATATCTCAGGTTGGCCAAATGACCCCCCAGGGTTTTCTGTTTAGCGGAGCCATAGGTACATCTTATGTGTCGAGTGCATATAAGGTAAGTTCTGGCATTACTGGTGCAGCGGTAAATGGAACACCAGCAAGCGGAACTCTATTTAATGCTACATCCCCCTCTTTAAATAGTTTATATTTATTAGCTTCAAGTTTGCCGGGAAATACTTATATTTATTACGGTTGGAACGGGGCTGATCCAAATAATACGGGTGCATGGTTCTTTGCCGCTTCCACTTCCACAGGAGCATTTTGTAACGACAATAAGGGTACAAAAAAAATATTTACTGGTACATCACCAACAACTGTCGCTGGTTTTACTGTAGCATTTTCTAACGCAACAGCCGCCGGGGGATATCGCTGTGATTAAAAGTAAGTAAGGAAAGTTCCTAATAAAATCGACGCCTTTTATTTTGTTTGAGCGTTTATGATATAATAGTAAGTATATGATTTTTGTACTTACCTAGTTTTCGCAAGGACAGTCCTTGCGAGGAAACGGATGGATTGATATAATATAGAGATGTTTAGAAAAGATCTATTTATTACAGGAGAATACTATCATATTTATAATCGGGGGATAGATAAAAGGATAATATTCAAACTACAGAGAGATTATGAAAGATTTATTATGCTCTTATATCTTGCGAATTCGCAGGAATCTTTTCGTTTAGATGATATTCAAAATAAATCTGAAAAAACATTTGAAAAAATTTTAATTTTGGAAAAGGGAACCCCCATAGTTTCTGTTGGCGCTTGGGGATTGATGACCAATCATTTTCACTTACTAATTAAACAAGAAATTGAAGGGGGAATTACAAAATTTATGAGGAAACTCGGCACCGGATATTCTATGTTTTTTAATATAAAATATCAAAGGAAAGGCGCCCTATTTGGGGGACCTTTTAAATCAAGATACATTGCAAGAGATTTACATTTAAAACATTTATTTGGGTATATTCATCTAAATCCATTGGATATAAAATTTTCTAGTTGGGAAAAATCAATAAATAAAAAACATCCAAATGAATGGAAAGATTTTTTGGAAAATTATCGTTATTCAAGTTATCAGGATTATTCTGGTATAAAACGTGCCGAAGGAAATATTTTAAATAAAACCGCTTTCCCAGAATATTTTAATGACAAAAATTCTTTTCAAGATTTTATTGATGATTATTTATCATTTCCGCAAGGACAGTCCTTGCGAGAGGGGTCCTTGCGAGAGGACAAAGTTTAATTTTTTTTTATTTTACTTATATATTTATGATATAATAAAAGCGTATGATTTTTATACTTACAACCATCTTCTTCATCCTCGGCCTGATTATCGGCAGCTTTTTGAATGTCGTGATTTTTAGATTCAATACCGAACGTTCTTTCGGTGGAAGAAGCGGATGCATGACCTGCCAAAATACGCTCTCCTGGTACGAGCTTGTTCCTGTTTTCAGTTTTTTGGCCCTTCTGGGGAGGTGTAAAAATTGCAAATCAAAAATTTCTTGGCAGTATCCGCTGGTGGAACTTGCTACCGGACTCATTTTTGCCGGATTGTTTCTGAAGTTTCAGGATTTTTTCTTTTTGAATACGCTAGCGTTCAGCTTGACTTATGCCTATTATGCCGCCGTGTTCTCGCTTCTCTTGGTCATCGCCGTTTATGATATCCGGCATAAAATAATTCCCGACGCGCTTGCCCTTATCCTGGGTGTTCTGGCTTTTTTCGGATTGTTTTTCTTCGGTGAAAACGGCCTGCCTGCGCAGGCAGGTTTTTATCCCCATTTGCCTTCAATCTTGGAATTTTTGTCGGGACTTCTGATTGCAGTCCCTTTTGCCCTGCTTTGGCTTGTTTCTCGCGGAAAGTGGATGGGGCTGGGCGACGCCAAGCTGGCTATCGGCCTGGGGTGGCTTTTAGGGCTATCCCGGGCGGTTTCCGGCGTGGTTGTCGCTTTCTGGATCGGGGCTTTAGGCGGCCTTTTCCTCGTTATTTTTTCCAAAAAATACGGGATGAAAAGCGAACTTCCTTTTGCTCCGTATCTGGTTTTGGGCGCGATTTTAGCTTTTCTTTTGGAACTGCATCTTTTTGGAATTTAAAAAATGTTTAAGTTAAATGGAAAAATTAAACAGGCAGGCATGAGTTATGTGGAATTGATTGTCGTTCTCTCTATTTTTTCCGCTCTCTCTGGCCTGGCAATTTTTAATTACGGAGCTTTTCAGAACAAGGTGGATATCAAGAATATGGCGAGCGATATCGCTTCCAAAATTGTCGAGGCGCAGAGAGCGTCGCTGGCTGGCCAATGGCCGCCGGTGTCTTTTACTACCCCTGATGGCTGGAAACCGTCTTATGGCGTTTATTTTAATTCATCCACAGCTACTGATTCTGACGGTATTCCTTTCAATAAAAAATTTATTTATTTTGTTGATGTTAATGCCAATGATCAATACACTGGGACATCTGATTGCTCAAATGGAACGGATGAATGCTTAAGTAAAATCAGAATCACAAAAGACAGTAAAATATCCAGCATAAAAAAATGCACAGGCGAAGATGAAGTAAATGATTGTAACCCAATCATTGGTAATAGTTTGTCCATTACTTTTCAAAGACCGGATTCAGGTGCGACTTTTTTTCCGTCGTTGGTGGACACCTATAAATATGTTCTTATAACAGTTTCTTCTTCTGATGAAACAGCAAATGCTTTCATAAAAATATACCGTTCAGGCAGAGTGCAAATTAATTGAAAATTATGAATTACGAATTACGAATTAAAAAACAGAAAAATGCCGGCTACACTATCATTGAGACAATGATTGCCATTTCTCTTTTTATTATCATCATAATGACAGGCATGGGCGCGCTTTTAAATTCCAACCGGGTCTATAACAAATCGCAGAATATGATGTCTATCATAGACAGTTTAAATTTTGTTATGGACGAGATGTCCACTAATTTGAGGACCGGATATAATTATAGATGCTTTTTAAAAGGTTCAGAATTGGTACAAAATAATATTAATGAACCAAATAGCTGTACTGGCACCAACGGAGGCGCAATAGCTTTTGAACAGGAAGAGGGGAAATTATATACAGGCGATCCTCCCCAATTATATAACGAAGACCAATGGGTTTATTATATAGGAGATACTGGCGAAAAAGACGTGAATGAAGATACAATATATGGCATTTTTAAATCAATTGACGGATTGAATACTTATGTTCAGTTAACTCCAAATGAAATTCATATTAATCCCATCGATTCTTTTTTTACAGTTTTCGGTGCCGAATCTTTTGGCAGTGGAGACGACAAACAGCCGTTTGTCACCATCAAATTGGTCGGGGAAATAGTCTTTAAAGATATTACAACACCCTTTTCTTTACAAACTTCCGTTTCCCAAAGGAATATAGATGTCTTCTAAAATTATGATGTTTAATTTTAAAAAGCAGAATACCGGGTTTACTTTAGTGGAAACGCTTGTCGCTATTTCTATCTTCACTATATCAATTTTGGGCCTAATGTCAGTTATGGCCCGGGGGGTCTCCGATACCAGTTACGTCAAACAGAAAGTTGTAGCCGGATATTTGGCGCAAGAGGGCATTGAATATGTCAGAAATAAACGGGATACTGATGTTTTATATCCCGGCGGCGGCGATTGGGGTATTTTTGTGGGAGAAACCATAAGTTATCCAGTGGTGGGTTCCGATTTTTCTGGATTTACTCGTACAATTCAAAAAAGTGTAATAAGTGCCGATGCAGTAAAAATTTCTTCCACCGTTACCTGGACGCAGGGTTCCGGACAGCACAGCGTAACTTTTACCGAGAATTTATTCAATTGGTGGCAATAAAAGCATAATGACAAGTATCCAATGACTAATGACAAAAAATTAAAAAATAAAAAGGGGTTCGTGATACTTTTTGCCGTTACGCTTTCTGCTATTCTCTTGTCCATCGCCTTGGGTGTTTCCAATATTGCTTTTAATGAAGCAAAGTTCAGCACCTCGGTCAAAAACACCAATGACGCCTTTTTCGCCGCTGATGTGGGGGCGGAGCAGGCTCTTTTTTGGGATTACAATTTGGCCAGCCGACCCGGCGAATATCCTGATCCTGCCGCCGGGATCATCGAAATATCGTCTCCTTTCGTGGTTATTGTGTCGGCAGAAGGAGGAGCTTGCGCTAGAGTTACTATTGAAAAAGATTATAGCGGGGCAGAATTAAAAACCACCATAGTTTCCAAGGGGTACAATATCGGAGATGAGAATTGCCAATCTTCTAGCTCTAATCGCGTTGAACGAGAGATCCGAGTGACCCTTTGATGAGTAAATTTGACGATCAAAAAAGAATACAAAAATTGCGGGAGGAAATCGCGCGGCTACGGAGCGAGTATCATATCAAAAATACACCCGGCGTGACCGATGAGGTTTACGATTCGCTCTCCCGCGAACTGAACAAGCTCCTGAAAAAGCATCCAAAGCTGGATGATCCCAACGCTCCGGAGCACCGGGTAGCCGGTCGGCCTTTGGACAAATTCGTAAAAGTCCGGCACGAAACGCCGATGTTTTCCATCAGCAACGTTTTTTCGAATGAGGAACTTTTTGCTTGGGAAAAGAGAAATTTGAAACTGCTTCCCAAAAATACGGAGCTGGAGTATTTTTGCGAACTCAAGTTCGACGGGCTAGCCGTTTCGCTCATTTACGAGAACGGAAAATTCGTCCGAGGCGCTACCCGGGGAGACGGGGAGGTCGGCGAAGATATTACGGAGAATTTAAGAACCATCGGAACTATCCCTTTGACTCTGACGGCGCCGTATCCCAAGGGGATAGAAGTCCGCGGGGAGGCGATTATGAAAAAAAGCGTACTCCAAAAACTGAACGAGCAAAATGAAAAAGAAAAGAAACCACTTTTTGCCAACTCTCGTAACGCCGCGGCCGGGAGCCTGCGCCAGCTTGATCCGAAGCTGGCTGCCGAAAGACATCTGGATTTTTTCGCCTACGAGGTAGTCCGGATGAAAGGAGATGAATGGCAAAAATATATGGAAAAACATTCAAAGAAGCACGAACTGCTCGCCCGGCTCGGTTTTACAGTGGATGAATATTCGAAAAAATTCTCCTCCATTGACGAAATTCCCGGTTTTATGGATGAAATTTCAAAAATCCGGGAGAAACTGCCCTTCGGCATCGACGGAGTGGTCATCAGCATCGACGATACGGGAGTTTATAAAAGTTTGGGCGTGGCGGGCAAAGACCCGCGGGGAATCACCGCTTTTAAATATCCGGCCGAGCGGGCGACGACCGTGGTCAAAGATGTGAAAATCAACGTCGGACGCACGGGAGTATTGACCCCGCTCGCCGTTTTTGAACCGACGCTAGTTGCGGGCTCTATGGTTTCCAAGGCGACTTTACATAATATGGATCAGATAGAACGCCTGGATCTGCGGATTGGAGATACGGTAGTTATAGAAAAAGCCGGCGATGTGATTCCGAAAGTGGTGGAAGTGCTGGTAAAGTTGCGCGTCGGCCAAGAGAAAAAGGTTAAGATTCCGACCGCTTGTCCCGCCTGCGGAGGAAAAGTGGCGAAAAAGGGGGCAGATTTTTCTCTTCTACCCCTATCCGTGGCCTATTATTGCGTCAATCCCAAATGCCCAGCTAAAAATGAAAGATACTTGGAGCATTTCGTATCCGCTTTTGAAATTTACGAGCTGGGCCCGAAGATTTTAAGGAGATTCAAGGATGAGGGTCTCATAACCGACGCGGCAGATATTTTCACTCTGAAAAAAGAAGACATAGCGGTACTCGAGCGTTTTGGGGAGAAGTCAGCAGAGAATATTATTGATGAAATAAAAAACAAGAAAAGGATTTCTCTTTCACGTTTCCTCTGGGCGCTGGGAATACTCCACGTAGGGGAGGAAACGGCGCGGGATCTAGCGGTTCATTTTGGAACTCTGGATCAACTTATCTCCTCTGCTAGGAAAGACCTAGCGGAAATAGACAGCATAGAAAACATCGGACCCGCCGTTTCGGGGAGTGTCTATAAATTTTTCCGAGACAAGTCCAATCTTGATTTTATAAAAAAACTGGAAGAAAACGGAGTGATTATAGAGAAAACGGAGAAGAAAAAAGCGGGGAAACTTACCGGCCTTACTTTTGTCTTGACCGGCGCGCTTTCGCAAATGTCGCGCGAACTGGCCAAGGAAAAAATAATTTCTCTCGGCGGAAAAGTCGCGGGCTCGGTTTCCAAGAATACTTCCTATGTGGTGGCGGGGGAGGACCCTGGGTCTAAATTTACCAAAGCGGAAAAACTGGGGGTTAAAGTTTTAACTGAAAAAGAATTCTTAAAAATGTTGAGTTAGAAACATAAAATTTAGAACACGGTTAGAGCTACTTTAATAAAATGGAAACCGCTCTCCGAACGGTTTCCATTTGGAAACGTTGAAAAGCGGTTGATTGAACATCGAGGTCAGAAGGAAAACGCTGCCCGGACCCACATATGGCGTTTTCCTTTGTTTACAAACTGATAGCTGAACGTACAGGTCATCTTCCCAAGGCTGAAGACGAGTTGGGGGCCGACTGATAGAGCCCTAGTCCCATGCTTCCATGTATTCTCGGTCTCAAGACCGAATTGAACACCTGAGACGATGACGCGATTTCCTTGAATGAATAGGTATGTGCCTTCAACGAAGTTACCATTAAGATCAACGGCGTTGCCGGTGGGATCAATCCATTGAAGATTCGCAAAGAAGTCATACTTCTCCCCGTCATATGAACCACGAGCCTCGGGGACGAAAATGACCTTCTTGTCGACGAAAAGCGCACCGGCATTGAGGTCCAGCCACCAGTTCTTCCCACTTAGGTGCGGACCAACTGCTGCAAACCACTTGCTGGGGTCCTGGCTCAGGTTGGCACCGATGATCCAGCCACTCAGAGAAACTGGCCCATCGCCGTTCGTGCCGTGAAACAGCAATCTGGTGTTGCTATCGACCGAGGAGCTGTCCCTTGCTTCTTCTTCCGCGCTGACTGGCGCGCTCAGGAGGGCAGCGAGTGCTGCCAGCACAACAGTAGCGACAACAACGATCTTTTTCATGGTGTAGCCCCTTTCCCTCGTTTGGTTGTTTAAGAACTTTCGAACATAGTATATTAAAAATGTCAATAAGTGTAAATAGTGTTGTACAAATTTGACAACAATATCATATTTTGCTATACTCATTTTATGATAGACAAAACATTAGAAAAATTAGGACTTAAGGATGAGGAAATAAAAACTTTCCTGTTTCTTTTGGAGAATGGCGAGCAGACCGCCGGAAATTTAGCAAAGAAAACCGGACTTTCGCGCCCGTCTTTGTATGGCTTCCTTAAAAAATTAAAAGGCGATGGGCTTGTGATTGAATCACTAAAAGATGGGGTGAAAACATTTTTAGCCGTTTCAAAGGAAAAAATTGAGGCCTTTCTTGATCAAAAAATTGAAGAGCTGAATAGAAGCAAGAATGATATTGAAAAATTATTTGCCACCATTCAAACGGGCAAAATTACAACCAGCCCGAGATTTCAATTTTTTGAGGGCAAGGACGGCGTACAATATGTGCTCCGAGACATGTTGCTCTATCGTGATATAAAAACGAGATCATATTGGCCGATGAAATCCATGATTGATCTTTTATCTGAAAATTTTTTCTATCAATTAAATAAAGAACGTATAAAACGACATATTTATACTAAAGGCATCTGGCCAGAAAATCAAAAAGTGGATATAAAAAAGCACCCATATACGGGAGTTGGGGAGAAATTTTTCCGAGAGATAAGAATAGCACCAAAGGATATTGATTTTTCGATGGGATATTGGATATATGAAAATAAAGTTGCCTTCATTTCTTCAAAGAAAGAGTGTTTTGGGTTTATTATTGAGAGTAGAGAATTTACGGAAATGATGATCTCACAACATGAAGCAATTTGGAAGCTTTCTAAAACTATTTTCGTTCCCGATGAATATACAAAAAAGTTTTTGGCGGAAATTTGAATTCCGATTTGATGCGGAGGCGGAGAGATTTGAACTCTCGAGGCCCTTTCAGGCCTGCCACCTTTCCAAGATGGTGCACTAGACCGCTATGCGACGCCTCCGTAACCCTTAATCTACACTATTTTTAGCAAAAAGGAAGCAGCACACTTGCAATTTTTATGAAGGAGTGATAAGTTGCAAAACTAGAGGGGACCCACGTTGGCTGGCTGAAATGCCCGCCGACACCCATCTAGGGAGTCGAGCAGACGCCCGCCTGGAACACCACACGACAGATTCCCCAGGCCGGCGCGTCTAGGTCCTCCCGGGACGGAGCTCGCGGAGAGCTCCCACCTACAATCCTGAGCCGGAATCCGGCTCTTAGCTGAAAGCCGCAGGTGGCCATCGCCTGCGGCTCTTTCATTTGTGTTATACTCAACAATATGAGGAAAAAAGGAATTAATAGAATGCTTTTGGGTTTGGTAATTATCCTGATTGCCGCCGTGGCCTTCTTGCTTTTCAAGGACAAAACCCCGAAGCCGTACGAGGGCGAGGCGCCGAGGGTGACCGAAGAAACCGCCGAGCCGGTTGATTGGGAAAATAAAATTTCGGACATCAAAAAAGCCATCGGTCCGGAATTTCTAGGAGCAAGAATTGAAGAATCTTATCCGCTCGGCATTTTTCAGAAGGGCGACATTACCGGAGACGGCGCGGAGGAAGCGCTGGTGGATTTGGGAAGCGGAGGAGCCTATATTTCTTCTTTGGTTTTGATGAGAATGGAAGATGGCAAGCCGGTAGTGGTGCGATTCAAGCAGGAAGACGGGAAAATCTCCTCGATGATGTTTCTGGCCGGAGCTTCCGTCATGAATGGGGAAGACGCGGTTATGCTTCCAGATAAAAAGGCCATTTATGCCGGACATTGGGAAAGGGATGCCGGCAGTTCTTCCGGTGCCTTAGTGGTCTGCACAGTGGAAGCATATCAATGGAACTCGCAGACCCAAACTTTCAATTTCAATTCTGCCCTGAGCGGCGAAATCAAAACTGAATTTTGCCAAAAAGCCGGGCGGCTACAGGAATAATTTTGTGCTATACTCTATAGATATTTATGCTGAATGTAGAAAAAATACGGGCTGATTTTGATGTGTTAAATCCGGAAAGCCCCGCCAAGGCGCCGGTTTATTTAGACAGTGCTTGTATGAGCTTAAAACCGAGGCAGGTGGTGGAAGCGATGAACGATTACTATGCCAATTATCCCGCTTGCGCTGGCCGAAGCTCTCATAAATTAGGGGACAAAGTCACAAAAAAAGTGAAAAAAGCGCGAGAGCTCGTCACTGAATTTATAAATGCCAAAAGCGACGATGAAATAATTTTCACCCGCAACACGACAGAGGGGATAAATCTGCTTGCCAATTCTCTCGGCCTACAAAAAGGCGATATAGTTCTGATTTCCGATAAAGAACATAATTCTAATCTCGTACCGTGGCTACGATTGCGGGATAAAATCGGCATTGTCGTGCGAATATGCCCCACCAACGAAGACGGCACTTTTAATCTGGATAATTTTTCACAATTGGTTTCTGGCGCCAAATTGGTTTCGGTCGTCCACACTTCCAACCTAGACGGCGTGACTAATCCGGCTAAAGAAATAATAAAAATCGCGCACCAGGCGGGCGCGCTGGTCGCTTTGGATGCCGCGCAGAGTATTCCGCATAAAAAAGTTGATGTGCGGGATTTGGATGTTGATTTTTTGGCTTTTTCCGGCCACAAAATGCTCGGTCCGACCGGCACTGGAGTTTTTTACGGGAAACTGGAACTGCTGGAGAAGCTCTCGCCGTTTTTAGTCGGCGGGGATACGGTTGAATCCACTTCCTACGACAGTTACAAAATGCTTCCGGCGCCGGAGAAATTCGAGGCCGGACTGCAGGATTACGCCGGGATTATCGGCCTCGGGGAAGCGGTAAAATATTTGAGCCAGTTTGATTTCAAATATATTGCCGAGCACGAATTTAAGTTGAACGCCTACATCACGAATGAACTGCAAAAAATTCCAAAGATAAAAATCATCGGGCCGGAGGACCCGAAACTGCGCTCGGGCATCGTTAATTTTTACATTGATGGAACGGATATGCACAAGTTCGCGGTGATGCTGGACGAGATGGCGGGTATTGAAATCCGTTCCGGCCGGCACTGCGTGCATTCCTGGTTTGAGAATAAAAAGATTTACAATTCCGCGCGCGTTTCTTTGTATTTGTATAATATGATGGAAGACGCAGAAACATTTATTACAAATTTAAAAAAGATTTTAGAAATACTTTAATTTTAATTTATGCCTTGTATTGTCGCTTTGATTGTTTTCGGAATAATGGGAATTTTCAGCGCCTCGCACCGCGCGCTCGCCGAAGAGGCGTTTGGCTGCGTTTTTAAAAGAATTACTTTCCGTCCCTGCAATACCGGTTTCGCGGAGAAAATAAAAGGGAAAATCCTCTCCAAACTGCTCGTCCGCTCGGCATTTTTGGCCAAAATGGTTAACCGGCATTATGAAATCCTCTCCTGGATTTTTTTCATCCTGATGGTCGGGAGCACTATCTGGGTAGGAAGGGGGGTTTATAATTTTTACGTTTATGGGAGCTGCAACGGGCTCAATGAAAGCGGTTTTTGCGCCTTTGACCCGAGCGGAGAGAATAATAAAGTGACCTCAGTAGGGGATGATTCTTCTTGCGGGATTACGCAGCAATCGGAACAAAACGTAACGCTCGAAAATATTAACCTCTCCGGTTTCCCGGCTATAAATACCGGCTCAAAGGATACGGTAGTTTTTGTCGGCTGTTATGCCTGCGACTACAGCCGGAGGGCGTATCCGGATATTAAGAAACTGGTGGAAAACAAAAAATCAAATTATATTTTTGCCCATTATCCAGCCAAGGGCGATACGATGTTTTTAGGTGAAGCGGGCTATTGCGTGCAGAAAGAATACCCGGAAAAGTTTTGGGAGTTCAATGATTATTTATTTACGGCGGATAAAGATTATGTTTTGAATAAATCAAATTTGGATGAAATTCTTAGTAAATTCGGTTTTGATGTCAAAAAAATAAGCGATTGCGCCAATAGCGCCGAGACAAAAACTGCCGTGCAAGATCAAACCACAGAGCTGAAAAAGACCAATCTTTACGGCACCCCCACTATTTTTATCAACGGCAAGGCGTTCGTCGGGCCGAAGCCGTACCGGGTTTACCGGAGTGCGATTAATAAATTTATTTTCTTTTAATTTATGAAAGGATTCAACGCAAACATAGAGAAAGAAACTTTGGAAAACAAAAATTTCCGCCAAGTTTTATACACGGGCAAACACAGCCAGCTGGTTTTAATGAGCTTGAAACCGAACGAAGAAATTGGGATGGAAGTGCATCCGGACAACGACCAATTTTTCCGTTTTGAAAAAGGGGAGGGAAAATGTATCATTGACGGCAACTCTTACGCGGTCGGCGACGGCTCGGTGATCATCGTGCCCGCCGGCGCGGAGCACAATGTCATCAACATGTCCGGCGTGGAGGATTTGAAGCTCTACACCATCTATTCCCCGGCGCACCACAAGGACGGCATCTGGCGCATTACTAAAGAAGCGGCGGAAAAAAATGAGGAAGAATTTGACGGAAAAACGACGGAATAAGGACAAAAAAGCCCAAATAAGGTAAAATATAAAAATGATATTTTCGGCTTTGCTGACAGTTTTAGGGCTTTCGCTTTTTGAGACCATTTCGTCGGTGGACAACGCGATAATCAACGCGGAAGTGCTCTCCACGATGGGCGCGCGGGCGCGCAAATGGTTTTTGACTTGGGGAATACTGATTGCCGTTTTTCTCGTCCGGGGATTTCTGCCTTTTTTTATAATTTGGGGTTTTAACCCGACCCTTTCCATTTCGCAGATTTTGTCTGCGGCCTGGTCCCCGATTCTCTTGGTGGCTGGCGGGGTATTCCTGCTTTTTCTTTTTTTGCACTGGCTTTTTCTGGAAGACAAGCATTTGGGTTTGCCGAAGGCGGAGAAATTTTTCCTGGCGCAGGGCGTCTGGTTTTACGCGGTGGTTTCCGTCCTGCTCGCGCTTATCTCTTGGTTTGCTCTACAGCAGAATAATCTGATGGCTTTCGGCGCGGTCGTCGGTTCCAGTTTGTTTTTTATTACCCACGGCTTCAAGCAGAACGCGGAAGAGCAGGAGAAGAAATTGCTCAGTTCGGCGCGCTCCGATTTAAGCAAGCTTTTCTTTTTGGAAATAATCGACACCACTTTTTCCATCGACGGCGTGCTCGGCGCTTTCGCTTTCACGCTCTCCGTGCCCTTGATACTTTTGGGCAATGGGCTCGGGGCTTTTATCGTGCGGGAGTTGACTATTCGCAATATAGAGCACATCAAGAAATACGTTTATCTGAAAAACGGCGCGATGTATTCGATCTTGGTTCTGGGTATAATTATGATTCTGCACAGCTTCGGTTTTGACATTCCGGAATATGTTTCGCCGGTTTGTACTTTCATCATTATCGGATTTTTCTTCTGGAAATCCAAACTGCATTTTAACAGCAAAAATGTAATATAAAATGGCTTCTAAATTTGAGGGAGAATTTGATAACGAGTACAAAAAGCTGAACCCAGCCCAAAAGGAAGCAGTGGACGCGATCGATGGGCCGGTCATGGTGGTGGCAGGTCCGGGAACGGGAAAAACCACGATTCTCACTTTGCGCATCGCCAATATTTTAAAGGAAACAGACACGGCGCCGGAGAATATTTTGGCGCTTACTTTTACCGAAGCCGCTTCGGTCAATATGCGCCGGAAACTCTCCGAAATTATCGGCTCGCGAGCATATCAGGTAGTCATTAGCACTTTCCATTCTTTTGCCGAAAGCATAATCCGG
>LCGX01000010.1:0-7004 GCA_001000035.1 Candidatus Nomurabacteria bacterium GW2011_GWF2_43_8
GAACGGGCTCGGGAATGTCTATATGCTCGGGCAATGGATATCCCCGGGCGGCGGGCTTCCCCCAGCGGCGATGGAAGGCCGGAAACTCGCGCGGAAAATCTGTAAAACGGAAGGCGTCAAGTTTCACACCGTTTAAGATATATCCGTTTGAGTGTACAACGCACTATCGTGGAAAAATAGAAACTCCCGGCCCGGTCTGGGCGTGTTGACGAAGTCATGAAATGCACGATTTTTTGTCACTGCGAGACGCAAAGCGGCGAAGCAGTCTATTTAATTTATATATCCAGTCATTAAATAGATTGCTTCGGTTATGGTTCGGCAAGCTCACCATGACGCCTCGCAATGACAAAATGAGTTTGTCAACAAGCCCGCCTCAGGCCGGGTTTTTTATATCGACTGCATTTTTCATTCAAATTATTGCCGAACATCCGAATCAATGCTATAATTGGCATATGCCATTAAGGAGCGACAATGCCGAGGCCGTTCAAATGCCGCAGGATGGAAGCCCAGCCGGTTTACCGTCACTTTTTCCCGCCGGACACGGACGAGCGAAATGTCGAGACAGTCGTGCTGACTCTTGACGAATGGGAAGCGGTCCGTCTCGCGGACTGGGCGGGTTATTATCAGGAAGACGCCGCCGCGCGGATGGAAGTGTCGCGCCAGACGTTCGGCAATATCATCACCTCGGCGCGGAGAAAAATCGCCGACTGCCTGATTAACGGCAAGCCGCTTAGCGTAGACGGCGGGGCGGTCGAAGTCGCGGGCAGGCATATCTGCCCAAAGCATGCCGGAACGGAACGCCCGTTCTGCGGCTGCGGCAAGCGGAAACGTTATATGGAAAAAATGAACCAGGAGGATATCCATGACAGTAGCAATTCCGGTGGAGAAGGATAACGGGATGCAGTCCCCGATGTACGGGCATTTCGGAAGCGCCCCTTACTATTTTCTTTTCGACACCGACACCGAGAAGTACCGGATTATCGACAACACGGGAAAAGAGCACGAGCACGGCAACTGCACACCCGCATCGGAACTCGCGGAGAGTAAAACCGACTTCGTGATCTGTTCCGGGATGGGGATGCGCGCGATACAGAAACTGAACGCGCTCGGTCAAAAGCGGATTCTCCGGCTTGGCTTTGGAAAGCGGAGAAATAAGTTTCGGCGCGTCAACGAGCCAGGCCGGCCCGATAATCTGCTTCCGGCAATGCTTCCAAAGCGAATCAATCAGGCGCTCCCGGCTCTCCCCCTCATATTTTATTTTCAAACCGTCCAGTCTCTTTTTCATTTCTTTTTCCGAAGAAGAAAGCACATCGATATCCAGCATCTTTTTTATGGTATCGACATAGGCGATGCGTTCCCATTTCGGAGACAAGTCGATTTTATTTCCGTGAATTTCAAACTGCAGAGCACTGAAGGTCTCCTTCACCACTTCCTTAATCATTCTTTCTGTAAACTCGATTCCCTTTTTGTAATCCATATAGCCGGCGTAAAATTCCAGATTGGTAAATTCCTGCGTATGCTCGGGACTCGATCCCTCGTTCCGGTAAATTCTACCGATTTCAAAAACGCGCTCGAAGCCGGAGGCGAGCAATCTCTTCTGCCAGAGCTCTCCGACCGAAATACGCATATAAACATCCATATCAAAATCGTTGTGATGAGTCTTAAACGGCCGCGCTTCCGCCCCGCCGGTCGTCACTTCAATCGTCGGTGTTTCCACCTCCAAAAAATTTTCCTTCCTCAAAAAATTACGGGTCGCTTCCCAAAATTTTGCTTTCTTTCATCAAGATATCCAAATATCGTTTGCGGAACCGCTCTTCAGCGTCCGTCAGCCCGTGCCATTTCTCCGGCAAGGGACGCAAACTTTTTGAAAGCATGCGCCAATCCTTCACTTCCAACGTTTTTTCTCCCCGATTAGTTTTGAAAAAAGTGCCCTGAATTTCCACAAAATCGCCGATGTCGACAACTTCATTCCAAAAATCGAATTTTTCGGCGCCAATGACATCTTTCTTGAGCAGGCCCTGGAAAGAGCCAGTTCCGTCGTACAAAGTGGCGAAAACAATCGCGCCCTGCCCGCGGAGGGACATAACCCGGCCGGCAATCCATTTTATTTCTTTGCTTTTTTCCAAATCCTCAAAACCATCAATCGCGGCCTTGAGGGAAATTTCCCTTTGGGACTCGGCGGGATACGGGTTAATACCCTTACTTTGCAAGAGTTTGAGCTTTTTTATTCTGGTGTCCCTAATTTCATCAATCGAAGACATTTATAATTTAATTTGCTAGCCTTTGGCTAGGATACGTCAATTATTTTATAATCAACCAAACCGTTAGGAGCTTTAAACGAAACACTGTCACCTTTCTTTTTTCCAAAAAGCGCGCGACCGATAGGAGACCGGTTGGAAATTTTTCCTTTGGCCATATCCGCTTCCTCGGAACCTACTATAACATATTTTTTTTCTCCTGCCTGCGCAGGCAGGCCTTTGGCGCCAACTTTCCGCACAACTACCTTGGAGCCGATTTCAATTACCTCCCCGCCGCCGCCCTTGACCGTCTGCGAGGATTGCAGAATTTTTTCTATTTTAGCGATACGCTCTTCAAGTTTGCCCTGTTCTTCGCGAGTCTGATGATATTCCGCGTTTTCCGACAAATCGCCCAGCGATTTTGAGTAGGCTAAGGCCTCCAAAATCTCTTTTCTTTTCGGGCCCTTCAAATCTTTAAGCTCGGCCAAGAGCGCTTGCCTTTTTTCTTCAGTTATATAATCTCCTGCTTGTTGCATTATCGATTATAATATATTTTTTCACGAAAAAGTCAATAAAAGCTTGATTTTTCAATAATAATTTTTAGACAAATAGGCGCGTCCGGAATCGCTGAAAATGACAACAACCATATCGCCTTTTTTCAGTTTGCCTAAATAATTTTGAATAGCGTGAGCCACCGCTCCCCCGCTCGTGCCGAGAAGAAAGCCATATTTAGAGGCCATCTTTTTTAACATGGCAAAACTCTGCTCGTCCGAAACCGACAAAAATTCGTCAATCACGGACTCATCCAGGCACGGGCTCTCAAAATCTATTCCGATACCCTCCATTTTATAAGGCTTGGGGTTTCCTCGGGTGGCATGGAAAGAATTGTCCACGTCGACCGCGATAATTTTAATTTTCGGATTTTTTTCCTTTAAAAACTTTCCCACCCCGCTGATTGTCCCCCCGGTTCCGGCAGCCGCGAAGAAATGGGTAATTTTTCCTTCAGTTTGGCGCCAAATTTCCGGCCCTAAATTTTCGTAATAAGATCTCGGATTGGCCAAATTAAAATATTGATTCAGGAAAAAAGAATCGGGTGTTTCTTTTTGAATGGCAACAGGTAGGTTATGGTAGTTTTTCGGGTCTTTGAGATCGACATTGGGACAGATTATGACCTTGGCCCCATAGGCCTTGAGGGTTTTCACTTTTTCTTCGCTCACCTTTTCTGAACCGGTAATAATAACCTTATATCCCTTGACCGCTCCAACCATCGCTACCGCGATACCTTGATTTCCGGAAGACGCCTCGATAATCGTGCCACCCGGTTTCAGCCGGCCGCTTTTTTCCGCCTCTTCGATCATAAAAAGAGCCGAACGGTCCTTGATGCTTCCGCCCGGATTCAAATATTCCAATTTGGCGAAAATTTCCGCCGAGGAATCAAGAGGAATTTTCACCAAGGGAGTATTGCCTATGGCGTCGAGCAAATTGTACGTTGGCTTTCTCATGCCGCTAATAATAACGAAAGGAGAGAAATAAGGCAACTTGCTTTAAAAAAAAATTATGATAATCTTATGGCTATATGGCAAAAACGGTAATCGAAGTCAGGAAAAATCCGAACGAAAACAATTCGAGCGTTTTGCGCCGCTTTTCCCGCCGCATCCAGGAATCCGGCATCATCCGCAAAGTCAAAAGCGCCCGCTACAACGTCAGGAAGGAATCAAAACTTAAAATAAAAAAGAGCGCCCTCAAAAGAATGGGCCGAAGAAAAGAAATAGAAAAGCTCCGTAAACTGGGTAAAATGGCTACTAAGTAAAAAATATGGGCGATGGTTTTTCAATGATAAAAAACGATATTTTAGGAAAAGAATATTCCCTATCAATCGCCTATGTTCCGGAAAAAAAATCCAGAGAAATAAACAAGAAATACCGCAAGATAGACAAGGCCACGAATATATTATCTTTCGCTTTAAAAAAAAATAAAGGGGAAATAGTTCTGTGCCCGGCGGTGATTAAAAGGGAAGCCAAAAATTTCGGAAAAAATTTCCGCCAATTCCTGAACCTTCTAGTTATCCACGGAATGCTTCATCTAAAAGGTCTAAATCATGGTAAAAAAATGGAAAAACTGGAAGAAAAATACTTGTCCCGTACTAAATTTTTGAATAAGTGATATAATAGCAGGTATTAGAATTAAAAATTTTAGTATTGGGATGATCAGAAATATTTCAGTCGGGATAGACGTGGGATCGTCCGCCACGCGGGTCGTGGTCGGAGAATTTCTAAAGGGAGAAAAAAATCCTAAGATTGTCGGCATTGGAGAGGCCCCCACTTTGGGCCTCCGGCACGGCTATGTCGTAAATTCGAATCTGGCCACTATGTCCGTAAAAAATGCCGTGTCTATGGCGGAAAAAACCGTGGGCGTGAAAATAAAGCGCGCATTCATTTCCCTCTCCGGCGCGACCCTGCGCGGAGAAATGAGCTCGGGCGGAACAATCGTGTCCAAAGCCGACGGCGAAGTGACCAATCTGGACGTCAACAAGGCCCTGCAGGACTGCGAAGATAACCTGAATCTGGGCAACAAAAAAATCATCCATATGTATCCGGTTTCTTTCCGGCTGGATGGGAAAGAAGTATTGGGCCGGCTGGAGGGCATGCGCGGAACCAAACTTGAGGCTAAAGCTCTTTTTGTCACTTATTCAGTCGTGCATTTGGAAGATTTGCTCGGGGCTATCGCGGAAGCCGGTATAGAGGCCGTAGACGTGATCGCCTCCCCAATCGCCATCAACAACATCGTCCTGTCCGAGAGGCAAAAAATCGTCGGGGTGGCGCTGGTTGACATAGGCGCGGAAACAACTTCCCTTTCCGTTTTTGAAAACGGAATGCTGGTGTCAATCTTCTCTTTCTCCATCGGCTCTTCGGACATCACCAACGATATCGCTCTGGGATTTAAAATTCCGCTGGAGAAAGCGGAGGGATTGAAGCTCGGAAACACCGGAGAAGAATTTTCCAAGAAAAAACTCGATGAGGTCATCGAAGCGCGCCTCTGCGATATTTTCGAATCGATCGACAATCATCTGAAAAAAATAAAGAGATCGGAACTCCTGCCGGCCGGTATCGTTTTCGTCGGTGGCGGCGCTAATATTGCCGGCCTCCCGGAATTGTCCAAATCCATTCTGAAGCTCCCCTCGAGCTTAGGCACGACCGAAATTTTCGGCAATGTAAAAACCAAGCTTCGGGATTCGTCTTGGTTCGCTGCCTTGGGCCTTTTGACTCCCGGCAAAGATACAGGGAACTACTCGGAGAACTCTTTTAAAAATCTCTTCAGGGACTTAAAAAACACTATAAAATCAAGCATAAAGCAACTTATGCCGTAGGGGGTTTACTTTTCTCTGTTTTCTGGTAGTGTACTAATTATATAAGTCCCGGCCCAGAGTCGGGATCCCGAGCTAAAGCGAGGGATTAATTTTTAATAAAATATGCCCAAAATAAATCAGGAAATACAAAGTTTCGCTCGTATTATGGTCATTGGAATCGGAGGGTCAGGGAAGAACGCGGTAAATCACATGATAGCTTCCAAAGTGGGCGGCGTATCTTTTATCAGCATGAACACCGACACGCAGGACTTGCATCACTCTTTAGCAGAGAAAAAAATTCACATCGGAAAAAATCTGACCAAAGGCCTCGGCACGGGAATGGATCCAGAAATGGGAAAAAAGGCGGCCGAAGAAACAAAATCAGAAATTCAAGATGTCATAAAAGGAGCGGACATGGTTTTTCTCGCCTGCGGAATGGGAGGAGGCACGGGTACCGGTGCTTCCCCGATCGTCGCCCGAGCAGCTCGGGAGCAAGGCATACTGACTGTGGCCGTCGTAACAAAACCGTTCTTCTTTGAAGGCAGCCAGCGGATGAAAATAGCGGAAAAAGGCATAGAGGAACTGGCTAAAGAGGTGGATGCCATAATTATCATTCCGAACGACAAACTGCTTCAATTGGCGGAGAAAAATACTAATTTTAAAGATGCTTTTGCTCGATGCGACGAAATATTGCGCCAGGCGGTCGAAGGCATTTCCGACCTGATTATCACTCCGGGCGTCATTAATGTGGACTTTGCGGATATCCGGGCCGTCATGGCCAATGCCGGAAGCGCCTTGATGGGCATCGGCAGCGCCTCCGGCGAGAAGCGTGCCGAGAAAGCGGCCCTGACGGCCATCAACTCGCCGCTTTTGGAAGTTTCCATTCACGGCGCCAAAGGAGTGCTCTTCGCTATTTCCGGCGGAGACGATCTGACGATCAATGAAATTCAGGAGGCCGCGAAAATAATCACTGAGTCAATAGACAAAGACGCGAAGGTAATCTTCGGAACAATCCGCGACGAAAAACTGAAGAAAGGAGAAATAAAAGTCACCGTCATCGCCACCAGTTTCCCGGCTGACATGCCCCGCAAGAGCCTTTTTAGCGGAGCGACCGGAGGCCAGCTCGTCAAAGATGAAACCCCGGCGACGATAAAAAAAGAAATACACAACAGCCTGCAAAACGGGAATCTGAGCAACAGTGATTTTTTCAAAAAAATAGAAAAAAAGGACGCGAAGGAAGAAGTTATCGAGGACGACGGCGACGAATGGAGCGCGGTGCCGGCATTCCTGCGACGTAATAAGAAATAGAAATCTCTTGACGCCTAGTGTACAATATAAAATATGACCTACGATTTGATAATTGTCGGAGGCGGACCGGCCGGCGCGGCGGCGGCCGTTTACGCCGCCCGTAAAAAATTAAA
>LCGX01000010.1:7021-7362 GCA_001000035.1 Candidatus Nomurabacteria bacterium GW2011_GWF2_43_8
GAGCAGATTTACAACTGGATCGGAACGACTTCTCTTTCCGGCAACGAGCTGGCGGAGAATTTCAAAAAGCATGTTTTGGCCAACACCGGCGACAGCTTGGAAGTCAAAGAGGGAGAAAAGGCAAGTTCCCTTTCCAAAAAGGGAGATTTGTTTTTGGTTAAAACGGAATCGGGGCAAGAATTTATTTCTAAAACAATTTTAATTGCGAGCGGCAGTGTGCGGAGAAAACTCGTTGCCAAAAATGCGGATAAATTCGAGAACAAGGGCCTCACCTACTGCGCTTCGTGCGACGGCCCCCTTTTTGCGGATATGGATGTCGCAGTTATCGGTGGAGGCAACGC
>LCGX01000010.1:7423-22153 GCA_001000035.1 Candidatus Nomurabacteria bacterium GW2011_GWF2_43_8
GAAATCACGGTTGAGAAAGTTTTGAAAAATCCGAAAATGTCGGTCATCAAAAATGCGGAGATTTTGGAAGTGTTGGGCGATAAATTTGTCGAAGGATTGATTTATAAGGATAAAACTACGGGGGAAGAAAAAAGGCTGAAAGTTTCTGGTATTTTCATGGAAATCGGGCAGATTCCGAATACTGGTTTTGTCAAAGATTTGGTTCCGCTCGACAAAATCGGCCGCATAAGAATCGACGCCAAAAATCAGAAAACCGAAGTTCCGGGCATCTGGGCCGCGGGCGACTGCACCGACGTCCTCTACCACCAGAACAACATCGCCGCCGGTGACGCCGTCCGTGCTTTGGAAGATATTTATCTGACGATACATACGAAGTAAATTAAAATCAAAAAACAGCTCTTTATGAGCTGTTTTTTGATAATGCAACTTAACTTGACGTAAAAATCTACTTCTTATCCATATCCATCCCATGCCCTTTTGGATCTGTCATACAGCATTGACCTACTGGCTTTCCAGACCCGCAAAAACACTTTTCCATCATTCCACAGCATGTTCCGTACATTTTTCCCGATCCGCATTTGCAATCCGCCATCAATTTTGCTTTTTGTTGTTCGTCTATCATAAAATATTTATTAAATTTAGTTATAAAAGAAAATAAATATGGGGACTAAATCCATACTTACTTGCACATTTAGCATAGATTTAATATATTAAAAAGTCAAGAAAAAAATGTGGAAATGGTAAAATTTTCATCGCCGATTTTTCTCAATCCCGTAAGAAGGCGGAGGGTACAGGATTTGAACCTGTGATCCCCTTTCGGAGATTCCGGTTTTCGAAACCGGTGCATTCAACCGCTCTGCCAACCCTCCGCTTTCGCACGGGACGAGCCGGTGCCTTTATAATTTAGCATTTTTTACTCTGCCGAATAAATTACCGCCCCCTCTTTTGT
This sequence comes from Candidatus Nomurabacteria bacterium GW2011_GWF2_43_8, assembly GCA_001000035.1. GTDB lineage: Bacteria > Patescibacteriota > Minisyncoccia > Phycocordibacterales > UBA9973 > UBA9973. Next base: position 8,373 of record LCGX01000010.1, read on the forward strand.
TTTCTGGGAAAGTCGAATCGCCACCTCGTCTCCCTTTTTGCCGGAACTGACAGCCTTGTGGTCAACTTGCATTGAACTGACGGTCTCCTCGAATTCCGAATCGCCTTTTTGGACTTTTATTTTATCCCCGACCTTAATGCCGCCGCTTAGTTTTACCACGGCCACTTGCGCCTTGTCATACCAGTGATTCACTTTTCCGATTTCTTTTTGTGCCATAGATTATATATATTTATAACTATTAATAGATTCGACCCTCTCTTATAGAGCTCAACCCGCTTTTATCATCTTCATTATACAAAATTAGAACAAATTTACAAAGTATATATTGACATTTTGAAAACGTGAATAGTATAATAGCCGGATGATTGATTCTCTAAAGAAAAAAATAAAGAACAAAACAAACGCGCAAAATCTGTCTTTTTGGTTCGTCCGCCACGGAGAAAGCGAAGGAAATGCCCTGGGCGACACCTGCCCCGTGATGCACGATACTCCCCTGACGGAGCGCGGCCGGCAGGAAGCAAAAGAAATCATTTCCTACTTGCGGAAAGAAAATATAAAAGTGACTCACATATACACCGCTCCAAAGGGACGCTCGTATCAAACGGCGGAAATCATCGCTTCAGCTCTTGGTCTGCCTGTAAACATAAAGAATGGGTTGGATGAGCGCAATTGGGGAATATGGAAAAACCTAAGGTGGGAAGAAGCTTCCGCGCGTCTCGATGAAATGCCGCTTAAAGACCGCTATGCTTTTATTCCGGAAGGCGGAGAATCATGGCAGCAAATGGAGCAACGGCTGTTTGCCGTTCTGGAAGAAATAGCTGATGAGAGCATCGCGGGAGAAAATATACTGATAATAACTCACCGCGGGTGCCTGCGGGCAGTTATGCCCAAGCTTGCGAAAGAAGGGCTGGAAAAACACAAAGAATTTTCGGTAGCCACCGGAGCGCTTTCCAAGTTCTCTTTTGAAAAGGATAAATTCGACTTTGTGGGTTTTATCCCGAAAGCCCTAGCGGTCGTCTTCGCCTTTTTCTCCAACATTTTGCGTTGAATGAAATAAGGTGACCCTACCGGGAATCGAACCCGGATTACCGGCTTGAAAAGCCGATGTCCTAACCGTTAGACGATAGGGCCAACGCAAAATATAATAACACTTTTACGTTTAATTGCCAAACGGAAAGCGGCGCCTCAATCAAAAATTCTCTACACCGATAAGAACCGTTCTTGCTATTTAATTGACACACTACTAAAAATATTGTAGTATATTTTTAAAGTTCTACACAAAGGAGGAGTAGTCGAGGTCACCCAAGCAAGTGGCCCTCGGGTGGACGCCATTAAAAGTGCTACCCCAATAACCCCAAAGGAGAAAGACATGGCGAGACAAAAACGTAATCCGTTTCGTCCCCAGCCAAGGGAGGTCGTCCGTGCCAGGAAGAGGTGCAAGAAAGGGCTTCAGAAGTTGAACCCCGCTATTAAGGCGAGGTTCGACCACGGGAACTGTGTCATCGAGGGACCCGAAGTCCTGACACACTTCCCTTCGACCGCCTTCCCGCTCCTCCCACGCCCTGACGCCCAGGAGCGGGCAACGCACAAGCAGGCCAAGAAGCCCGCCGAGTCTCCGCAGAAGAAGGGGCACTTCCACCACCACGGCTTCCTCACGGACGCGGAATTTCATCGCTTCCCCTGGTAAACCTCCGCACACATCAACGGCCTCGCACAGACAGGAGCCTCGCTCTTTGTTCCGTGCGAGGTCTTCTGTTTTATATCAAAGAAAATTCCTTTATTTGATCAAAAATCAGTTCCCAATTTGTGATACAATGGGTCACAATGTAGTTTTTAGCCTTATCTTATAAACCTGCTTCGGTTCCAAATTCTATTTTTCGTGATATTATAAATTTGATGTGGTAGCCAAATGGTAAGGCGTTTGCCCGCAAGGCAAATATCGCAGGTTCAATTCCTGCCCACATCTCCATGACAGCACAAGAATACATTGAACAGAGATTAAATAGAACTGAACATGCAAAATAACGAACCGATAAAGATTGCTATTCCTTTTGGTTCATACAAATTATTTAGATTAGAAGAAAGTCCTGAACCCGATTGGGCTGAACTATTTGCGATGATTTATTACGCATACTGGCTTAAACCCATAACCGATGTATATAAGCCAGGAATATGGTTTGATTTTTGTGGAGACGATGCAATTTTGGAGTTTATGAATAATATTCCTGAAGAAGATACCGAAAAATATAAGAATGCTTTTAGGGGAATAATAAAATTTATTCAGCCCTATCTGCCCGAAAATTTTAAGTATACTTTCAGTCCTGTTGGCGAAAGATATGGCTCCAAAGAAGAATTTATTGCTGATCTAAACAAGGAGATTGAGAAATTAAAACCAAAAGGTGAGATACCGCTCACTGATCGACAGAAGGAAATGATAGAGTTTAATGTAAAACTAAAACCAGGGCAAAAGCTTGATTTTCAAGAAAACCGTCTTTTGCATGATGCATACATGAATGTCAGCAAGAGAAGACCACATCACAAAGCTCCAGATAAAATAATCATCTGTTGCACTCCTTTTGGCGACAGAACTAGTTTACCAATGGGAACAACGAAAACCTCGGTAGTTAAATTTCAAACAGGCGTAGGTATTTTAAAGAAAACCGAAGACAGCTTCTTGGAGTACATATACTCACCCCAACAATTAGAAGCTGGTCATTTTACAAAAGAAGACATTTCCATTAAAGGGCTAGGTGCTAAAAATTTTAAAACTATACGCATAACTGTCTAAAAACCTTAGTAGAATAATAATATAAATATGAAAATTGAATCTTTGGGAAAATATTTACTGAATGCTTACGGAATATTTTTAATTCTTGTTTTTATATTTACTAACTTTCAATTTTGGCAAACCATTATTTGGGGTAGCTATCCCTTGATCCTTCTTTTAAAATCCAGCCCCGAGTCAATCATTTACATAGAGATAAATTTTGGACTTTATGGAATTTCTATTATTTGTGTTCTGGCGCAAGGAATGATTCTCTACTATGTAGGAAATATTATTAGAAAATTGCTACAGAAACTCTCTAATACCAACTAGAACCATTCTTGCTAGTACGGGTATTTAGCAATATATTTTGATATAATCAAATCATGATACCTACCAAAGTGCTCGCGCTGGGTAAATATAATCCTAAAGATTTAGAGGTTTCTTTGAGCACCTCAAACAGAAAAATTGATCCAGACATAGAAAGTAAAATTGAAGAGGCCTGGAATAAAGTGGTTAAAGAAGCCCAAGAAAAAGGGAAGGTCTGCTATAATGGGCTTTCTTATAGATTAAATTATTTGAAAGAATCCGGGAAGAAAATAATTCTGGATTTTGCGACTGTTGAATTTAAGACACGGAACGGAGTCAAAAAAATTCCCGGATATTTCGACTTGCCTGAAGAGTTTTTTGTGAAAGGTTGTTTTGCTGATGGAACCGTAAAAACCTCGGATGGTTACTACCTTATGATTGAATTGTCGGGAAAATCGATGAATGAAAATGATACTGACCTGCTCGGGGGTATTATGGAAACTAATTTCGGCATGAAAACGGGCCAGGATATTTTTGATTCTTTGTATGCCGAACTGGAAGAAGAAGGTGGGATACATAGAAAAGAAATCAAAAAATCATATCTAAGATCTGTCTTCTTGACTTATAGAACCAACGTGGCTTTTTATTTTGAAGTGACCCTAAACATTCCCCTGATTGAACTTTTAGAGAGAGGGATCAAAGACCAAGATGTTAAGTCGCTAAAGGGTTTTTCTCGCGAAGAATATCTTAAGGTTTTAAAAAACCACAAGTCGCCCAGCAAACATTTTGTGGCTGAAATATTGGATATATGAGAATAAATCCCCCAATCAAGAATTTTCTTTCAGCCAGTCAATCATCTTAAGGAAGGTATTCGGACCGGCTTCGCCGTCGGCCGAAAGTCCCTCCGCCTTTTGAAAATTCATCACATCTGTCTTGGTGCCGGCGCCGTAATCGTTATCTACCCTTTTATTTGTGCCATTGTAAACATTCAGGAACGTTTGAATCGTGCCGACGGCGGTTCCGCGAGACTTCTCCTTCAAAAAAACTTTATTGTCCGCGAGCTTTTGTAAATCATTTATCAGATTTCTGTATTTCGAGGGCTGGGCGGGAGAAGGATTCTCCGGCGCCGGCGGTGTTTTTAATTTTTCCAGAGAATCGGCTTCCAGGAGCGCCAGCTTGTCTTTCAGGTCTTTCACTTCCTTTTGCAACTCCTTATTTTCCGCTTTCAGTTCTTTTTGTTTTTCTTTCTCGATGTTTATATCGCCGGGCTCGATGGTGACAACCGCCCAATAGCCGACCAGGCCCATCACGAACAAAACAACGACGGAAAATACTATAAATTTAAAATTCTGCATATGGAAATATTATACCAGCAAGAAACCCGCAAGGCAAAACTTCCAGAAAAAGTTTTTTTAAATCGATATTTTATGTTATTATTTTAATCGCGTATGGAAAAAACGGAGAAAATCAAAATAATCATTCTGGCGGCCGGCAAGGGCAAAAGAATGAAAAGTGACGAACCTAAAGCGTTAGCTCTGCTCAAAAACAAGCCGTTTTTACAGCATCTTCTTGACACGCTAAAAGAGTTGGACCCGGAAATCAAGCCGATCATTGTCATTGGCCATAAAAAAGAGCGCATCAAAGAAGTACTGGGCGAGAACCATATCTACGCCGAACAGCATGAACAGTTGGGCACCGGCCACGCGGTCATGGCGGCCAGAGAAAAAGCGGGTGAAACCCCCCACGAAATGGTACTGATACTGTCCGCCGACCAGCCTCTCGTGTCTAAAGAAACACTTGAGAACCTGATCTCCGTCCACATTGAAAAACATCCGACCGTGACCATCGGAACGATAGTCGTTCCCGATTATGAGGACTGGCGAGTAGGGCTATATTCAAATTTTGGGAGGGTTGTGCGCGACATAGACGGGAAGGTCAAAAAATTGGTTGAATTTAAAAACGCAACCGAAGAAGAGAAAAAAATCAAAGAAGTGAATCCCGCCCTTTATGTTTTTGACGCGAAATGGCTCTGGGATAATATTGACAAAATAGAAATAGACCCCACGCGCAACGAATACAAGGTGACGGACTTGATCTATATCGCTTTTTCGCAAAATAAAAAAATAGAAGCCGTACCTATCACCAATATCTTTGAGGGACTGCAACCGAATTCCAAAGAAGAACTTGATATTTTGGAGAAATTAATATAAGATAAAAAAAACTTATGCAAAATCCTTTTCAAAACGCAATGGCGCAATTGGACAAAGTCGCGAAAATTAAAAATTTTGGCGAAGAATTCATCACCCACCTAAGACAGCCCGACCGAGATATTCGAATTTCTATCCCCATCCAAATGGATAATGGTTCTTTGAATATATTTGAAGGATATAGAGTTGAGTACAACAACGCTCTGGGGCCTTACAAGGGAGGAATCAGATATCATCCCGATACCGAAATAAATGAAGTAAAAGCGCTCGCTTTCTGGATGGCGATAAAATGCGCGGTGGCGAATATACCGATGGGCGGAGGCAAGGGCGGAATAACCGTGGATCCGAAAAAATTATCCAAGGGAGAATTGGAACGGCTCTCGCGCGGATGGGTTCGCCGGCTTTCAGATATTTTAGGTCCGCACAAAGACGTGCCGGCGCCTGACGTGAACACCACGCCCGAGATAATGGCCTGGATGGTTGATGAATATATGAAATTAACGGGAGAAAAAACCGGAGCCACATTTACGGGGAAACCCATAGAAAATGGTGGTTCGGAAGGCCGAGGAGAAGCGACCGGCCTCGGCGGATTCTACGTTTTTGATTCGCTTCGCGCGCAGATCGGACTGCCGGAGAAATGCAAGGTAGTAATTCAAGGATTCGGTAATGTGGGTGGGAACGCGGCTCGCATTTTCGCTAAAAACGGGCACACAGTCATCGCCGTATCGGATTCCAAAAGCGCAATTGTGAAAGAAGACGGGCTTGATTTGAAAAAAGTGGAAACCCACAAAAAAGAGACCGGGAGTTTGAAAGATTTTCCGGGAGCAAAAAATATAACAAACGAAGAACTTCTGGAACTCCCCAGTGATCTCCTCGTCCCGGCCGCGTTTGAAAACGTGATAACGGAAGCGAACGCGAACAGCATCAAAGCCAAGGCAGTCTTGGAACTGGCAAACGGCCCGATTACACCAGAAGCGGATGAAATTTTGTTCAAGAAGGGTATCCGGGTTATACCGGACGTTTTAGCTAACTCCGGGGGCGTGACCGTGTCTTATTTTGAATGGGATCAAAATTTGAAAAACGAGCACTGGACGGAAAAACAAGTCTTTGACAAATTGAAACCGATGATGGAAGACGCGTCTCAAAAAATATTCGAGAGAGCAAAAGAAAATAAAACCTACCTTCGCATGGGCGCCTTTATTCTGGCGCTTGAAAGAATTAAGGAAAAGATGCTATAAATAAAGGGAGCGCGGTTAGCTCAGTGGTAGAGCGACTTTTTGACGTAAAGTAGGCCGGGGGTTCAATCCCCTCACCGCGCACAGATGACACCAGAAAATGTTACGAAACTTATACAAGAAATAGTTGAACAAGCTCAATTATTAAAAAACAAGTATATTTCGGGGGAAGACAAAGCCCCTGTTAATTATGTTTGTATTTTTTCCCAAACAGAAAAAGAATTTGATGAGCTTCTGGAAATTATTCAGAACATGGGTCCTCAGGTTGACACAACTTCAATGGGACCAATTTTTGATATTGGAGGGATAGAAACTAAAGCAGGCCCCTTGCGAGTTCTAAAACTTCGCCTTCCAGACATAAAAAGACCAGAGTGGGGCGATGCTGATTTTACTGTAGAAAACTATGAAAAATTCAAGAAAGATTACCTATCTAAACCTGGTTTTAATTTATTAATTCGATCAAAATTCGAAATGATTGAGCTTTCAGACCCGACTTTTAATGTACTCGCATATTTCTCGAGTATCCCAGTGAATGAACAATTGGGATTAAAATAAACTATGAAAATCTTAAGCATCGAAACATCCTGCGATGATACGGGAATAAGCATAATGGAAGCAAAAGGCGGGATTAAAAATCCTTCTTTTAAGGTTTTGGCCAACAATGTAGCCTCGCAAATTTCAATTCATAGCCCATACGGGGGGGTTTATCCTAAGCTCGCGAAAAGAGAACACATAAAAAACTTGCCTTCTGTTTTGGAAAAAACGTTGAAGGACGCAAAGCTGGATAAAAAGGCCAAACCGGTAGATTTAATAACCGTCACTTACGGCCCCGGACTCGAGCCTGCGCTTTGGACGGGTATCGTTTTTGCCAAAGAGTTGGCCCGGAAGTGGAAGATTCCCCTGGTTCCCGTCAACCATATGGAAGGGCATATATTTTCCGTTTTTCCCAAAGCCGGCAAAAAAAATTTTAAGGTCTTAAAAATTAATTTCCCGGCTTTGGCGCTTCTTGTATCCGGCGGGCACACTGAACTAGTACTTATGAAAAAATGGATGGATTATAAAATAATCGGTGAAACACTAGACGATGCCGTCGGCGAAGCTTTTGATAAGGTCGCGAGGATGCTCGAGCTTCCCTACCCCGGCGGCCCGGAAATATCCAGGCTCGCCGAGCAGGCTAGAAAGTTGGGGTATGCGTCCGGACTCACCACGCGTATTCCCCTGCTGGGGAATCGCTTTTCTCGTGCCGTCGCACTGCGAAGAGATTCGCTCGCTCGCTTACCCCAACTTTCTTTTCCCCGACCGATGCTCCATACCAAAAATTTTGACTTTTCGTACTCCGGGCTGAAAACCGCTGTTTTGTACTTCCTAAAAGATCAGCAGAAAAAACATTCAAACATTTTGCAAAATGACAAAATGAAACAAGCGATCGCCTTGGAATTTGAAAACGCGGCCGTTGAATGCCTTGTCCATAAGACCCTTCGGGCGACAGAAAAATACAAAATTAAAACTTTGATCGTCGGCGGCGGGGTCTCGGCCAATCTGTATCTGCGGAAAGAAATAACCCGCCTTCGCCAAGGCTTCGGACGGGCAAGAAAAAATTTAAAAATACTGTTCCCTGCTCCGGAACTCACCGGAGATAATTCTTTGATGATTGGGATTGCTGGATATGTGAATTATCTTAAAAATCGGAGGAAAACCCCCACGCCGCGAAGCATCAAAGCCATTGGAAATTTAAGGCTAAAATGATATTATAGAGATATGGAGGAGAAGCTGAATAAACCCTACGATCCGAAAGCAACCGAAGAGAGAATTTACAAGCTTTGGGAAGAAAGCGGTTTTTTTAACCCGGATAATCTGCCCCAATCCAAAGAACCGTTTACTATCATTATGCCACCGGTTAACGCCAATGGCTCTCTCCACGCGGGACATGGCCTTGTCATGACGATTGAAGACATAATGGTGCGATACAAACGAATGAAGGGATTCAAGGCGCTTTGGCTTCCAGGCCTGGACCATGCAGGGTTCGAAACCCAAGTAGTCTACGAAAGAAAATTGGAAAAAGAAGGGCGGACAAGATTTGGGATGGACCCCGAAAAACTATATAAGGAAATCTTGGAATTTACTCTGTCCAACTCAAAAAATATAAAATCCCAAATCAGGAAAATGGGAGCATCCTGCGATTGGTCGCGTGAAAAATTTACTTTAGACGAGGATGTGGTGAAAACCGTCTACCAGACGTTTAAAAGAATGAATGAAGATGGTTTAATATATCGTGGTAGCAGAATCGTTTCCTGGTGCCCTAAACACCAAACATCTTTATCCGATCTTGAAATCAAAGACGAAGAGCGGACAGATAACCTGTATTATCTAAAATACGGCCCCTTTACCATCGCCACTGCCCGCCCGGAAACTAAATTCGGCGACAAGTATGTGGTTATGCACCCGGAAGACAAAAGATACGCGGAATACAAAGACGGACAAAAAATAAATTTGGAGTGGATTAATGGACCGATTACCGCGACGGTAGTCAAAGATGAGACGATAGATATGCAATTTGGTACTGGAGCTATGACCATTACCCCCTGGCACGACAATGCCGATTTTGAAATCGCCGAGCGGTATAAATTGGACAAAGAGCAGATTATCGACGAAAACGGCAAACTGCTACCGATTGCCGGCGAATTTGCCGGCCTGCACATTAAAAAAGCTCGGTCTTTGATTATTGAAAAACTTCAAAATAAAGGGCTGGTGGAAAAAACGGACGCAAATTACAAGCACGTGGTGCGAACCTGCTATAAATGCGGCACTCTCATCGAACCGCAAATCAAAAGCCAGTGGTTTATAAAAATGAAACCACTTGTCGAACCGGCACTTAAAATAATAAACAAGGGAGAAATTAATTATATCCCGGAACATTATAAAAAAATCACGGAATATTGGCTCCAAAACATAATGGATTGGAATATTTCCCGGCAAATTGTTTGGGGAATTCCGATCCCGGCAAAAATCTGCACAGAATGCGGACACGGCATGGCGGACCTTGAAAATAAAGTTTCAAAGTGCGATAAATGCAACGGCAAAGTAGTGAAAGACAATGACACTTTTGATGCCTGGTTTTCTTCTGGCCAGTGGCCTTTCATCACCCTCGGATATCCGAGCGGACAAGATTTCCAAACGTTTTACCCCACGGACGTCATGGAAACCGGCGGGGGTCTGGTGTTCTTTTGGGTAGCCCGCATGATTATGCTCGGACTTTATGTCACGGGTAAAATTCCTTTCAAAACCGTCTATATGCATGGCATGGTTTTGGATGCCAAAGGGCAAAAAATGAGCAAAAGCAAGGGAAATGTGATCGACCCCATGGTCCTGACGGATAAATACGGCACGGACGCGTTCCGCATAGGCATGATCGTAGGCAATACGCCGGGAACTTCGCTCGCGCTTGCGGAAGACAGAATCAAGGGTTATAAAAATTTCGCGAATAAAATCTGGAACGCCGCGCGATTCGTCCTGCAAAACACCAAGAATTTCACCGTTCCGGAAAATCCGTCTTACGACGAAGAGGATAAAAAATCAGACGAGGAATTAACAACACTCCTTAAAGAAATAACAAAAGAGATGGACGAATACAAATTCTACATCGTGGCCGAAAAGTTGTATCATTACTTCTGGCATACTTTCGCGGACATCATCATTGAACGATCCAAGAAAAAAATCGCAGAAAATAAAAACACCGATTCGGCGAAGACCCTTCTCTTGACACATTTAATTACTCTATTGAAAGTTCTGCATCCTTTTATGCCATTCGTTACCGAAGAAATTTGGTCGATGATGCCTGTCTCGCCAAGTCAAGGCGGGCCTTTAAAAAATAAAAACCTTCTGATGGTGGAAAAATGGCCCTTCGACCATGCTCAGGATCTATGACCCTCTTAACAAGCGATCCGAAAATTTTAATATTGGCATTCTTCGGCGGAATCATCCCCTCCCTTGTATGGCTGTGGTTTTGGCTCAAAGAAGATGAGGAAAACCCGGAACCGGCAGGATTGCTTGCGATAGTGTTTATTATGGGCATGGCAGCCGTAATGATTGTTTTGCCGATTCAAAAATTTATACAGACCCACATAGGTTTGAACGAAACGAAGCTCGTTTTGTGGGCCAGCGTGGAAGAAATAATAAAATATTGCGCCGTGTTGGTAATTTTATTCAGAACAAAAAACGCCAACGAACCGATCGACTGGCCGATTTATCTGATCACCGCGGCTTTGGGCTTCGCCGCGCTGGAAAATACCTTGTTTTTAATCAAGCCGCTTTCCGTCAGCGGAGCGACGGTCAGCCTGCTCACGGGCCAGCTTCGATTCCTCGGATCCACCCTGCTCCATACCATCTCCAGCGGAACAATAGGCATCGCCATAGGACTTTCGTTTTTTATGGGGGAATTCAAAAAAAGGTGGTTCCTTTTGGCCGGCTTTCTGGTGGCCATCGCCTTGCATAGCGCCTTTAATTTTTTTATAATAAGGAACGAGGGAAGCGATTTCCTGAGGGTGTTTGCATTTTTATGGGTCGTTACGATCATCGTCATACTGCTTTTTGAAAAGATACGAAGAATGAGCGAAAAAATTATAAGTTAACAAAAAAATTTATGGAAAATAGAAAAAGGAGTTTTTTTGAGAGATTGACAGGGAGTATAAGTATGGAAGAAGAAAAAGACGAACGTCCGGGATCGAGGAAGGAATACACGATCAAGGGGGTCAAGTCCGAAAAAGGAAACGGGAAAAACAACAGCAACTGGATCGAGGAGGAAAACGAAGAGGCAGAATTGTCAATCGACGTTTACCAGACACCCACCGACATTATCGTGCAAACAATGGTCGCCGGAGTGAAACCGGAAGATCTGGAACTGTCCATCTCCCGAGATATGATTACCATCAGCGGAAAACGCGAAGAATCCAGAATTGTCGACGAGAATAATTATTTTGCCAAGGAACTTTATTGGGGAAAATTTTCCCGCACTTTTTCCCTTCCGGCGGAAGTGGAACCGGAAGAAGTCGAAGCAACCGAAAGGCACGGCTTGGTCACTATTAAAATCAAAAAAGTGGATAAGGAAAAGAAAAACAGCACGATAAGGGTAAGATCGATTTAAAATATTTGGTCACAAAAACTTCGTTTTTGTGCCTGGGGTCAGACTTGCACTGACCACCTACCGCTCTTCAGGCGGACGCTCTAACTACCTGAGCTACCCAGGCATAATTTATCTTTTAAAACTATTGATCACATCGTTCGCGCCGCCATATATGCCCATCAGCTGGTCAATATACGGCTGAATCAAATAATAAGCGCCGACGGCCGAACCGATTATAAGCACCCAGTATACAGTGCTCATTACCCGCGCCCAAAACATGGAACGCCTCATGGCATGCAGAATTTTATTGTTGTCTTCCGCGAGAGCGACGCTTCTCTCTAAAAGCTCTTTTTCTTCCGGCGACATAAGTAGATACTACCAAAAATAAATAAAAAAATCCAATTCCCAGCGCGTCTTTTGTGTGCTAGATTATAGGCATGTCTTCGTAGTTAAATGGATATAACGACTCCGTCCTAAGGAGTAATTGCAGGTTCGATTCCTGCCGAGGACACACGAAATGTGTAGTCTTAAAAAATATAAAAGGGCCGAAGCGCGTACAGAGTGCTACGCCTCGGCCCAGATGTTTCTATGGACGAAAAACTACGCCGCCTTCGCGGTCTTGCCGTTCATGGAGCCGAACCGCTTCTTCCAGTCGCTGACCGCGCGAGCGGACCGCTTCTGGAGCCGTTCGATGTGCGCGAAGATGTCGCGCACCTGTCGCTCGGTCACGTCGCCATCCTCGTACTTCTCGAGGAGGCTACGGATGAGCGCGGCGTTCTTGGAACCCAACGACTTGTAGGTCTTGGTGAGGCCCCGCTGAACTTCCGCGACGCCCTGCTTCTGCTTCCGTCGGTGGCCGGAGAGAACCTCCTTGAGCTTCTCATCGGTGATCGCGGCGGCGGCCTTCATCAACTTCTGCCGCGAGATCTTCGACTTCACGGAGTTGATGTACTTGCGCGCCATCCCGGCCGGAAGACCGAGAAGCTCGCCGATCCGCTTCATCGTCTCTCCACGCTCGAGGAGCAACATGATCGTGTGCTCCGTGTCCTGCGTCGTGGGGGGAAGCGAACCGCCGATGTTGGCCCTGTAGGCCTCAGCGATCAACTCGCTCTCGGTCTCGATGTCCACGATCTCCGCCTCGATCTCGGTGCGGTTGTTGAGCTCGTAGGCCTCGATGCGGTGCCTGCCGTCGATCACCTCCCGCTTACGCGTGATGCGGATCGGGGGCAGGTTGACGCCGTTCTCGAGTAGCTCGCCGAGAAACAGCGCATGGTCCTGGTTCAGCGCCTGCCGGACGAACAGGTTCAACTTCAAGTCCTTCAGCGCCACGGTTTCTACTCTGCCTCTGCTGCTCATTGCTGTTGCTCCTTTCTTATTCTGTTGCTGGTTGTCGGTCGTCGGACGGTTCGAAGAACCGCCCGTGTTGAGCACGCCACCCGGCGCGCTTCTTCCTGACTTGGAACAACATCACGTACGTTCCGGGCTCGGGCCAGTCCCTCTCTTCCCAGACGTTTCCGTTAAGCGAGAAAGTGATTGAACCGAGTTTTTCGGAGCGTGCAACGGCGTAGGGGCCGTGTGTGCCGTCGGAAATAATTTTCTCGACGACAGCCTGGTAGCCTCGGTCATCTGCCATCAGCTACCTCCTTTTCGCTGCTGCTCGGACATGATCAGGCGAGAGCTCAAAGAGCTCAGATGCGCCGAGAGCCGAAGTATTGTATCGGCCGACGCCTTCAGGTCTGCCAGATCGCCGTCGGAGAATTTCTCGAAAGAGCTCTCCTCGAGCAACATGAGCAAACCTTCCATGATGCTGACCACCGCCTTGGAGCGAGAGGCCGACACCTGCCGTTCCAACACTTTGGATACGTCCACCCGTGAGCGAATCTTGAGCGGGATATCCAAACGGTACAGCTCTTGCGACCTCTCTTTCTTCTGTTGCAGTTCCTCCTTTCTCTCCTTCCACACATCCCACATCTTCTGTTCCTTGTCCTCGCTCGCGCCGTGATGGCCTTGCAGGACTTGGTAGAAAGTGGACATGCTGGCGTAGCCGAGAAATTCGGCAGCCTGATCACTGGTGAGGAGCCCGTAACCGATAAGTTCTGCGAAGTTTCGCCGAATTCTGGGTATCCTCTCCAGTTCGATTACCCGAT
>LCGX01000010.1:22190-48234 GCA_001000035.1 Candidatus Nomurabacteria bacterium GW2011_GWF2_43_8
CACGGAGCCAACGGGTTATGGAGCCAATCGTGACTCCACAGAAGTCGGCTACTGGTTTTTTGGCCTGTGCCGCTTCTCGCGAACCCCTTGGCACGCTTGAAGCAAGACTCGTTCCGAGGTTCCGAAGACACTCCTCCAAGTGTCCGCGAAACACTTCGTTTCTTTCTTCGTTCACAAGAATCCTCCTTTCGTTTTCGAAGATCAGTTCCAACCAACATGGCCAATCCACGTTGGCCACTTTATACTAACATGTATAATTTATTCTGTCAATTATTCGGACGTTACCCAAATTATGCCGAGGACACAAAAAAAAGTTAGAGACCCAATAATTGCGCCAATTGGGGCTTGTCGAAGCCGACGATCAATTTACCATCAATGATTATGACCGGCACGCCCATCTGTTGGCTTTTTTCAATCATTTCTTTCCTTTTTTCCAGATTAGTGGCAACATCGTATTCCGTGTAAGCCACATTATTCGCCTTAAAAAACTCTTTGGCCATGTGGCAGAAATGGCAGGTCGGGGTTGAATAAATCGTTACGTTCTTCATAAATGAAACATAAGTTCGCCCGGGGCGGATAAAATTATTTTCTAATATCTCTATTATAGCATACTTGTCAAGCAAATTAAATAAGGGTATATTTTAGATAAGCGGTCGTAGTTTAGTGGTAGAACTGGTGCTTCCCAAGCATCGGGCGCGAGTCCGATTCTCGCCGGCCGCACAATTTTTAGCCAACTTTAAACCCTCTTTTCACTTGACCTTTTTCCTCGGAGCTTCTGTCTTTTTTGGGATATAGCTTAACATTAGTGACAACTTCTTGCCCCGCAAGAAGTTTGGATTGTGGAACAATCTCCAGAATTTGACCTTTTTCCTGAGTTAATGTGCCTTCGGGCATGGTTTCTCTTATAAAAAGACATGTGGTTTCTTCATGAGCGAGCACAACTATTCTTATTCTCGATTTCTTTTCCTTCTTTAATCTTTCTAGTGATTTAGGACTAAGCCAACTGTAAATATTATTCATATGCCGCAAAAATCTTTGGAAGTCTGAGTTTTCAGTTTCATTCATTCTTTTATCCACATCTTCTTTTTTTATACCCAGGATATCAAGAGCGCTCTTAAAACCCTCTCTCCACCCTTTTTCTATGTAATCTCGGATTACTTTTCTCGTTTTTTCTGTGTCGCCAAAATCTCTTTTTAAAGTTCTTTCAAAAAAAGAGGAATGTTGGTTTATGGCTTTGAAAAATTTTGGTTTTCGTTCATCATTTAAAATAGTAACACCTTTTTCTCTCAGTATTCTCTCCAAAACTAAGGATGAAGAATGAGTTCTCCAGGCGGGAGAGGACACTATCATAACAGCTTCTTTCTCTATGTCTATCAAGTCAGTAAGTTGGCTAGCAGATTCTTCTATGCTTGCGATTCCCTCATCATCCAAATCCAAATGTTCTGAATCGAGCTTGAAATCAGGACTACTTGTATCAAGGATGGAAGCTTCATGAAATCCTGCTTGATTTTGTTTGCGTTCGGTCTCCCCATGCCTGATTATATCAATAATCGGAACATTAGGCGCTTGCTCGAACTTATCGCTTTTAGATTCTTCGACTTTGGAAATTGGGTATCTAGTCTTTTCCATGAAATGTTTTAATTACTTTTCCACTCTCCCCTAGCGCCATGCGACATACTTTCTATTCCTTCATCCACCAGAAATTGCGCGAATTCGGGATAATCGGATGGGGCCTGCCCGCAGATGCCGATATACTTTCCTTTTTCTTTGCATTTATGAATGATTTCGGCCACTAGTTTTTTGACCGAAGGATTATTTTCGTTGGCAATATGAGTCACGATGCCCGAATCACGGTCGAGCCCGAGTGTGAGCTGGGTCAAATCGTTAGACCCGATGGACATACCGTCGAAAATTTCCAAGAACTCATCAGCGAGCAAAATATTGGAAGGGATTTCGCACATGACATAAACTTTCAAAGTCGAATCGAGGGCGCGGTCCAATCCGTTTTCTTTCATTGCTTCAATTACCTGTTTTCCTTCCTCCGGCGTCCGGCAAAACGGAATCATCGGAACCACATTTGAGAGACCCATATCTTCGCGCACAATTTTCATCGCCTGGCACTCCAAGCCGAAAGCTGTTTTGAATCTTGGATCATAATAGCGGGATGCTCCGCGCCAGCCCAGCATCGGATTCTCCTCCTGTGGTTCATACAATTCTCCACCCAAAAGCGTGCGGTACTCGTTAGTTTTGAAATCGGAAAAACGGATAATGACCGGATGCGGATAAAAAGTGGCGCCGATTTTCGCGATGCCCATCGCCAGCTCATCCACGTAAAACTGCGCCTTGTCTTTATATAGGGGCGTCAAGGCGTCGATCTCCTTGAGTAATTTATTAATGTAGGGCGTTTTTTTCCCTTCCCTTAGTTTTTTATAATCAAGCAGCGCGTTCGGGTGAAAACGGACGTGCGAGGCGATGATAAACTCCAAGCGCCCCAAGCCGACACCTTTGGCGGGGAGATTATGACTCTTGAATGCTTCGTCCGGCGAGCCGATATTAACCATAATTTTTGTCCCTATCTCTGGTATTTTGTCCAACCGGTATTCTTTCGTATCAAACGCAATAATACCTTCATAAACATTGCCCACTTGGCCCCCGGAAGCGTCCACAGTGACTTCCTGCCCGTTTTTAAGGGCTTTGGTGGCATTATTCGAGCCCACAATGCAGGGGATGCCGAGCTCACGGGAAACGATGGCCGCGTGGGATGTACGCCCGCCCTTGTCCGTCACGATGGCGCTAGCGATTTTCATGATCGGCTCCCAGTCCGGATCGGTAATCTCGGTCACCAGCACTTCCCCTTTTTTAAATAAAGAAATATTTTTGGCGCTGCGCAGAACTCGGACTTTGCCGGCGCCGATTTTGGAACCGACGGCAATGCCGGAGACCAACACTTTACCCGCCTTTTTCAATTTATATTCCTTAAAAATATTTTTGTCTTCTCCTGAAACAACCGTCTCCGGGCGCGCCTGCACGATAAAAAGCTCCCCGGTCTTGCCGTCTTTGGCCCATTCGATATCCATTGGCTGATAGTGGCCGTGCTTTTTGGAAAAATATTTTTCTATTTGCAAACACCATTTCGCGAGCTGGACCGTCTCTTCCTTGCTAATAGAAAACTTCTGCTGGTCTCCCGATGAAACTTTCTCCTGCCGGGTCCCGTCCTTGGCATAAATAAGCTTAATATTTTTTTTGCCCAAATTCCGGCTGATAATAGAATTCTTGGCGCCATTCTCCAAACTCGGTTTGAAAATGATAAATTCGTCGGGAATGACTTTTCCCTGCACGATAAATTCGCCGAGGCCGTATATGGAGTTAACTATGATAACTTTATCAAAACCGGTTTCCGTATCAATCGTGAAAGCCACACCCGAGGAGGCCACATCGGAGCGCACCATGCGCTGGATGCCGACTGAAAGAGCCGCGTCCAGATGGGAAAATCCCTTGTCGGCGCGGTAAGAAATCGCCCGGTCGGTAAAAAGCGAGGCGATGCATTTTTTCGTCGCGATTAAAACATTTTCAATTCCATGAATATTCAAATAAGTTTCTTGCTGTCCGGCAAAAGAAGCGCCGGGGAGGTCTTCGGCCGTGGCCGAAGAACGCACCGCCACATCTTCATCTTTTCCGTATTTTTTTTCCATTTCAGCGTAAGATCCCGCGATAACATTTTTCAAATCTCCCGGCAATTCGGCTCGCAGAATAGCTTCGCGGACTTTTTTTCCGCGTGTTTGCAAATTTTTTATACTTTTTGTGTCCAAGTCGGAAAGAATTCCCTTAATCTGATCATCCAGTCCGGTTTCTTTAAAAAAATGGCGATAAGCTTCGGCCGTCAAGGCAAAACCATCCGGCACATTCACGCCGAGCGGTACAAGATTTGAATACATCTCACCCAAAGCGGCATTCTTTCCGCCCACTGAAGAAACATCGCCGATTCCAACCTCGCTGTACCATTTTATAAAATCCATTTTTATGTTTTGCTTATCTCTATTAATCTCTTGTATTTTACCATTCTTTCGGGCTTTTGGGGAGAACCGGCCTTCAGTCCGAAACAGCCGAAGGCAAAAGCCAAGTCGGCGATAAAGTCGTCGTCGGTCTCCTCGCCCCGGTGGCTAACAATTAATTCTATGTCATTCTCCCTGGCCAATTTCATCGTTTCCAAAGTTTCAGTTAAGGTACCTATCTGATTGGGTTTGATAATCATCGCGTTAATACTCTCTTTTTCTATCGCTTTTTTGAGAAGTTTCGAATTCGAAACAGTCAAATCATCTCCGACTATCAAAAGATCGGAATTTTTTTTCTTCAATTCAGCGAAGCTTTCAAAATCTTCCTCATGAAACGGATCCTCGATGGAAAAAATATCAAATTCAGCAGTCAAAGATTCGTAAAGACCCATTAATTCTTCTTTGGAAACATTTTTGCCGGCAATTTTGTAGTTTCCTTTTTCGTAAAAAGAGGAAGCCGCGACATCCAGCGCCAATTTGACTTTCTTTTCCAAATTATTTTTTTTAATAGCCTCAGTCAGAAAAACCAAGGGAGCGCGAATATCCGATGTCTTCAGGGCAAACCCCCCCTCGTCACCCAAAATAATAGATTCTTCCCCGAGTTTTTCCAAAATCATTTCTCGCAGAGAATCCTGAATTTTTATTCCGATATGCACGGCTTCCGGAATATTATTTGTGTCGGGAACCACTAAAAACTCTTGAAAAGCCAAGATATTGCTAGTATGTTTTCCGCCCTCCAATAAATTCATAAAAAGACGCGGAAATTGGCGAGAGGGTTTTCCCCGCTGCTCCGAGCGGGGAAAAATTTCCGCCAGCGTTCGGAGATATTCAAAAACTTCGATTCTTTTGATTTTAGCAGCAGCTTTGGCGCAGGCAACACTCACTCCGATCATGGCGTTGCCACCCAGCTTGTCTTTATTGTTTGTCCCGTCTAACTTAAGCATAATCTTATCTATCGTCCTCTGGTCGGCGACGTCCTGCCCCAACAGAGCGGGCGCGATAATATTTTCTACATTTTCAATCCCCTTCTCGATCGGCAAAACATGCGCCTCATGCACGCCGATGGAGGCTCCGGAGGGAACCGCAAAGCTCCCGGACGCTCCGCCAGCCCGGACCGTTACCCGGATAGTCGCCTGCCCCTTTGAATTCTTTATCTCCTCCGCCTCAATTTTTGTGATTTTATTTTCCATTTTTTGTCAAAAGAATCATTAAATCCGAGACGTTGGCGCCGGTGGAACCGGTGATTATTAAATCGCCGGTATTTTGGAAAAAAGTATAAGAATCAAAATCAGCCATATATTTATCGGCCCGCAAACCAAGCTTGTCCGCCTTTTCTTTGGTATTTTTATCCACCAGCGCTCCGGCCGCGTCGCTGTTGTCCATTCCGTCAGACGCGAACGATACAAAAACTGAGTTTTCGCTGGGTAACCCGCTTTGCAACGCGGTAATCCCGACATGCAGATTTCTTCCGCCTTTGCCTCCGCCTTGAGGTACTGAAACGGAAGGCTCGCCTCCGACTAAAATGACGGAGTTTTCTTTAAATTTGGAAAATATTTTCCGCACTGCTTCCCCGACTTCGGTATACAAATCCGTAGAGATTATTTTCGCTTTGAGCCCCAGATTTTTCGCTTTCTCCCGCATCGCCTGGAGAGCCGTCCGATTGGATACCAGGACAAAATTATGCACTTTTTTAAAATATTTTTTTTCCTTCGGAGTTTCCATCAATTTGAAATCGCCCAAATTATTTTCCCTGATTATTTTTTCCGCATCAGCCATGGTAGTGGTGTCCCGATAAGTCGGGCCGGAAGCGACGTTTTCAAAATTATCCCCGGGAATATCGGAAAAAACGAGCCCAATAACAGTTGCCGGATAGGCCGCTTGCGCCAATCCTCCGCCTTTCAATAAGGATAAGTGCTTTCGGACGGTATTTATCTCGGCAATGGTTTTTCCGGATTTCAAAAAAGAATTGTACAACTGCTGCCCCTGCTCGCATTCGCTTTCTGGATAGCACAGAAGCGAGACCAGCACGATTACTAAATCTTTTTCCGTTGAATCTTTGACTATTTCATATATTTTTTCTCCCGCTTCCTGGTTGACCCGGCTCGGTATCGGATGCGCGCCGGCAAAAGTTTCAATAAAGTCGCAATCCGCTTTCTGCAGGCTGATAACGACGCCTTTTTCTATCCTAGAACCCAGAATTTTTTCCAACGCTGCCGCCGCGTCCGCCGAGGCCTTGCCGAAACCGACGACTTTGATTTTTTCAAATTCAGCCAAATCAAACTTTTTTCCTTTCACGGATAAAATATTTTCATTGAGAGATATCGAGGAATTGACGACCTTTCCCGTATTGATGGCATCCAATCCGGCTTCGATTAGTTGGAGCGCCAATATGCGATTCGGAGTCGTTGCCAGTTCGTCGTAATTTTTTATCTGGTGTCCTATCATGTTTATTTCACCAAGTTCCGAAACTGACCATCAATAAATCCTCTGATATTCTCTATTGTCGTCTTGATTATTTCCGCCTCGGCTTCTTTGGTATAAAAGCCGATATGGGGAGTAATGATGACATTCGGCAGATCCATCAGCACGTGGTTTTCCGTCAAAATTTTGTAGTTAATGTCTTTCGGGTTACCCGCATTAAAAATTTCATTCTCTGTTTTCAATTCCCTTTCTTCTTCCAGCACATCGAGCCCGGCGCCGCCGATAATACCTTCTTGCAGCCCCCAAATAAGCGCCTGGGTGTCAATTAAAGACCCTCGGGCAGTATTTATAAGCAAAACACCTTTTTTCATCTTGGCAATGACATCTTTGTTTATCATATGTCTATTTTCCTTCGTGAACGGAACATGTAAAGAAATAACATCCGCTTCTTGGACGACTTCTTCAAAATTTTTATATTCAAAATTATTTATTTTGGCAAATTCCAAATCCGGATAAAGATCGCAGGCAACTACTTTCATATTAAAACCTCGGGCAATCTTGACGACATTTTTGCCGATGCGCCCGGTGCCGACCACGCCGATTGTTTTTTTATTCAAATCGAAACCTCGAAAAGAAGAGGAAAAATTAAAATTAGATGTCGCTCTGATATAGTTGTTCGCTTTCAAAATGTTTCGGGAAAGATTCAAAATGAGCCCAAAAGCGATTTCCGCGACGGTGTGGTCGCCATACGACGGCACATAGGAAACTTTTATCCCTTTCTCTGCGCAATATAGAAGATCAATATGCTCAAAACCGGTCGAGCGGGTGGCGATAAATTTCAGATTTGGCAGTTTGTCGATGATATTTTTGCTGATTACCGAATTAATGAAAACAGAGATAATTTCGGCATCTTTTGCTTTACGGACGGTATTTTCATCCAGTTTTTCGTCAAAAAATGAAACCTCAACGTCGCCAAGTAATTGTTTAATCACGCCCTTATCAACCGCCGGCGACTCAAAAAATGCTATTTTCATGCCCTTATTATAGCAAAAAACGGAGAGTATAAACAAGTTGAAAGATTTTCAATATAAAATATAAAAAGAAAAGGCCGGCGGCGAGGCACGGCCCGGGCACATTGTGCCCTGATGGTGCTCGGAGGCGACGAGCGACCTATGTCCTATGTCTAGTCGTAGTAGTAGCCGGAGTAGTACGGGAACCCGCGGGGAGCCGCCGGCTTCGGCTTCGCAGGGGGCGGCACCACTGGTTTCGACTTCGTCGCCACCCTCGCTCGCGGCCAGCAGACGTTCTTGACCCACTCCGCTTGATGACGGGTCAGGTGCCCCAGTCCGGGAAGTTGGTTGCACTTCATCCTGTTCCGGCTAACTGGCCGGAAGGTGGGACCCTTCCCGCCAGCTTTCGCCTTGCTCACTTCGACTTCGGTCAACGTCAGCTCCATCCGCATTTTGGCCTCCTTTAGCCAAGATTTTCCATAAACAAACTACCACACTTCTTACATGTTTACAAGACCTGGTTTTTCGCGAGAACTTTTTGTAAGAACGGTTCTTGCGAATTCTGCAAACTTCTACCAATCAAATAGGTTTTTAAAAAACGAGAAAAAACTAGAAGTGAAGGAGGTTTTTTGGGGTTCCGGGGGATTTTTGTCTTCTACCACTATAATTACGTCCTCTCCTTCTTTAGCCAGGCCGAAGTTTTCTCGGAAAATTTTTTCTTTGCCCTCATCCGTACTTAAACTATCAATGTCGGCAGAGAGCTTTTCTTTTTGCTTTCTAAGCTCGGCGACTTTGTCTTCGGCCATTTTCCTGTTCCTGCTTGTTTCCGCCATTTTATTCCAAAAACGCAGCACGCTCCAGGCAAAAACCAATGTCACAACGCAGAGCAACGCCAAAACGGGTCTTGACTGCATTATATTTCTCCACTTTCTTTCTTGTTTAAAATTTCTCATAGCGCGGAAACTATGCTATAATTTTTCATTATATGCTTTTCCATAAAAAACATCAAAAGAAAATTCAGGCGGTTTGGGGAGTGTTGAGTATACTGATTATTATAAGTATGATACTGCTCTATTCCCCTATTTTTCGCTAGATCGCATCATCTTCAAAAACACATCTTGAGGAATATTTACCTTGCCTCTTTCTTTCATTTTTTTCTTCCCTTTTTTCTGCTTTTCACGAAGCTTCATTTTGCGGGTAATATCGCCCCCATACATATGCTGAGTTACATCCTTTTTCATCCCGGAAAGAGTGCGAGAAGAGATAATGCGCCCGAGTGCGCGCCCTTGAATTTTTAAAGTAAACATCTGCCGAGGAAGTATTTCCGCCAGCTTTTCAACTGCCTTTTCCGCTTCTTCTTCCGCTCTTTTCCTGGCCACAACTCTGGAAAAAGCCGGAACAATCTCATCGGCGACCAAGATATCCAACCTGGTGACATTCGCTTCACGCATTTCCCCTATCTCGTAAGAGATAGAAGCATAGCCGGATGAAGTGCTTTTCAATTCATCAAAGAAGTTTCGCATCAGTTCACGGAGCGGCATCAATACGGATATGGCAGAACGGTTATCGCCAAAATTCTCCGTGTCCCCCACTTCCCCTTCGTGGTCAAAAATAATTTGCATAATATTGCCAATGTAGCGAACGGGGGTGATCATTTTTAATTTTACCCATGGTTCAAAAACTTTTTCTATAAGACCGTCATCCGGAAAAAAGTAAGGGGAATAAATTTTTTCTTTTTTGCCGTTTTTTAACAAAACTTCATAAGTTATAGAAGGCGTCGTTATGACCAGTTTCAGATTGAACTCGCGTTTCAGCCTCTCGGTAATTATTTCCAAATGCAGCATTCCCAAAAACCCGCACCGAAAACCTTTGCCCAAAGACCCGCTTGATTCTTCCTCGTACGAAAAAGCAGAATCGGAAAGCTTCAATTTTTCCAAGGCAAGTTTGAGCTCTGCAAAATCATCCGCATCTTCCGGAAACACGGATGCCCAGACTACCGGCAATGGCTGCATGTAGCCCGGAAATGCCGGCAAGGGATTTTTAAAAAGCGTGACGGTGTCTCCCACTCTTGCCATGCCCGGTTTTTTTATACCGGTAACGATATAGCCAGTATCTCCGGCGGAAAGGAAATCCTTCGGTGTTTCTTCCGGAGAAAAAGTCCCGACCTCAAGCGCAGTAAACTTTTCTTTTGAAACGGCAAAAAGTAAAGTGTCGCCCTTGGCTGCCTTTCCGTCCAACACCCGCACAAAAACTATCACTCCGCGATGATTGGAATATTTGAAATCAAAAACAAGCGCCCGCAAATTTTCGCTGCCGGGGTATGTTTCTTTCGGTTCCGGAATACGCTTTATAACCTCCCGCAACAAATTTTCTGCTCCTTCCCCCGTACGGCCGGAAACCAATAAAATTTCATTTGGGTCGCAATTTAAGAGCTTTATCACTTCCTCTTTTACCTCCGGTACCCTCGATAACGGCGAATCTATTTTAGACAAAACAGGAATGATTTTAAGCCCATCCAAACGCGCCATAGCAAGCGTAGTAAGAGTTTGGGCCTGCACGCCTTGAGTAGAATCAATTAACAAAATAGAGCCCTCTACGGCCTTTAAGGCGCGGGATACTTCATAGGAAAAATCTATGTGCCCGGGAGTGTCTATCAGATTTAGAACATACTCTTGCCCTTCGCTTCGCTCAGGACTGTTCGCATGGTAAACCATACGAACAGGTTGCATCTTGATGGTAATTCCTCTCTCGCGCTCCAGATCCATTGAATCCAGCACCTGGTCGCGCATCTTGCGCGACTCTATGGTATGAGTAATTTCAAGCATCCGATCCGCCAAGGTGCTCTTGCCGTGGTCAATGTGCGCAATGATGGAAAAATTTCTGATGTTGGCTAAATTCATAAATTTATTCTTCGTTGTTATCTTCCACGTTCTCATCCGCGAACTGCAAAGAATACAATCGCAAGTAAGTAGAACTAGAATGTAATAATTCGACGTGCGTTCCCATTGCTTCTATTTTTCCCCCACCAAACACTAATATTTTATCGGCATTAATAACCGTAGAAAGACGATGAGCGATAATAAGCGAAGTACGGTCTTTAACGAGCGCATCCGTAGCGCGAGTGATAATCTGTTCGCTTTCGGTATCAAGATGACTGGTCGCTTCGTCTAAAATTAAAATCTTTGGATCACGTAGAACTGCGCGAGCGATACCAATTCTTTGGCGTTCTCCGCCGGAGAGCTTGACTCCCCTCTCGCCAACAATGGTATCATACCCTTGTTCAAGTTTAAGAATAAAGTCATGGGCCAGAGCAGTTTTAGCAGCATTTTCGATTTTTTCTTTACTAATATTACCCCTTCCATAAGCTATATTTTGTACAACTGTTCTAGAAAACAAATCTACTTCCTGTGGAACAACAGCTATTTGCTCGCGTAAACTTACTTTCGTTACTTTACTAATATCAAATCCGTCAATTAAAATATTGCCACGTTGTGGATCATGCGAACGCAAAAGTAAATTAATAAAAGTTGTTTTACCGCTTCCCGATCTCCCAACAAGCGCACAAGTAGTATGGGCAGGAATAATAACATTGATGTCTTTGAGTGCCCATTCCTTATCGCCCCGATATGAAAAAGAGACATCTTTAAATTCAATCTGTTTTTGGAGAGGAGGTAAATTAAAAGCATTAGGTGTATCCGTCACACGTAAAGGCTCATCCAGCACAGCAAACAGGCGTTCTACTCGTGTCATATTTCTTCTCATCCGAGTAAAGAGCGACCCAAGACTGGATAATGGCTGATATGCCATATTTTGAAGAGTAACGTACAACACAAACTGTCCGATAGTCGCTGTACCTTGTAAAACAAACCAAGCTGAAAGAGCCAATACCGCAACACGACCGGTTGTAGAAATTATGGCCTGAATATTTTCAATATGTGACCACAGACGTTCGGCGGTATATTGGATTTTGCGGGCATTTAAGAGAGAATTACGATTATCTTGCGTTTCTTTTTCTTCCTGGGAAAACTTTTTTACCGTCTGTACATTACCTGCCACGTCATACATTTCTTTTGAAATATTTTCAAAGGCATCGTTGGCTTTTTGTTCAATTAAGTAAATTTTATTAGCAATATTACGAGTAGCTAATATATATATTGGAAACGGAATGACAATGGCTAACGCAATCCATATATTTGAATATAAAAGCGCGGCAAAAGCTCCTATAAAAATAATTATGGGTGGAATAAAATTCTGTCCAATAATTTCATACACAATAATGTAAACAGAGGTACCCCCGCGGTCAATGCGCCCTATAATTTGACCGCTTGAAACTCCGTGATGAAACAATGAGTGAAGTTGTAAATACTTTCCCAAAGTTTGGTTTCTAACTTTATCTTCTAGTTTTGTTACCATTTGGAAAAGATTAAAATTATAACTTGACAGCAATGCGCTACTTATCAACGTAAGAATTAAAATTCCTGCAGAACAATAAGCAAGCGTAGATAAAGGCAAAGTTCCTCCATTTTTAATAAATTCCGTCAAAGAATCAATTATAATTTTTGAAACAAAGGGCACGGCAATACTTGCTATTTGAGATAGAGTTATAAGAATAAACAAAAAAGCAATCGTTTTCTTGCGATCTTGGAGAAGCGAAAGAATGCGTTTAAGTGTTGAAGACTTCTTATTATACATATTTCCAGTCTAGCAGAAAATAAGGAGATTTTAAAGCTCTTCCTGAGACGGAGCGAGAACTTTGGCGCGCCAGAATTTAGTCCTCAAGGCTTTTAAGAGATCGCGCAATTCCTCGTTCTGAAGTAAATACAAAACAGCAGTGGCCGCCAATACTCCCATAACTCCGGAAATAAAACCCTGGAAGAATATACCCAGAAATGTGGTGGTGCCGAAAACCGGTGAAAGAGCGTTCAAGGAGAGATAACTGACCAACCCCAGAACAAACGACGCGCCCAAGCTCTGGAAAAAGGTCTTCGTGATAAATAATTCTTCGGACATAAAATCTTTTTTAATGAAAATCAGGTGCAGAATAAAATTCAAAATTGTGCCGGCAGAATACGCCAGCGGCAGCATCAGCACTTCCGTGCCGGGAATACCCTCCACCTTGAGCAGTGATTCCATAAAATAACGGAACACGGTCACATTCTTAAAAACATAGATAAAAACATAAGACAGAATTATAATCGAAAGAGAACACAAAAAATTAATTATAAGCGGGCGCCGGGTATTGCCGGCCGCGTAGTACGAGCGGGACAGAAGGGTAATCATTCCCTGGGCGAGAACCGAGACGGAAAAAATCGCTAAACAGGCCGCCACCAAGCGGGTGTCTTCCCAGGAAAAAGACCCGGAACCTAAAATCACGCGTACGATCTGCGCGCGCAGCACGATAAAGAGAAATATGACCGGTAGGGACCAAAAGACGATGGCCCGCGCGGCCCCTTTTAGGTGCTTTTTAAATTCTTCCGTCTTTCCGCTTCCGAAAGATTTCGCCAGAGCCGGAAAAGCCGCCACTGCGTAAGACACGCCGATGATGTTGAGCGGGACGGATTGAAGATTAAAGGAAAAGTTGAAGACCGAGATGGAACCGCTCTTTAAAAACGAGGCGAGAGCGATGATGATGATAAGGGCTATGTTGTTAAAAGCCAAACCCAGCGTCCGGGGAAGCGAAGTTATCGCCACCTGTCTGATATCCCGGAAATTAATCGAGAATGAAAATCTCGGCGTAAACCCGGAACTATGCGAGGCCAGGGCCTGAACTCCGAAATGGAGGAGCGCCCCTAGAACTACGCCCAAAGCCAGCCCGGCAATTCCGAAGATCGGATAAAGAAAAAGAACACCGATGATGATTCCCAAATTATAAAAAATCGGACTCAGTGAATAAATGAAGAATTTGCGGAAAAGCTGGGTAACGGCGCCGAAGAGATTGGAAAGGCCCAAAAGAATCGGCGAGAAAAGCATTATCCGCGAAAGCAGAATAACTTTCGCTTGATAAAGCGGGGTAAAACCGGGCGCAATAAAGGACACCAAATTTGGCATAATAATAAAAGCAATCAGGGCGACAGAAACCATTAAAGCGAAAAAAACAGTAAAAACGTCATTCAAATATTTACGCGCGCTTTCGGTTACCTGTTCCCCGCTCATTTTAGCGACAATAAATGGAATGATCACGGTAATGGAGGCCAGCGACGCTATACTGATGAAAATAAGGTCCGGCACTCGGAAAGCCGCGTAATAAGCATCAAGCGAAGGAGAAGGGCCGATAAAATGCGCCATCGCCCGGTCGCGGAAAAGCGCTAAAATCTGGGACAATAAGGTAAAAGAACCCAAAAGGAGCGCGGCCTGATTTATGCTCCCTGATTCTTTAGTAAAAATTCTTAGAATTTTCTCCATCCCGTTGCCCGCCTAATTGTTAGTATTATTGGAAGACGGAGCGGGAACGGAAGCGGAATTGTTTGGAGAGTCAAGATATTTTATGAAGTTTTGTGCTTCGACAAAATCCCCTTTCAAAGAAAGAGCTATATTGGCATAATTTCTCGCTTCTTCCATCTTTCCATCGGCTAAGGAAGCATTGGCCATAGAAAGCTTCAGGCCGGGATTAAGCGGATTCAAATCGGAGGCTTTCTGGTACATTTCAACCGCTTTGCCATAAGCGTCTTTTCCTCCCAACACTCCGGCTGTCTGATACACCAAACCGAGCAATTCAAAGTTTAGATAATTAGACGAATTGTATTCCGCGGCCATTTGCGCACTTCGAACTGCCTGATTAAAACTTGCCTGTAGATCTGTTTTTTCTTCTTCCGTCAGAGTTGAACCCTTGTTAGCTAAAGTATTGAGTTTAACAAGATATATCTGCGAATAGGTGCGCAAATATAAATCATTTGAATGCAAAGAAAGAGCTTTGCTAATGTAGCTCTCAGCCAAAGGAACGGTCTCCGCTATGAGCGCTTTTCTGAAGTAAGGTACGGAAGCGAAGCGTTCTATATACTTAAACGAAACTGCGACGGAAAAAATCACCACCACGATAAGAAAAAGTATGGAGAAAAAGCTTTTTCTGTGATCATCCAAAAACGTTATAGCTATTTCCTTATTAGAGCTGGAAGCAACCAATCCGATAAATACTCCCGTAAAAGCAAATGACAGTAAAAATATCACAATCCCCGTTGAATAAAAGAACGAAGAGACGAACAGATAAAGGGACAGCACAAAAACAGCCATCATTTCCCAATTAACCCCGTTTTTAACGCTGAAAAATACCGACCTCACTCCGATAACCAAGAATAAAATCAGAAAAACGAGCCAAGCAAGAATACTAAGGCCTCCAGTGGTAGTCATTAAAGTCGGCAGAAGTCCGGAACCGGAATTAAAATAAACATCCCAGACATCATTTCCGTATACTTTTGTCGTGTTTATCGCTATTGGTTTGTACATTGACCATGCTTCTCCGAATCTGTTCGGGCCGACACCAAAAACAGGATCTTTCGCAAGTACTCCCTTGGTTATGGACATAGTTGTCGAAAGAAGAGGACTGATTTCGGTATTGGCCACCCGCAAACGGTCGGGAATAAAACCCGTGATAAAATTCCCGGATATAAAAAATAATAAAGATATCAAAACGACCACAAAGGAAATTATCGGAAAATGTCTTTTTGTTTCCTCATCTACATTATTATGAAGAGTGATGGAAGTTTTATAAACAAAAATAATCAAAGCGGAAATCCCGAGAAGCATCCAGACCAGCGGAAAGTTGATTACCATTGCCAATAATATCGAGAGCAAAATAAATATTTCCAGTAAAATCTTTCCTATTCTGGAAATTGGGAAAAATTCAATGACTAAAAGAAACATCAGGGCGGAAAATCCGGCAAAAAGTCCGAGAGCGTTCCAGGACCCGAAAACATTGCCGGTCTGCCCGCTTAAGGTTCCAAGCGACAGAATATTGGGCATAAACAAGTGGGTGCTTTGAAAAACGAGGACCAGAGCCGAGGATAATATTGTTCCCAGCAGGACTATCTTCGCCTGCCGGGGGGTCCGAAAAACGGTTGAAGAGAGAAGCATTAAAACAAAAGCCGAAAAAATAAACCAGAAGCTGCCGATATCAAACATGGTGCCAAATAAAGATACCTGTGAGTTTGTGGAAAAAAGAGAGGAAAGCAAGAATGCCAAAACTATGCCAAACCCCGAAACTAAAAGCCAGGACTTAGAAAAAACTATTTTTCCGTCGAGAAATCTGGCTATTGCCCAAAAAATCACGCAGGCCAGGAGTCCCACGACTAAAAGCAACCCTTTAGAAGTTTCAACCGGGATGTTGGTAAAGGGCAGGAAGAAAAGAGGTAATAACACTACTGTTAAAAACAGTGACAAAAAAGAAAGCTTATTAAATATGTTTGAATGCATATTCTTTATTATACCACTTTAATAAATAAAAACAGCTATACGACTATGTTAATAAGTCTATTTTTTACGTAAATAACTTTCTTCGCGCTTTCCCCAGCCAAATACCGCAAAACGGCTTCGTTTGCCAGGGCCCGTTTTTTTATTTCTTCCTCATCGCTGTCGGCCTTTATCATAATCTCAGCCCTAACTTTGCCGTTTATTTGCAGGGCTATTGTTACTTCTTCGTCCCGAATCAGGTTTTCGTCCCACTTCGGCCAATCAGAAAGATGAATGGATTTTTTGTGTCCAAGATTGCGCCAAATCTCTTCGGCAATATGCGGGGCAAAAGGAGAAAGAATCAGCAGAAACTTTTCATACACTTCCTGCGATATAAACTCTGATTTTCCGGCTTCATTTACAAAAATCATAAGCGCGGAGATAGCTGTGTTAAATTTCATTTCTTCAATATCTTCCGTCGTCTTTTTTACAGTTTTTTCAATTTCAAATTCCGTATATTTCTTGTTTTTTTGCACTTTATATTGCATGCTCCACACGCGCTCCAAAAATCTGCGCGGACCGATAATCGCTTCTTCGCTCCAAGCAATGGCTTGATCGAATGGCCCCATAAACATCTCATACAAGCGCAGAGTGTCCGCCCCGTATCTTTTTACGATATCGTCTGGATTTATTACATTGCCTCGCGACTTGGACATCTTTTCCCCCCCCTCCGCCAAAATGAGCCCGTGTGAAGTGCGCTTTTTGTATGGTTCGGAAGTCGACACGAGACCTAAATCAAACAGGAACTTGTGCCAAAAACGCGAATATAAAAGGTGTAAAGTCGTGTGCTCGTGACCTCCGTTATACCAGTCAACCGGCGTCCAATATTTCAAGTTTTTTTTGTCGGCAAATGCTTTGCTGTTTTTCGGATCGGTATACCGGAGGTAATACCAGCTTGAACCCGCCCAGTTCGGCATCGTATCGGTTTCCCTTTTGGCCGGCCCTTTGCATTTCGGACATTTTGTGTTCACCCATTTCGCGATATTGGCAAGCGGGGACTCCCCGCTGTCCGTCGGCTGATAATTTTTGACCTTCGGTAATTCCACCGGTAAATCTTTTTCCGGCACCGGCACTATGCCACACTTATTACAGAAAATAACCGGTATTGGCTCGCCCCCCCAGTCGCGAAGCTTGAAGGTTATTTTTTCCTTTCCCCCGACAAATTTAATGATTTCCTTTTTGGCTTTTTGGGAATCCTGGCCGGAAAATTTACCGGAATTGGCAAGTATGCCATCGCTCATATAAACAATATCTTTTTGTAATAATTTCCAATCTCGTATTTGTCCTTCTGGCGTCAAAAGTTTTTCAATTTCATCTGGTTTAAGCCATATTACATCATGTTTGGCCTTTCCCTCCAACTCGTCTATTTCTACCTGTTCTCCATTTTCTAATTCAAAATAAAAATTCGTAAAATGTGCAAAGCGATTTTCTTTTTTTTGTCCGTGATAAAATTTACTATGAGTATTTGGTAATGTTTTTGTAAGTTTTAAATTTAAAAATCCGGTTTCCTCGCGTATCTCATGCCTGGCAGCAGCTTCTGGAGTTTGCCCCTTTTCTATTCCTCCAGTAACAAAAGTCACCCACGGAACTGTTTTCCATTTGAGCGCCAAATATTTATCTTCTGACCAATGTTTAATTATTGCCGATATCGCGTTACGTTCTACAAACGGTAAACCTTCCTCAAATTTAGCAATAAAAATTGGTTCAATAACATTTTTTATCTCTAGTCCATATTTCTTCGCAAAAGCAAAATCTCGCTCGTCGTGCGCCGGGACGGCCATAATTGCCCCCGTACCATAATGCGGAAGCACATAATCGGCAATCCAAATCGGAATCTTTTCTTTGTTGGCGGGGTTGATGGCCTTGATTCCTTTTAACTCCACGCCGGTTTTAACTTTTTCATCATTGGTTCTTTCTATTTCGGTTTTCTTCCTTGCGGATGCAACATATTCTTTTATTTCTTTGCTATTTAATGACCTATCGTCAAGAAACGACATAAAAGCATGTTCCGGTGACAATACAAGATATGTTGCGCCAAAAATCGTATCCGGTCGCGTAGTGAAAACTTTAATTTTCTTGTCTGATCCTTTTATTTCAAAATCGATTTCCGCGCCTTCGCTTCGGCCGATCCAATTTCTCTGCGAGAGTTTTATTTGAGGAAGATAGTCCACCGTATCCAGATCCTTATCTAGCCGATCGGCGTATTTGGTGATGCCAAGCATCCACTGCTCCTTTTCCCTTTTTTCCACCGAAGTGCCACATCGTTCGCAATTTCCGCCAACGACTTCTTCGTTCGCCAGCCCTATCTTATCCTTCGGGCACCAATTAATCGCTATTTTGGCCTTATATGCCAAACCTTTTTTGAGAAACTGCAAGAATATCCACTGCGTCCATTTGTAATATTTTGGGTCGGTAGTATACACTTCCCGCGACCAGTCAAAAGATATGCCGAGAGATTTTATTTGCCGGCGGAAAGTATCACTGTTTTTTTTAGTGACTATTCTCGGATCTTTTCCCGTTTTTATCGCATAATTTTCCGTTGGCAAACCGAAGGCATCCCAGCCGATTGGATAAAGCACGTTGTACCCCTCCAATCTTCTCTTTCTGGAAATCACGTCCATGCCGATATACGGCCGCGGATGTCCCACGTGCAACCCATCACCGGAAGGATACGGGAATTCTATCAAGCTGTAATATTTCGGCTTTTTGGAAAAATCTTTCGCTTGATATATTCTTTTTTTCTCCCAGTCAGTTTGCCACTTCTTCTCTATCTTTTTGTGGTCGTATTCTCTCATACCTAAACTTTAATAATTCTCTGGTTTGGGAAAAGGCGGGTACATATCTTTGTCGATTGTCCGGATGAAACAGGTGCGCCCCTCCTGATGATCCCATGATTCGTTGTTGCCTCCGCCGGGATAAGGATAAGAAGTTTTAGCAACCCGAGTGTCTGTGTTAACAATCATCGGAAATACTTCGCCCCCGCCATACTCGCGCCAGCCCTTCGGCATCGGCAGAGAGAAAATCGCGCATAGCTCAAAGGACATTGATCCCTTGACCGTGTATTCATACTTTTTCCCTTTTTCAAATTCCGGCTCCACCGGCAGAGACCAGCCGGAAAGCGGATTAGCCAATTCTTCTAGGTTTACCGGCAATTTTTCCTTCTGCTGCCAGTAATTTATCACCTGCCATTGAATATTTTGCAGGTCGCCTACTCTTCTGTCGTCTAGGCGGAGCAATCTTTGATTCATAGGACTACCGATAATCATGAAGCTGTAACCAACCGAAGCTACAACAAGTATAATACCTGCAATTCCAAAAATCATACCAATTTTAGATTTATTTTCTTCTCTTTCTTTAAGGGCGGATATGTAGTAAAAACCCACCAGCACGGCTACCAACAAAACAGTCAGGACCTTGTAAATAAACCTAGATGTAATCTCTCCAGAGATAAAATAACGTACTAGAGTTACGAGATCAACAACTATCACTACAGATGAAAGAAACAATATAATATATATTACCCATCTTCGAAAAAACCTATCCCATAGTGCAATATTCATTCTATACAGCTTGTTCCAAAAATAAGACACTACTAGAAAAACGGGAAAGATAATAATGAGGGTAGCGAGAGACATACGAATACTTTCATAATCGTAAGTCGAATACCCGTATTGGTAGCTGGAATTCAAAACATCCGGAAAACGCTTGTCGAGCGTCGCAAAAACAAGATTCAAAAACGAAACGACCGAAGTTATTAATGTTATTAATATACCCAAACACACAAAAAAGAATCCTACATTAAACTTTGGCGGGCTTATTGTAATATTTGTTTGTGTTTCCATAATTTTTATTATATCATATACAGAGTACATAACAAATACACAAGTTATGAGGAGAAAATTCGAGAATTTTTCAAGGAAATTAACACGCTGGATTGGTTCGCCCCAATCCATCTTGGTGCATACTGTCTTTTTTGTGGGAATGTTTTTCTTGCGGTTTGAAGGTTTTTCCTCCTCCGATATTCTTTTGATATTGACCACGATAGTTTCCCTAGAAGCGATCTATCTCTCTATTTTTATCCAAATGACGGTAAACAGACATGCTCAAGAGCTTGAGGAAGTTTCGGAAGATATAGAGGAGATTCAGGAAAACGTGGAAGAGATCCAGGAAGATGTTGAGGAAATACAGGAAGAAGCCAAGGAAATAACTAATCCTTAGCTCTTGAACCAAAGCGCCGTATTGGCAAGAGGAATCATGCGATTGTTTGATTTTTCCAAAATGCAAAGCTCGCCTTGCTCCACCTTTCCTCCGAAATCTTTCAAGGCATCTGCTAGCGCGTAACCCAAAGAAAGCGATAAGGAATCAGTCGCATAAGAAGTCAAAATTATAAAAAGCGGTTTGTCGCTCAATACTTTTTTCACTCGAGAAAGAAGCTTCGGCAACATTTCTTCAATTTTCCAAACTTCCCCCTTCGGTCCCCGGCCAAATTTTGGCGGATCCATAATCACGCAGTCATATTTGTTTCCTCTTTTTTCTTCTCTCTCTAAAAACTTTATCGCATCGTCTTCAATAATTCGCATAGGTGCTTCGGCCAGTTCAGCATTTAATTTTTGATTTTCTTTGGCCCAATTTAAAGTTTGTTTGGAAGCGTCCAAATGCGTCACCTCCGCGCCGGCGCGCAAAGCGAACAAACTGGCTACGCCGGTATAACCAAATAAGTTCAAAAATTTTACCTGTCCGCCTTTGGCAGATTTTTCTTCCTTTATTACCTTTTCTATAAAATCCCAATGACTCGCCTGCTCCGGAAAAAAACCAAGATGCCGAAAAGGCGTAGGCGAAGCTAAAAACTTGATACCTTTATAGAACATTTCCCATTTGGGCTTGATTTTATTGGTTATTTTCCAACCTCTCTTGGCTCCCTCTTTCGAGTTCCAAAATTTACCGTCTGCATTTTTCCAAGTTTTCTGCACTTCCTTTGTCAGTGTCTTCGACCACACAGCGTCTTCATACGGCCGGATAAAAGTGTACGGACCGAATCTTTCCAGCTTCTTCCCTTCTCCTGTATCCAGAAGTTCATAATCAACCCAATCTTTTGAATAAAAAATTTTAATTTCGTTCTTCATAATATAATGAACCTTTGCTTAAGATTTCCGCATATGCGGAAATCTTAAGCACTATAAATAAATTCATATTAAAAATTCTATCACATCTCCATCTTTAACTATGTATTCCTTGCCTTCGGTGCGGACCCAACCTCGCTCCCGGGCTTTGACAAAAGAGCCGGCTTCCACGAGCTTTTCGTAAGCCACTACTTCCGCGCGGATGAATTTGTCCCGAAAATCGGTATGAATTGATTTGCCGGCGATCGGCGCGGTAGCTCCCCTTGTTGTCGTCCAGGCCCGCGATTCGTCCTCGCCGGTGGTGAAAAAAGTAATGAGCCCCAGTAAATCATAACTGGCTTGAACCAATTTATCCAAACCGGTGCCAAAAACCGGATCGACTTCAATATATGGTCCGGGAATTTTATTTTTCCAGGCCGAAGCTGTGTGCGTTTCCGAAGGAGTGGCTGAGCTTTGCGAGGGACCGAGCGACTGAGGAAAAGCATCAGCTGAGGCCAGTTCAGAAGTATTCAAAACATACAGCGTCGGCTTTTTGATTCCCGCCAGCTCAAGCTCCATATTGATAATCTCTATGTCAAAAAGCGGATCAATTTTATTGTGCACATGGATGGTATTCGCGTCTTCAAAAATTCTAACCACTTCGATAATCGCATCCACTTCGCGGATATGGGAAAGAAATTTATTTCCGAGCCCCGCTCCCTCCGAAGCGCCTTGCACTAAGCCGGCAATGTCAACAAACTCCACCACCGCCGGAATGGTCTTTTTTGATTTACTTATTTCCGAAAGTTTCGTCAGGCGCTCGTCCGGCACGGGAACAATCCCCACCGATGAATCAATAGTGCAAAAAGGGTAATTTTCCGCCGGCACTTTCTGCTTAGTCAGCGCGTTAAAAAGCGTGGATTTGCCCACGTTCGGCAGACCGACTATGCCAATCTTCAGAGACATAGTGAAAATATACCAAAAAACAATACTATTTTCAAACTATTTTTCCAAAGATTGTATTTCACCTTTGAGTTTCTGTTCTTCCATTTTAACTTCCTGCAATTCCTCTGAAAGTATTCTACTTTCCCCTTCGAGTTCAGAAAACTCTTCTTTTAATTCATCAACATTATGTACCCTTCTGAAATATCGTTCTCGGTGAGATTTCTTTGTTATCAGTAAAATTAAAATAGTTAAAATACCCACGCCAAAAAGTATATATAGTGTAGCAACGCCAAAATTGTTTTGAATAATTGCTAAAAAAGAATTGTCATTTTCTGAAGTATCATTAGGAAGCACTATCCATTTATTATTCAACAAACTGCGGTCGTTGGCGCTGATTTGAGACAAACCTTTTTCCAAGATGGATTGCAGTACCGTTTTGTCTTCGGTCATGGCAAAAGCTGGTTTATGGTCAAGACCTGTGCTGCCCACAACTTTTACGCTGCTTAAAACCTGTTTTGATAGATAGAAAGACAGAGAAGCGACATCCATTACCGCCGCGTCTGTCTCCCCTAATACCACTTGCTGCAAGCCCACTTCATCGTCAGTAACGCCTTCCCTCACCACCCGCGGATAGTTCGTATTGATATAGGTTTCTATCGCGGAGCCTTGAACCATCGCGACTTTTTTGCCATTAAAATCATTCATCGTTAAGCCGCTTCTTGTCTCAAAATCTTTGCGCACAACAATGACCACCGGGACCGTAACATACGATTCGGTAAAAATCAGGTAATTCTCCTTTTCCTTATCGGAAGTAAAGAAGGCAATATCGCCTTTGCCGTTTTGAATATCGGAGTTTATTTGACTGCGGGATCGGGGAGCCAAATACTGTATTTTCGCCCCGATTTTCTCGGCAATCAATTCTATATAATCAACTGAAAGACCTTGTGTATTCCCGGTCGGGCTCTGATATGAATAAGGCGGATTATTCTGTTCAGGATAAACAACGATGGTATTGTTTCTTTCTTTGAGCCAAAAACTTTCTTCCGCGGTCAAAAGACCCTTTGTTTGCGCTAGAACTGCGGGAACAGCAACGGAAAAGAAAGAAGTAAGTATTAATATTAAAAAAAGTTTGGGTATTTTCATTACAATCCAGGAACTGTTGGTTTGTCAACAGCTTTATCTATCATTTTGTCCTGGCGCAAAAGTTGATGGCCGGAGATTTCAATTTTTTCTTCCTCCAACCCAAGTTTCTTTTTGAGCACTCGCATCCGTTTAAACGAATACCAGGGAATAAAATATATTATAACACCGAGTCCTACAATCGGGATTAAAAGGCCCAGGACATTGATGACAACAACCAGCATTTTCACTATTTTGCTGTCGCTTACCAGAAGCTGTACCCCCAGTCCGGGTTTTTCGGTATTCGCATCGCTGTCAACTAAAAAGGGAGTGGCATTGTAGACCCCAGCCACCAGATTGCTGGCGCTTATATATTTAAATGATCCGGTCTCGTCATTTTTCACCAGAACTTCATCAAGCTTTGTCTTTTTGGTTTGCAACAAAGTTACAAAACGCTCACCGACGGACTTGAGCGATATGTCCTTAAAGATAATTTTAGTGAGTGCATTCGGTTCGCCCTTGCCTTTTAAGTAAGCCGTACCTTTGACTGTGGACTCAACCGAGCGTGAATAATCCGTAATAACCGGCAAAGCCGGCAATGCATTATCGGGTCCCGGGGACACGATTTGATTCTGATATTGGGGAAGAGCCTGTCCCGGGATAAGCCGCAACCCTGTGGAACCAAGCGTAGCTAAAATATTTGTTCCTCGTCCGTCGTTCGCCAGAATCGCGCCTTCGCTGAACTTCAGCGCCACTGTTCCCTCTTTTTCCGCTTCAAAAGTAACGCGAAATACCAGACCGCTGCCTCCCTGAAATCCGGGATTTAAAATGATTCCCTCGAAGAAAACCTTGTTCCTCCCGACCGTCGGTTCCTGCGTCCAGAAATTTACGATACTTTTCTCTTTGGAAATGGAAACGACGCGGATCAAACTTTCGGGGAAAGCAAGAACGCCGGAAATTGCATTGATTGATTGCGTGCTCGACTGCACCCTGACGTCAGCGGTAAAGCGCTCGCCGACTTCTGCCTGTTTGGGAATAGCGCTGAAAAAGAGACTGGAACCGGACTGCGCGAGCGCAACATTCACGCCGATAAGCAAAAACAACAACATACCTTTTAAAACTACATGATGCAAAGCAGGCTTCATATATTTTATATTATACCATGTGTTTTACCACTTTAAAGCCAAAAACACCAGCAATTATCAATAATGCAAAAATAGTCAATAAAAGCTTGATTGAAACAAAACCCGGTACAGTCAAACCTGCATCTTGAAAATTCCCATAAAAATCAATCGCTCGGACGGTAATTTCACGGGAAAAAATGCTTTTTGGAATGGGCTGCGGGTTCTTGGCCTCTTTCCATTCCCCCTCGTTTATTTTCATCTTATACTCTTTAATGCCCGAATCAATATCTTGCGCGTGAAATATAATTATCGAGGGAGTTTCAGAAAACAAGGAAGATTCCAAAAAAATCAAAGAGAATGGTTCGGGCGAATTTTTATCAAAAATATTTTCTCCCTTGCCTAAAATACCTTCCGGAGAAGCGCTTTTTATCATTATCTCGCCGTTTTTTTCATCATGAACAAGCTGGCTCCCCCGGCCGTCGTGTTTTAAAATCTCCGTTTTCACGAACGAAAGTTTCGCGTTTCCTTCCGCCTTGGCTACAAAAAGAAGGCGCGCAAGCGGTATCGGACTCAATCCGTTTTTACTTGGATCATATAAACCGGAAACTCCGCCCGGAATAATGCCGCCCATATACAAGACACCGTCTTCTTCATGGGGAGAATCAACCCAAAGTTCAATAACCGTATTTTCGCTTTTGTAACCGGCAAAAGATATCAGGTTGTCATCGTAATCTAAACTTAAATTCACGGAATTTACCGCTTCTCCGTCCGTGTCAGCGTTGATTAAAACTTCAAAAGTATCTCCCACTCGCGCCGTTCCGGATGTAGAAATAAATACGCTAGCCGCCAAAGTTTGGGCTGGAAAATATAAGAGGCCGGCAAGAAAAATTATAAATATAAATAAAAATTTTGCCATAATTTTATCCCGTCCACCAAAACGCTAATATCGAAAAATCAATCAGGTCGATTTTATTGTCGCTGTTGGTATCGACGCATCGGGATGGATTACTTTTGCCATACCAAAAAGCCAAGACCGAAAAATCCACCAGATTGATAATCGAATCGGAATTGCAATCGCCGGGAATATTCAAAACTCCCTCGGTGCTTAAAATATTCGCTTCACCAATAACAAATTTAACCAATTTGCTGATTCGGCTATCGCCGGCGTATCTTATATAGATCGTGTAATTCCCCTTAGGAAGGTCCAGTATGGGGATTGTGATTCTGTAAGACCCGTCAGCTTTGGAAGCCAAGGTGAAAGTTTTCTTCTCTATCCCGCTAATAAAAGCTTCCATATCTTTTTGGGGCGCGCCATACCCGAAAGCCGTGAGATAGTCCCCGATGCGAACTTCTATCTTGTCGGTAACAATAGTCGGAGCAAAATGGATACCGCCCAGATGAGTAAGAAATCCTATATAAACAACGAGAGGATAATTGATGAGAAGCGACCTATTTCCTGTTATATCTTGGGCAAAAAGAGTATAAACCGTGGTGCTGTTATACTGTTCTGGAAGAGTGGCGGAAAAGTTGCCTAATTTATCAGCTAACACCGATAAAACTTCTACTCCCCCCTTAAGAACAAAAATAGTAGCCCCGGGATACGCTTGCCCTGAAAATTGGACGGCTGTTTTCGGTATGCCGATTCCGCTCCCTGAACTGCTGCTCGGCGTAATTTCAACACTTTCAACACTTTCAACTTGGGCGCTTATGGTAACTTCCTGCTCAACTGGCGGAGGCGCTTGAGCATAAAGGGCTGATCTGCCCAAAAAAAAGAAAAACAGCAATAAAATTATTATTTTTTTATGAAAATGGAGGTTAGCCATGAGACGAAT
>LCGX01000011.1 GCA_001000035.1 Candidatus Nomurabacteria bacterium GW2011_GWF2_43_8
CTCAATGACAGTTCCGAAGACTGTTGTGATATCCATTTCACTACGGGTGCAAAACTCCTGCTAATTATACTATCTTTTTAAGATTTATCAAAATGTTCTTATTTTATAAGTATAAAATACAAAATTGCAACATGTGAAATTTAATATTATAATTAAGTAATCAAAAAATAATTTAGCGGTCATGGTTTAGTGGTAGAACACGTCCTTGCCAAGGATGAGACGAGAGTTCGATTCTCTCTGGCCGCACAAAACAATGGTGGACTCAATAAAAAAAAACTTAATAACTAAAATACCTAAAGAAGTTTTACACGCAACAGACAAACTTGAAAAAGCCGGTTTTGAGGCATATCTAGTGGGTGGATGCGTCAGAGATCTTGTAATGTCTCTCGAACCAAAAGATTGGGATATCACAACCAACGCCAAACCCGACCAAATTATAGGTCTTTTTGAAAAAACAGTTTATGAAAATACTTTTGGCACAGTTATTGTTATTCAGGAAGATGTTTCACAAGAAACATTACGTCAAATAGAGGTTACTCCCTATAGAATTGAAGCAAAATACAGTGATTTTAGGCATCCCGACGAGGTAAAATTCAGCGATAAGTTAGAAGACGACCTAAAAAGGCGTGATTTTACAGTGAATGCTATGGCTTTGAGCCCTAAAGGACATCTGGTGGATTTATTTGAAGGTTTAAAGGACATCAAAGATAAAATGTTAAAGGCGGTAGGGAAGGCCGATGACAGATTTACCGAAGACGCTCTGCGAATGTTGCGGGCTGTCCGTTTTGCTTGCCAAATTCATTTTTCTGTGTCGTATGAAACAACGGAAAGTATTTTGAAAAACGCGGAATTGATTAAAAAAATTTCTGCAGAGAGAATTCGCGATGAATTTGTAAAAATAATTATGTCTGAAAGTCCGGCCAGCGGAATCGTGATGTTGCAGAAATTCGGCTTGTTGAAAAACATAATTTCGGAGCTGGAAGATGGGATCGGATGCGAACAGTTAGGTGAGCATATTTACGATGTTTGGGAACACCTGCTCCACGCTGTTCAGCATGCCGCGAATAAAAATTGGCCTTTAGAAATAAGGTTGGCAGCGCTTTTCCATGATATCGGGAAGCCAAGAGCAAGGAGGGATATTTCACAGGCACAGAAAAATTCTTTGACATTACTCCAGCCTTCGGCTGGAACCTTCCGTCTGCAGAATTCTTCTGCGCCTGCTTTACAAAAGCATACGGGCTCGAAGAAACAGTTTACTTTCTACGGTCATGAAGTTGTCGGCGCGCGGATGGCAAAAAAAATAATGGAGCGGTTGAAATTTCCGAAAAAAGAAATCGAACTGACGGAAAAATTAATACGCAACCATATGTTTTTCTCCGATACTGAACTGATCACGCTTTCGGCCGTGCGCAGAATTATCGCCAAAGTCGGCAAGGAAAATATTTGGGATCTTATGAAAGTAAGAGAATGCGATCGGGTTGGAATGAAGAAAAAAGAGACGCCATACCGCCTGCGGAAGTATTTTGCGATGATCGAAGAAGCTTTGCGCGACCCGATTTCCGTCGGCGCGCTGAAAATTGACGGAGAATTTATGATAAAAGAGCTCGGAATCAAGCCAGGTCCACGGATGGGGTGGATTTTGCACGCCCTACTGGAAGAAGTGCTCGACGCACCGGAGAAAAATATAGTTGAACATTTATCTGAATTGGCAAAATCACTGAATATGCTCGGCGATGCGGAACTTCGGACTCTCGGCGAACGCGGAAAAGAAAAAAAAGAAGAACTCGAAGATAAGGAAATAGAAAAATTACATACTAAACATGGAGTTAGAAAATAAAAACTAGTACACTAGCCAAGGGCTAGTAAACTTCCTGCTGGTAGCAGGTCTCGCAGTAAACCGTCTCCGGCCGGTCGGGGGAGTAGCTCGTTTCAAATTCATTTTCGCATTTTTTCTCGCCGTGTACGTGATTTGTAAGTTCGCATATGCAGGTGCGATGCCAAAGCTGGCGCGGATTGCGTTTTTTCATCCGGTCTTGATGCCGGCATTCGAAATCCTTATGCGGCAAAGGGAGCCCCATTCTCTTATAAAAATCAAATTCTCCCTTGGTGATGCGGAAATTCTTTTTACAGTCCTGGCAGACCAAAACTTGATTCAAAATATCCTCCGAGACTTCTCCGATGGTCTCCGGAATTTCTTTTTCTTTGATGGTTTCCTTGCCGTAAGTGCCGGAAGTTTGATTTTGCCAGTTGAAACCTTTTTCCATCGCTTCTTTTTCAGTTAAAGGCGCATATTCCTGAATCAGGGTTTCGTTGTATCCGTGCGGAGAAAGAAAGGAGGGCAGAAAGTCCCCATAGACCCCTTCTTTTTTCAGACTTTCTATAATCTTTTCTTTGGTTTTTTCATATTCTTCTTTTCCATATTGTTTGTTTAATATGCAATATTTTTTCTTTTTTAGGCCGATACATCCGAAACAGCTGTCGCAGTTGTGCAAACTATCGGAATATTCTGAATTGCTGGTGTACAGCACATAAGCGGAATGCTTCACGTTGTATGTTTGCAAGGCTGCCATTACGTCAAGATT
Source organism: Candidatus Nomurabacteria bacterium GW2011_GWF2_43_8 (assembly GCA_001000035.1). Taxonomy (GTDB): domain Bacteria; phylum Patescibacteriota; class Minisyncoccia; order Phycocordibacterales; family UBA9973; genus UBA9973. Next base: position 2,583 of record LCGX01000011.1, read on the forward strand.
CAGTTCTGGTTTGTAATAACAGTTGTTTAAATCCCAGCAATCAATAGGACCTTCAGCGTCGGCGATATATCTGCAATTTTTTGCGTTTTCCGAATCAAAACCGCGAACCACATCGTGGCAATTGTACATATAATCTCCGGTCGCGTTCTTGCATTTCACTTGATGGGAGTATTTTACCAAAGCTTTCTTTTTAAAATTCTCAAATTCTATTTTTGCTTCTTCTAGTTTTTCATGAGAGGACAAAATTTCTCTTTTTTTCTTCTCATACTCTTCTTTTGAGACAGGCTGGTTGAAAATGCAGTAACTTTTGTGCCTCAAATTGGTGGAAAAGATGCAATTTTGGCAGTCGCGCAAATTGAAACAAAAAAGCAAATCGATGCTGTTTTCACAGCTGTCCGCGTGAAAGCATTGATAGCACTTTCGGCAGTCGATGCATTCATACAGGAACTCGGAATCCTGGATAAAGTCATTATCGATCGCGAATTTGCTTCGATAGATCAGCCGGCCGTACATCGAATCCTCATTTTTTTGCGCGGCGAATATCAGGTAGCAATTTTTATTGTCTTCCGAATTGTTCACGTAGTCGCTGTTTACTCCGTTGATATTCAAAAGCGATATGCGCGGTATTTTATTTCGCAATTCAAGAAATTGATCAAAAAACGGCCGGCTTGGATCATAACCCTGTCCGTAATCAATCGCATCCCAATCATCTCCCCACCAAACGTGCTGGTCATAAACAGAGAAGGGAGTATTTTCCGGGTAAATGGAGATTATCGACTTTCCGCTTTTACTGCAGGTCCTTTTATATAAAGTTCTCTCATTACGGAAGCAGAGCCGTCGCATTATCCGGCATTCCGGGCAATAATTGGGAGTTGGAGATCGCATCTTTTCATAAAAATTGAGGTCTTCTTTCTCGACCTCGAAATTTTCACCGCAGGTTTTGCACTGTTTTTCCATTTTTATTGTCCGGTAGTGACGGCGAATTCCTTAAACTCTCCGATTGTTTCTTCCCATTTCACATAAAAATTTTCCAACGGGGAGAGAAAATTATATTTTCCGATTTTTTTAGCGAATACCGTCAGATTCTTATCTTCACCCTCGGCGATGACTTTTACGCTGCCGTCGCTTTTGATGAAGGCAACACCCTTGAGCCCTAGCTGAACAGCGCAACTTTTGACCCAAGATAGGTAACTTGGCTCCAAGGATTTGGCCGATATTCCACTTTCTATTCGTCTGAGCATTCGTTAATAATACGTTAGATAAAGATTATTGTCAAAGATTTTCGTCATTATTTTTACTATTATATTTAATATCCTTATTATATATTTAGAAAATGGCTTATTTTTGTCGAAAATAATTGACACAATTTATCTATCGGCTATAATAACAGTATGAAAGAGCCCATAAAAAACAAGCTGCAAAAGATACTCCTGGAAATTGGATTTTCTGCCAAGGAGGCGGATGTGTATTTAGCCACTCTCGTCTTAGGCCGGGGCACTGCGTCAAAAATCGCCCGAGAAGCGCGCATTGCCAGAACGACCGTCTATGACATTTTAGGTTCATTGTTCGATAAAGGTTTGGTGACTTTGACCGGCAAGGAACCGAAGCAGGAATATGTCGCGGAATCGCCCAACCAGCTCCGGGAATATATTCTCGGCGAGTTCAATAAAAAACAAAAAGATTTGAAAAAAGCGGATTCAACTTTGATTCCCCAGCTCAAATCAATCCACAATATCGAGAACCATCCGAAGGTCATGTTTTATGAAGGACGAGAGGGCCTGGAACGCGTCTACGAAGATACATTGACTTCCCACGAACCCATCCGGGCGTACGCTAGTGTCGGAGATATGAATATAGGTTTGCCCGGTTATTTCCCGGGATATTTCAAGAGAAGGGCCGGAAAAGGCATTGCCATCCGCGCGATTATTCCGGATACTGAAGCAGGGCTGGAACGGAAAACTTTTGATAAGGAAGAAATGAGAGAAACGGCTCTCGTGCCGAAGAATTCCTTTCTTTTTTCTCCGGAAATAAATATTTACGACAACAAAGTGATGATCGCTTCCTGGCGGGAGAAGCTCGGTATAATTATTGAATCGAATGAAATCGCCGACGCGATGAAAAAGATTTTTGAGCTGGCCTGGGCTGAAGCCAAAAGATTGGATGGCGATTTGAGGAGAAAATCGGACTTCTGATTTTTTTGGCCGGCTTTAGTCGGCAAAGTGGCCGTGAACATCTTCACCGAAGAGAGCATGGTAGATTGCCTTCATTATCCTTTCAAGGATGCGCGTGCTGTACGAGGAAAGATTGAAAATTACCGCCAAGGTCAGGAGCGTAAGGGCGAGATTGATGTTTTGGAAGCTCAAGGGAATGGCGATAAGCGCGCAGACGACGGGCACCATGGTGCGGATCGTGCTCCCGCGGATTTCCCGTTTGCTGATTTCCGGATTTTGGATATGCGGGGAAAAAAGCACATATCTCCGCATCCAATACAGCGTAAGTCCGGTCAGGATGACGTGCACGCCGAAGATTATGATCGACATCTCATTTTCATTATATTGTCCGAGCAGGCCAGCGGAAAAGGGCACCAGGCTTATCAGCATGAAAAACAGCGCGTTGATATTGGTGAGCATCGGGTCCACGTTTTTTGCGTAAATAGAGATAAAAAAGTGATGCGCGCGCCAGTAGGTGAAAAGCAGGGAAAAACTGAGCACATAACTTAAGAAAACAGGCAAGAGCTTTTTTATTTCCAGCCAGAGGCCGAGATTGTCTGTCGGTCCCCAGATGACCGGCACTTTTATTTCAAAAACGAGGATGGTCATGACTATGGCGAAGATGCCGTCGGAGAGCTGGTCTAGGCGCGTGTGGTTCATGCTAAAAGCATAGCAAATTATCAATTTTTACTCAACACATATATCCGCCTGTTGGCGTATTGCTTTGCTCGCGCCGTCGCGCTGCGCAGAGTTTCATAAAAATTATAATTTGCTATGCTTAGCTTATGCGAATAGGAATTTTTGATTCAGGGCTGGGCGGGCTGATTATCGCTAAATCGATAGTAAAAGCGATGCCCCAGTACGACTATGTTTATTTAGGCGATACTAAAAGAGTGCCTTATGGCAACCGTTCCCATGAGGCGGTTTACCAATTTACCCGCGAGGCGGTGGATTATTTATTTAAAAAAGAAAATTGCGCGCTGGTAATTCTGGCTTGCAATACCGCTTCCGCCAGAGCATTAAGAAGGATTCAGAAAGATTATAAAAATACAAATAAAAAAGTATTGGGTGTTTTGATTCCGGCGGCGGAGGGAGCGGCTGAATTTAAAAGAATCGGAGTATTGGGAACTTCCGGCACGGTGTCTTCGGGAGCTTTTCCAAAAGAAATTTTAAAATTATGGAAAAACAAGCCCGCCGGAGGACGGGTAAAAATTTTTCAAAATCCGGCGCCCTTGCTTGTACCTCTGGCGGAAGAAGGGGAGACGAAAAATGCTTTGCCATTTATAAAAAAGTACTTGCAAGTGTTTTTGAATAAAAAGTTGGATGCGCTGGTACTCGGCTGTACGCATTATCCGATATTCAAACAAGAAATTAAAAAATTATTGCCAAGAACTATAAAAATAATTTCTCAAGATGAAATAGTTCCAAAAAAATTAAAAAATTACCTGGCGCGGCATCAGGAAATCTCCAAGAAGCTTTCAAAAGATAAAACTACAAAGATCCTAGTTACTGACATGACACAAAGCGTTAAAAAACTCTCGCAGAAGTGGTTCGGGAAAGCAAAACCCAAGCTTGTGTCTCTATGATTGACAGCCTGATGTTATATTGAGACAATTTAGGTATGATTAAAAAAGAGCATATAAGGATAGTTGTTTTAATATTGTCTCTGGGCCTCGTAGCAGTTTCTTTGTACATTAGTCATCTTTATAAAAGTATAGATATTACGGCAAATGGTTCCAATGGGCCCATCACAGTTTTTTCTGATCAAAACATAATTTTTTCTTTCCATGGCCGTGGAGATAGGTGTGAGGTGAGCCAATCCGGGGAAGGAAACAACGTAGATATCACAGCTAGTGGGATATATCGTCCCCAAAACAACAGTGAAATTATTAACGGTCAATTTACTATGGGGCCCGGAGGTGAATTGCCCGACTTCCCAATTGGAGAAAATATTAATTTCCCAATAAAATGTTTCGATAAGAATGGGCAACAGATTGGATCTGACAACGTGGTAGTAAGTATTTTTGACAGGTACGCAAGCCCCGAGTTAAAGATTTATGGCAATAGTATCTTTTCTTTTAAATATCCATCAGATTTTTCTGTTAACGTAGATTCCAGTGGTTCCATAAATGTAAGCAGCCCCGCCTGTCTTTCTGCTCTAGAATTCGGGGAACTTATGATGAGTCCGGTTGCCAACAATACTACTTTCTGGCTTGAAGAGTTAAAAAGAGAAAACCCTACAGGTTATGAATTTGAATATTGTTTGACAAACCAATACAACATAGTTACAAGGTGCGGATTTAAGAATTCTCTAGGATCTTCTGTCAGGCAGAACGCAGTTTTAGTGTCAAAAGATTACAGGCAAGATATTTCCTATATTGAAAGCAGTTTGAACTACGACCAAGTTGCTGGGCAAAAAGTTGATCCCAATAAAGGAGTTGTTATAAAAAATGTTTGTGAAACAGCTTTTGATAGTATAATAAAAAGTTTCACGTTTAAATAGAGACTATATCTCTATCCAAATAGGGCAGTGGTCGGAGCCCATGACCTTGGGGAGGATTCCGGCACTCTTTACTTTTTCGGCTAGCTTGCCGCTTACAAAAATATAGTCGATTCTCCACCCGACGTTGCGCGCTCGGGCGTTGGCGAAATGAGTCCACCAGGTGTAATGTCCCGGCCCCTTGGTGAAAATGCGGAAAGTGTCTACGAAACCGGCGTCAACAATTTTTTGAATGCCTTCGCGCTCTTCTTTGGTAAATCCTTTCATGCCTTCGTTTTCTTTCGGCCGGGCGAGGTCGTCGGGCGTGTGCGCCACGTTTAAGTCCCCGCATAATATTACTGATTTTTTCTTTTCCAATTTGCGCATATATTCTAAAAAGGCAGGGTCCCATTGCTGGTGGCGGAGCGGAATGCGGGAGAGGTCGTCTTTGGCGTTCGGCGTGTAGACACTAACAACATAAAAATCTTTATATTCCAAAGCTATAATTCGGCCTTCGGCGTTTGGGTCTCCGTAACCGTCTTTCAAGTTGTATTTTTCCACGATATCTTCCGGCAGATTGAGCGTGACGAAAAGCGGCTTCTCTTTAGTGAAGATCGCCGTTCCGCTGTACCCCGGGCGTTCCGCGGAATTCCAGTATTCTTCGTACTCTGGCAGGTCCATTTTGCTTTGGTTCTGTTTTGCTTTCGTTTCCTGCAAACAGATGATGTCCGGCCGGTATTTTTCTACGAACGGCAAAAACATTCCTTTTTTATGCACCGCCCGCAGCCCGTTTACGTTCCAAGAAATAATTTTTATTTTATTTTTTGCCATGAAACTTCTTATGCACTTCTTTTAATTGCTTGTCGGTGATGTGCGTGTAAATCTGGGTAGTGGAAATATTAGAATGCCCGAGCATCATTTGCACCGAGCGGATGTCGGCGCCGTTGGAAAGCAGGTCGGTCGCGAACATATGGCGCAGCATGTGCGGAGTCACTCTTTTAGAAATTCCGGCGAGCGTCGCGTAATGCCGGACGATTCTTTCGATTGAATGCCGGTCCAGGTTGCCATAATCTTTACCGGTGTATTTTGTAGGCCTCGCTCGGTACTTTTGCTCAGTCGCTCGGTCCCTCGCTTCGCTCGGCCACTCCTTCGGAAAAGTACGCGAGCTCGGCTTGTCTGCAAAATTCTTCTGTTTTTGCTCTGTTTTGCGATCCAGCCGAGTAAATAAACCTTCTTCCATATCATCTCTTGCGGCCAGATATTTTTTGAGTGCTGTCTTTGCATTATCCGAAAAAAATACCACTCTTATTTTGCTTCCTTTGCCTCTGACTGAAAGTTCGTCGGAGGCGAGATTGATATCCCGGGGGAGAGAACACAATTCGGAAACGCGCAGGCCGGTGGAAAAAAGAAGTTCCAATATCGCTTTGTCCCGGAGCGATTTTATATCCAATCCAGTCGGTGCTTCTAAAATACGCTCGAGCTCGGCGGGGGTGATAAGTTCCAAAGAACGTTCGAGAGTTCGGGCCAGCTCGATTTGATCCGTGGACATTGAGGCGATGCCTCTCTTCGCCAGATATTTCAGAAAAGAGCGTAAGGCGATCATATAGTAGTTCTGGGTTTTTTTGGACATCGTTTCCGTCCGCACTTTAGAGAGAGAGAAGCCCGGCTGGCGATTCAGCCACAAGCGAAATTCGCGCACAGACGGAGCGGTGATGTCTTTCGGTTCCTTGATTTTAGCGAATTCAAAATAGCGCGTTAGGTATTGCCCGTAGAGTTCGATAGTGCGAAGGGCCGAACCCCTTTCAATTTCCAAATATTCCAAAAATTCGCGCTTCAGTCGGTCTATTTCAGTTGCCATACAGGTATTTTACCACAAATATTGTGCGACACAGGTGTAAACTTGTAATTTTAGGAACTTTGTGCTAAGATAACAGTTATGCTATCTACTAAGAAAAAGCAGACAATCATAAAGAAACATCAGATTCACGATAAGGATACCGGTAGTCCGGAGGTGCAGGTGGCTGTTTTATCCACGCAGATTGATGCCCTGGCTAAACATCTGAAGAAGCATAAAAAGGACAACCATTCCCGCCGGGGACTCATTAAGATGGTTGCCGACCGTCGCACTCATCTGAAGTATTTGGAACGCAAAAGCAAACCTCGTTACGATGCTTTGATGAAGAAAATTGATCTCGCGTAATATTTATGACAGTTATAAAACATAAGGAACAAAGAGTCGGAGTTTTTATTGACACTCAAAATTTATACCATTCCGCCCGCAATTTGTATCAGGCGAGGGTAAATTTCGGGGCGGTTGTGAAAGACGCAGTGGCCGGGCGGAAGCTTGTGCGCGCAGTGGCCTATGTGATTACCACTGAGGCGGGGGACGAGAAAAATTTTTTCGAAGCGTTGACTAAGCAAGGGATTGAAACCAAGACGAAAGATCTGCAGATTTTCGCTGGAGGAATGAAAAAAGCCGACTGGGACGTTGGGTTGGCCGTCGACGCCATAACCATGGCGCCCAAATTAGACGCGGTGATTTTAGTTTCCGGCGACGGGGATTTTGTTCCCTTGGCGGATTATTTGAAAATTCATTCCGGTATTCAGGTTGAGGTTGTTTCTTTCGGTAAATCGACTTCCTCGAAACTCCGCGAAACGGCGGATGAATTCGTGGATCTGTCCGAAAATCCCAGAAAATATCTAATAAGTAGTTCGGCTAGGAGTTAATTATTAGAAAGTTATTTATAAGTTAATCCGGTTCGCGCCCAGACACAAAGTAGTGTTTCAACTTATCGCCAAGTTGTGAAACAACACTGTAGTCTGGATACGAACTGCAACACAATATGCAAAAAAAAGAATTTAGTGTGGAGGTGGGAGGAAAAAAATTAACCGCCGTTTTTACCGATTTGGCCGAACAGGCGCACGGCTCGGTGATGCTCAAGTACGGCGAGACGATAGTGCTGGCCACGGCCTGCATGTCCCGCGACAAACAGGAAGGTTTGGGCTATTTTAATCTGACGGTTGACTACGCGGAAAAATTTTACGCGGCCGGTAAAATTCTGGGTTCACGCTTCGTCCGCCGCGAGGGCAAGCCCTCGCAGGAAGCGATACTGGCCGGCCGGGTTATAGATCGCACTTTGCGCCCGCTTTTCGACCAGTCCATCCGCCATGCGGTGCAGGTTATTGTCACCGTGCTTTCGGTCGACGAAAACGATCCGACAATTTTGGCGGTCAATGCCGCTTCGCTCGCGCTTTTGGTTTCCGAAATACCCTGGAACGGGCCGGTCGGATGCGTACGGATCGGCAAATACGAGGACGATATCGTGAAGGTAAATCCTTCCCAGGAACTGCGGCTCTTGGACAGTACTATGTATAAATTTGATCTGACGGTCTGCGGAAAGGACGGGAACATAAACATGATCGAGGCCTCGGCCCGGGAGACGAGCGAGGAGGAAATCGAAAAAGCACTTGTAATGGCTGCCTTAGAAATTTCCAAGCTGGAAGATTTTCAAAAAAAGATCGCGAAGGAAATAGGCAAAGAAAAAAGAATTATCGAGAAAGAAAAAATTTTGGACAGATCTGCGGACTTGTTCAATAAAAATATTTTGCCCAAGATGGAAAAGGCGATTTTTTCCGGCCCGGGCAAATCGAAAATAGACGAACTGCATACCGAATGGAACAATTTAGTAAAAGAAACGTATCCGGAGCGGGAAGATTTCTCTCCGGAAGACGATTTGTTCGATGATACCGAGAACGGCATTCTACACAAAAAGGCGATTGAAGAAAATAAGCGCGCCGACGGCAGAAAAATGGATGAACTCCGCGACTTGTACGCGCAAGCCGGAGGAATTTCCACTCAGCTTCACGGCTCGGGAATTTTTTACCGCGGAGGCACGCACGTGCTTTCGGTGCTTACGCTCGGGGGGCCGGAGGCGAGGTATTCGTAGGTGACGCGGTAGT
>LCGX01000012.1 GCA_001000035.1 Candidatus Nomurabacteria bacterium GW2011_GWF2_43_8
CCCAATATTCTTGATTTTGAAATTTGTTTTTTGGCATATTTCGACTTGCTCAATACAGGTAAATTATCTTATACTTTAACTATATTAGATTATAGTAGATTAGGAAATAGAAGTCAACTAAGCGACTTTACGGCATAAAACAGAAGCTCTCGCCTCTGTTCGTGCACACTGGCTCCGAGCTGTGAGAGAACTTCGCACCATTATTCTAAGTGGCTGGAAATCCTATGAACTGGACGCAGCCGTGGATATGATGGAGGGAAAATTCCCTGTTAACCTTTGAATACTAAATTAGAACTTAACGATCTCAAAAGATAACCACTTATGTTTTGAGGTTTTTTTATTACTGTAATCACCCTCATGTGACCATTTATCTACCTTTCGTTTCCAAACACTACCCGTTATCAATAACTTCAATTTTTTATCTTTCAGATACTTTTTGAGGTACTTTGTCTTTATCATTAACAGGTGGCCATAATTAGCTAATTCAAATCTATCCTCTCCCTGCCTGCCAACATTTCGGTAATAACCATCTTGCCAATTAAGACAGTATGCTACCAATTTCCGCCCTTTATAATAATTTAATGTGTTTTTCTTTTGGGTTAATTTAAAGTGTTCTATTATCTCTGGCGCGGGGAAAAGTTTTGTGCAATCATCGAAGTCCTCGGAAACAATCCCATACGAGGGAAATAATTTATCTTTCAATCCATCGTGTCGATTGCCAGAATCATCCAAATATAGCCTACCATTTTGTTTTGCTTTCAGTGGCAACTCATTTATATAGCAATTTCGACAACTGTAATTCGGCGTAGAAAATTCAAGCTTTCTTGAAATATTAGACACTGGCGGCTTAATAAAACACGCTGTTATATGCCTATCAAACGACTTGTCTTCGTGCTTAAAACTTGAATTTTCGTATAAAGGAAACCATTCTTTTTTAGGATCAAAAAACTCATAAGTGCTCTTTTTGTTTATTTTTTGTTTAATCCAGATATTGGTTTCTGTTTTTAGTTCTGTGAAGTGCAAGAAGGACGGCCTTTCTTGAACCATAAGCTGGGGCATAGAAGCGTCCCAGTTGCGCTCGTCTATTAAAAATTCTGACCAATCATCATTTCTGGCGGTTAAGTTATTAACACACCACATCAGAAACATTTGTATCCCGTGTCTGGCAAAATAATTAAGTTTCGTTTCATAACGATTGCCATCAAAATCATGTTGCCAGCGTGATGGTCTCTCTTTCCAATATTGAGTTCCTTTTTTATATCCCAATGCTCTCATATAGGCAAATAATTGTTTGGTTGCTTTTTTACAATCATATCGAAAAGTTCTACATATACGAGACAGCTCATATTTATGATTTCTATCACCTAAGGAATACTCTAAAAAATGATCGCAATTATCGGAAAAATAATCTGCATTTTCTGACCCATTTAACTTCGGTGTAATTCTTTTAGTAATCCGATTAATGTCCAACACTTGGCCGTCAATCTTATTTAAAATATCTCTGCATAAAAACACTATGGAAAAATGGTTGGTTTTTAATCCAAGTTTTGCAATTTTAGCGCTCATCGCTTTTACCTTATCCTGGTTTTCGTGGCTGATTGCAAATATAACTCTGAGACTATTCAGAACGATGTCAAAATTATTTGAATCAAGATTCAAGCCTAATTGTTTTATAGCTTCTGTATTTGACCTCTCTTTAAACAAGCACAATAAAGATTTATTGCGGTGTGCAACAATTGGCGAATTTAAATATTTAGTAATAAATTCAAGTGTATTCATTTTGATAATGATAAGCGAGTAGACTTATTTACAATCCTTTTCCAATCTTCAAAAGAATATTTTTTAATTTCGGGAATATATTTATCGATACTATCAGAAGAATAGATAAAAAGCTGAGGAAGATAATAACTACTTCCAGTTAACCTACGGATACTTAGCAATAAAGCTTTTCTCAATAAGGTTCTTTTTAGGGGAAATTCTATTTTATCCAACTCTTTTATTATCTCTGTCAAATTATACTCTCGATCGGATACGTCTATTTGTTCTAAAACCTCCGAGCGCGTTCTTGTTAGTATCCGTTTATTGTTTGCTTCTGCCGCCTTTTTCATTATAGAGGAGAGCAATTTGGGGCTGCTTATATTTATCTTGTTTTCCAATCCCCATTTTCTAATTTTTTGCAGATCGACATCGCTAAGAGATGATACCAGTTCCACAATTAAGCCATCTGTAAAATAACCTTTTGTTTTGGCATATTCACTTATTCTTTTTTGAAGAATATTAATGCGCCCTTTTTTGGCTAAATTTTTTAACTGTTTGATATTTAAGCCATCGTAAGTAACCTTGAACTCAGAATTACTTTTCTCAACCGCTCGGTATCCTTCGCATTCTAATTGCTTCAAATATTTATTAACTTTATTGACAATATCTTTTAGCGCAGAAGTAGCCAACGCAGCAACGAAGTTTCTTAATAAGTTTATTCTATATGAGGGCTCAATATCTGTTTTAAGAATATCTATATATTGACTCGCCAGCTTCTCAGCAGTTGCATAATCTTCATTTGATAAAGACCATTTTATGACGGTTAGATAAACAGCAGAAATATGTTCAAAATAATCAGAGGAATTTTCCTCCTTAATATCCATCAATCTTAGAAGCGGTAAGATTTCGGAAATTTCTCTGTATGGATAGCGTTTTACAAAAGTTGATATTATCCTTCTTAATGCTTCGTTCTGATTCACCTCGCTCTTTACTACGAATGGAAAAAAATAATCCAAAGCCAGATGATAATCTGCATAAGTGGCAGATTCCAAAAAATCAAGTTTCCAATACCACGCACCCTCTATAACATTAGAAACACGATCAATTTGCTTTAAAATTGGTAGGAATTGCTCTTTGTCCTGCGTCCTTAAAGTATCTATAAGACTGCTTATTCTTAAGTCGCCCTTATTCCAAAGACCACGAGAATATCTTAGATTTTTATCAAATATTTCCTCTGCCATCTCTGAGAAGCCTTTATCGGCAGCAAGAACGGCCAACCTTTTTAGATTATCGCTTTTATTTAAATTATCTAGTTCTTCTTTTTGTCTCCATTCTAACGCCTTATTTAAATAACCCTCTATTTTATCTTTTAGCAAAGACGATCTAACTGACGACAAATTGATTAAACTTTCTAAAAGATCAACTCGGCTATTTAAATAATCAGCGCCTAGTATATTTTCCAATTTATTTAATGCTAACAGAAACTTGTTCGGAAATAAGGAATCTATTATAAAAAAATTATCCCTAATTAAATCTAGGATATCTTGGCTGTAGGGATATAAATTTTTTTGTATATCAGAAGAATAAATATTAGCCGAAGACTTTATCTCGTCCACCTTTTTCTTGTAAAGCTTTAAGTGAATTTCAAAAGATTTCCAGAAATCTTTCCAATCAATCTTATCCGCACGCAAAAGCAATCTCTTTTTTGTTATATCTTGTTCTATGGACAGAACTTTTACAAATTCTGGGTTTTCTTTTTCCGAGCTATCATTTGATTGTGGAAATTTAGTTTTAAGAGAGGCTGAGTAAAACGCCTCAATATTAAAACCCTTATCTACTAAAGATTTCAACGCTACCCATCTTAAAAATGTCTCTCGAGGGTTTCCATTAGACCCCCAATAAGAATATCCGTGATCGTGGTACGGAATTTCTATATCAACCTTAGTCAGTAGATTTAATATTCTCTTCTTGTAATTTTTAATTTTGTAGATAAATAATGCTTCTGCTAAATCAAGACGTTGGCTTACATTCCTATCGTTGTAGAGATATTTCTCCAAATCATCATCAACGAGTAGTTTTTTAAAATCTTGCTTATCAGAAACTTTAATTCCACTGTTTTCAAAAAGTAAATACGTCAAAAGGCGTTCTATCTTAGTGGAACGTTCCAAATTTCGAAGCGTCTCTTTTGTGTTAATTTTAAAATTTTGAAGATGTATATCTGAAAGATAGCGACACCTCAAACCTTCAAATATTGCTTTATGTTTTTTAAAGCCAACTTCTTTCTTGAGGAATCTAATAGCGTTTTTGTATCGATTTGTATTTACTAATGCGCGGGCAAACTGTTCAATATTATTTTCTATATCGTGACGTGCATTTTCGTCCTCTCCCCAAAGCAGTTTCCGATTTAATGAAATTCTAAATAAACTATCATCAATAAATCTTTGAGCTAAATTTATACATTTTTTATCCCTGTTTTCAAAAAGGATATTTCCAATAGCTAATCTTTTAAAAACCCATTCTCGTGTTAACCAGGGTTGATCCCCCCTAGGAAGCAATAACTCCTCCTCCACTTCCTTTAACAATTTTTCGGTAGCAATCCTAGTCTTTGTATAAATATCTTCATCGTGAACAGTTGGATAAATATCGCTAGCAGTAATTGCGTAATGAACCAACTGCTCAATATTATTAGTTTTATAAAAATAATTTACAAAACTTTTACCAATTTCTACTTTTGTTTGGTTATCAAGATTAGACTGAAATATTTTTTTATAGAATTGATCCCGATGAAGCTTGGCAAAAATGTTCCTAACAGATAGTTGCGATAAACCAATAGCCTCTAAATGCTTAGTTATATATTTGCGGCCATATTCCAAATGTGTATTTTGAGAATAATATTTAGAGATTCTTTGATGATAGGCGCTTTTATCTTTTGATAATTTACTTACCACAAATCTTCTAAAACTATCGTGGTATGGTTCAAGTTTTCTACCGCCTCCATCTAGGAAATGCTCAATAGTTTCAATTAAATGATTAAAACTGGCTATTTTAAACTTAGATACAATTTTCCGCAAATCTTCTCTTGGCACGGGCGAAAAGTGAAAACATAGATAACCTAAGCATTCTCTTTCTTGATTATTTAAACTTTCCCAAATTGGCTTATACCAATCAAAAACTTCTTTATAGTGTAAATTTGAGCGAATTATACTGTCAACGCCATCGTGGCTATGTAGTTTTTTGCTGAAATAAAATAAAGAAATGGCCAATCCGCCAGTACCTTTTTTGATAACAGCTATTTGATCCTGAGATAAAGTTATACCTGCTTGTTTAAAATATTCCTTTATTTCCTTCTCACAAAAGTAGAGGTCTATACTGATTTGTTTTTTGATCTTATTAGATAAATTTTTTATTGACTGTGGTAGATATTCTTTTCCCCAGGTACTTAAAAGGAAGACTACACCAGGATAGTTAACTGATGGTATGGCATCAAGGACAGATCGATCTTTATACCTATCTGTTTCCACTTGGTCTAGAGCATCAACAATAATAACAATCTTCTTACCTGGCCTCTGAAGTGCTTTTTCGCTTAACCTCTTTAAAGCTTCATCAAAAGTCTTATCAATGAAATCCTCATTATCTTTAATACCTACAGACATTTTAATTAATCCGAATTCATAACATCTCTGGATAATATCTGCTTTAAACCAAGAACTCTTCAAACGATTATTATTGGAATATCCAATTCTTCCCTTACTAGCTTCAAATGGACGAATGCGACAAAAATATGGTAGAAAATCTGAATTTCTATCCGCCAACCTAGAAAGTAAAACAGTTTTTCCTGAACCAGAGGGAGCAAAAAGAAAAACAAATCCTCCGTCTTTTTTCTTTGCTTCAACCGCTTTAATAATTTTACTTTCAAGATCGGGACGTTCTACATAATTTGGTGGCGCAATTATTTCCTGAAGCAAGCCTGTTTTTAATCTATCAATTAGTCCGAAAACTCGCTCTGGAAGTATTTCTATCTGGTTAGATGCAAATACCTTTGTAATCCTACCAATAAAAGCATTAATTCTGTCGTCATCAAATACTCCCTGTTCTTTCAATTTTTCTACGAGCTTCTCATGTAAAGGATCGATATCAGGAAGCTTTTGGAATTGTAAAGCAGAGATAAAACTCCTCAATTCATTTTTATTAATTAAAGGTTCTTTTTTGCAGTTCGATTCAATATTTTGAATTTCAGAAGAATATTTAGTTTGAAAATTTTGCCAAGATAATTTTCTCTTTTTTAATTTCTGAATATCTTTTAGAAAATTATCTAAGTTGCTGGTAGGAGTTTTATTGCTTGCAACAATAAGTCGAATACATTTATTACTTTTTTTATGCATACGCCAGCTTTTGAGAAACTTAAATATGTTTGTTCCTTCCTTAGGACTTTTAGCGTTCGGCCTAGTAGTCCACAAATCACCAAAACCCCATTTAGTACCAGTCTTAAGTGTATGCTTAATTTGTATTACTTCGATGCTCCCATCTTTTAAAAATCTTGTTAAATCTTCAATCCTCCTATTGGCTCCGTCTTTTCTGTCTGGTTTGATTTCTATCTTAAAAACAGACGGATTCTTTTCTACAAGACCCAAAAAACAAAGACCAGCAAATAGTTTTTCAAAATAGAATGGAGCGTCTTCATTTTTCACTACTTTAGTCATAAAGTTATACACACTTACATTTTCGTAATATTTTCGGTATACTATAAATATATCACTTAGATTAAAAAACATCAATTAAGTTTATGCCTCTCCCGATAACAAAACGTCAAAAACAAGTATTCGACTTTATAAAGAAGTATATTGCCGAGCGTGGCTATTCTCCCACTCTTGAAGAAATGAAGAAGGGCCTTAAGCTCTCGGCCGTATCGACTGTATACCAACACATCAATGTCCTTATTGATAAGGGCTATATTAAGAAATTTGATAACATGGCACGAGCCATTGAAATTAATGATACAAATAAAAAAAATCAAAGCTTGATAAAAATTCCGTTAGTCGGAACAATCGCAGCTGGCGAACCTATAGAGGCAATCGAAACACCAGAAAAATTAATTACCTTATCGCGAGAAGAACTCCCATCTCATGGCAAACATTATGCTTTGCGCGTAAACGGCAATAGCATGATCGATGATGGTATATTTGACGGAGATATCGTTGTAATTCGAGAACAACAAACTGCTGATAATGGACAAACTGTAGTTGCGATTATTGATGATAACCAAGCGACACTTAAAAGAATTTATCGAGAAAAAAATAGATTTCGTTTGCAACCAGCCAATCAAACCCTCTTGCCTTTTTATAGAACGGAAGTCGAAGTTAGGGGTGTTGTAGTAAAAATTATTAGGGAACTCGAACCAGCACAGGATCAGGATAGCGAACTAATTAAATTGATAAAAACGATGCCACCAACAACTAACTCGCATAGAGTGGCGACGTCAGAGCCCAATGAAAAAGCAAAGCCCTTTATACAATGGGTTGGCGGGAAAAGAGAAATGATCCCTCAGTATGAGGAATTCATTCCAAAAAAATTCAATACTTACTATGAACCCTTTCTTGGTGGAGGGGCAATGTTCTTTTATCTTCAACCAGAAAAAGCAGTTTTATCTGATAACAATACCGAACTCATAAAGTCATATGAGGGAGTAAGAGATAATGCGGAAGAAGTCATAAAAATTCTTAAAGAATTAAAATCAAAGCATTCAGAAGAACTATATACAAAGGTCAGAAACCTTGATCGAGAGATAAGTATTTTCCATAAGCTAAACAATGCCGAAATTGCAGCAAGAATGATCTATCTTAATCAAACCTGTTTCAACGGGCTTTATAGGGTTAACCAAAAAAGTCAGTTTAATGTACCAATAGGTAGCTCTCTAAATCGCCTGATCTGTGACGAACACACGCTTCGCAATGCAAGTAAGGTATTAAAAAAGATTACAATTAAAGAAACAGATTTTAATACGTCGGTGAATAATGCCCAAAAGGGTGACTTCATATACTTCGATCCGCCCTATTACCCAATCTCCGTTTATTCTGATTTCACTAGATATACAAAAGAAAAATTCTATAAGGAGGATCAAATAAGACTAAAAAATGAGATTGATAGATTGAGCAAAATCGGCTGCAAAATTATGCTCTCCAATTCTGATTGTGAATTTGTTAGAGATTTATATGCAGATTATAATTTGCATAAAGTTTATTCCAATCGATCATTAAACTGCAAAAAAGACCAGCGAGGCAAGGTATCCGAACTCCTTATAACAAATTATTAATATGAGATTTATTGGTAACAAAGAACAATTATTAGAACGTATCTACCAGGCCGTACTAGCAACGGGCGTAACAAAAGGGCATTTTTGCGACTTCTTTTCTGGCACCTCAAACGTTGGCCGCTTTTTTAAGGAAAAAGGATTTAAAATTACTTCATCTGATCTTCTCTATTTTTCGTATGTTCTACAGAAAGCCTACATATCAAACAATAACCAGCCCACATTTAAGAAGCTTCTGCAAAACATTAAAACAGCTGATAATAGCCTCTTCTCTTCTCCGCTTGAATCAGTAAGAAATTATCTTAATAATCTCAGGGGAATTAATGGTTTTATTTATAAAAATTATACAGAAGAAGGCACAAAGAATCAGCAGCACAAAAGAAAATATTTTACTGCCGAAAATGGGAAAAGAATTGATGCCATACGCACCAAAATAGAAGAATGGAAACAGAAAAAATTAATTAACGAGAATGAGTATTTTGTCTTGCTGGCGTCACTTATTGAAAGCGTTCCTTTTTACGCAAATATATCGGGAGTATACGCCGCATTTCTTAAACAATACGATCCCAGGGCGTTGAAACGTTTTGAGATAAAACCAATCAAATTCTATCCTGGTAAAAAAGAACACACAGTTTATAACGGGGATAGCATGAATCTTATAAATGGTCTTAATGTAGATATTCTCTATATTGATCCGCCATATAACAACAGACAATATGCTCCGAATTATCATTTGCTGGAGACCATAGCTAAATATGATGCCCCAAAGATAAAAGGGACTACTGGTTTGAGAGAATATGCAAATCAAAAATCAGACTTCTGCAATAAAGATACCGCCATAATTGCACTTGATAAAATAGCAAAAACAGCCAAGTATAAATATTTAATTCTTAGCTATAACTCCGAAGGTATAATGCCAGAGAAAGATATAATGTTCGTGTTAAAAAAATACGGCGAGGTCACCCTTCAAAATATTGATTATCCAAGATTTAAGAGCAACAGTAACGGAGATTCTAAACACAAGAAAACAATCCAAGAGCAGCTCTATATTTTAAGAGGTTAGAAGTTTTTTAACTACTTCCTTAAAAATCTCTGGAGCTTGTTTGCCTAAGACCATCTCACCATTTTCATTCAGCATAAAACCTATTTGCTTTTCGGCGATAGTTTTTTCTTTGCTGCCAAAAATCACAACTGTTCGCAAAATCGAATCGGGATTATGCGATGGTTTAATAATTTTCTTTTCTATATAGGCAAAGTTTTTTAACTCGATTATGCCAAGTTTGCGAGTGGCGTATCTTTTACCTTCAACGTTTATAATCTGATTTCTGGCAGAATCGTAAATAATCATATCTGGGAGATATATAATCATTGTTTTATCTCCAGATTTATATATAGCCCGTTTGCCTTCCTGGTATTTTTCTATTGCTATCGGCCCCAAACTCTTATGGATAAAATATCCTCGTTCCGAACCACCATGATTTGAATAAATTACATCGGCTTTTGTATAAGCTAGAATTGAAACATGCAAAAATATTGTGGCCATTTTTTCTTGAGAGTTCTCGTAATGCCAATAACTCTCGTGACTAATAGCAATGGGCAACTTTAGGCCGTCTAGCTTTATATCTAAACGATTGGCTATTTGAATAAATTTATTGTCTCTACCCAAATTTTCCTGCTTTAAACCATGATGAGTTATAACAATCTCCTTGGTCTTCTCCCACTTTCTGATACAGGCAGCAATAATAGTAAGGGCGCCTATATTTGGATCGTGCCCAATACCTCCAGCTTTATATAGCCTCCCAGAAACTTCTATACGATTTGGAAAAATCTTAACCTCAATGGGAACATTTCCCTTCGGAGGTTTTCTCATCGAATTTTTAACATTCACAAGTTCATCTAGACTGGAGAATGGTGTCATTATTTTTTCATCACAGACCTTGCCTAGAATTTCAACACCAATGGTTTTTAACATTCTGGTTCCAAAAATATTGGTTTCTGTTGGCTTTTCTTTCTGCTCAATTTGAAGATTATAGAACATAATCTTCTTAGCGTTCGGATAATAAAAATCTACGTAAACAAATTTACTGCATCTTTGATAGACTCCAGTATTTCTCGATTCTGAATCATCAGTTTTGGTTTCTTCAATTGCGTAAAGCGGTTCTGAATCCTGAACAGGCTCATTTTCCTGATAGAAAACAAGGAAATCAACAAAACTGGAATTGCCACTAGCGATCTTAATAAATACATTATTGAAATCCTTAGAGCTCGCTCCTTCGGCTTTGTAGGTGAACACAAAACGGCCCCCTTCGATAATGGGGACTATGCGTAATCCATCAATCTTTATTTGGAGCTTAAAATCAAGGGCTAGCTTTTCTAAGATTGCCTGGATCACGATTTTTTTAGGCATTTCTTCCGTGAGTATCCAGATATTCTTCATAGATTCAAGATATCACGAAAAAATAAATTTGACTACCCAGAGCAAAAATTGCGTAAATTCTTGTCAACTTCTGTCAGATTAATTTATCCACAGAAAAGGGGCTTGACCTTCACCCATATCCTGGTAAAATTAAAATGTAGACAGAAGTAGAAAGGGTAAACGCTAAGAGCCCGTATGTATTAAAGCAAGCAAGTAGGGCTATAGCTTCTGTTCTCAATCGATTAGACGGATTAGAAATCGATCGAGGACGAGAAGTTATAGCCCTTTTTTGTTTGTGTAAATTAATTTAATACCCTTCTGAGGCAATCGCCTGGATAAGACATACATTTTTATAAGATGAGATTAGAGGCTAGCTCCCAGTTGGGGCCAGCCTTTTATGTTGCCCCAAGAAGCTATCGAACAATTTAAAGAATTATATCTCAAACGCTATGGCGTGAAGCTTTCTGATGAGGAGGCTTCTTATCGCGCAAACAATCTTTTTAACCTTTACAAAATCACTTACATGGGAGAGCCATGCATAGAGAAAATTAAACCAAAAACAACAAATAACTNNNNAAGTGAAATTCAATTTTACCCCGTAAAACCCAAAGACGGCCTTCTCGGTTTTATTTCATTTGTCCTGGACGGTAAGTTTTGGATGGGATCGGTGGCCGTGTTTACTCGCCTAGAAGGAGGCTATCGCTTAGTTTATCCAACCCGCAAGGTCGGCGGACAGAATATCAATATTTTTCACCCGCTCTGTCGAGAAGTCAGCCTACAGATAGAAGACGCCGTGATTAAAAAAGTAGAACAAATATTTAATGAAGATTATGAATCAACCGAATCAACAGAAAAAATGTGGTAAGCATACAAATTTCTTTCCAGCCCCACACAGAGTCTTTGATGATGAAGCATTTCGCAACCAGCTTAGCCACGCAGACAGAGATTTTTATATAGCACTTTGCCATTTATCCAATCGGCACGCCAATGAAGATGGGTGGTTTCGGCACATAGACGGCGAATTCAAAACTCTGAACGGAAAACGTAAAGGATTCTTTTCCTACGGATTCGGCTCCACAACTTGCAAAAGAGCCAGAAAGAAACTTGTAGCACTTGGCCTGATCGAAATAAAGGAAAATCCAGAAAAGCATGGCAGAACAGGCGGCACTATGTATCGTATCCGCACAGAAATTTGGAATATTCCTATAGACCAAAATGGTCTTAAGAATAGACCACCATAAGCTAAAGCATAAGACCGCAGTGGTCTCCATATTAACAAAGAGCATTAAGAAATTAATTAAGAAAGCATAAGTAATGCACGCAAGCGTGCCAAAAAATAAATAAAATATGAATCAACCAGCTATCACAACTTCAAAAATTCCGAAAGAAACCGAACAGCAATACACGGCCTGGCTTTTATATTGCGAATACGGAAGCATTGATAAGCTATTGAAGACATGGGAAGGGGTTGCACTAAAACGCACTGAAACTGCACCAGAATTAGCGGGCTTAATTGAAAGGTTAGGAAATCCTCCCTGTAGAAGATCATTGGCTGATTGGTCTAAAAAATACTGCTGGGTTGAAAGACGGGAACTTAAACTAAAAGAAGACCTTGAAATTTTATTAGAAAAAACCAGAAAAATAATCCGATATAAAAAACATAGGATTGCCGAGACATTCGAAAGAATTATTAATAAACGGATCAAACAATTAAAAGATGGCGAAATGGTAACCACTCTTGATCTCAAACAAGCCTGGGAGATGCTCCAAGTCGAAATCGGCAAACCGACAAGTAGAAGCGAATTAAAAACAGACGAACAAAGGCCATTAACACCAGAAGAAAAAGAACACGGGAAAAAACTTCATGAAGCAGTGAAATGGTATCTGAAACAAGAACACATGCAACAAAAGAACATTGTAAAAATGAACGAAAAGACGTAAAATATAATTGCGTCCCATATTATCGACATTGCCATGAGGAATGTTGTCTCTTAAGACCCGATTGCGGGCTGAAAGGGGCAGTCGTTCCTCCACAATCGGAGTCCTCGTGGCTTCGATAATGTGGGACGCAGGCAACGGCTGTCCCTTTTTGTTTTGCACTCTTAGCTTGACTTACTTGGATGTTCCGAATAATGTTGCCTTACAGAAAACAATTAACAAAAGTTGACACAATATGACAAAGCCAATTAGCACAAAAATAATCATTATAACTATAAGCGGAATTATTCTGCTGACCTTGACGGTAGCGGGTATTTTTACTTACTACTCCTTATTCGGCGCGCCACAATCAAAAGCCGAACCAGAAAGATTTATTATTTCGCTGGATGCAAAAAACCAGGACGTAGTCCAAAAACTTCACGAGCAAGGATTCATAAAAAGTGAATGGGGTTTCAAATACGCACTCCAAGAAAACGAAAGGAATTATCTGCTCCAGCCAGGAGGATACAAAATCTCAAAGAGTATGACGGCATGGCAAGTTGTCGAAGCTCTCAAAGAGCCATACATGAAATGGGTCGTGATTCCTGAGGGTCTTCGTAAAGAACAGATTGCAGAACTTATCGGAGACGCACTTGGCTGGGATCAGGAAGCGAAAACAAATTGGGTCGGTAATTATTCCGCAATGAACTACGACGAGATCGGAGGAGTCTACTTCCCTGACACTTATCTTCTCCCTAAGGATGAAACAGGGCTTCAGATCGCAGATAGACTAAGAGTAAAATTCAACGAGAAATTCCAACCTTACGCTGATAAATTTGTAAAAGAAAACATCAAATGGACAACGGCACTAAAGGTTGCCTCGCTCGTCCAAAGAGAAGCAGCCAACAAAGCTGATATGCCTTTGATAGCAGGAATTATCTGGAACAGGCTTCTTAATGATCCGCCAATGAAATTGGAAATTGATGCCACTGTTCAGTATGCGCTGGGAGAATCGGGTAACTGGTGGCCAAAGATAAAGCCAGCAGATTATAAAACTGAATCACCATATAACACTTATCTTAATAAAGGACTTCCTCCTCACCCGATTTGCAATCCAGGGCTTGATGCAATCAATGCTGTGTTAAATCCAGCCGAAACAGATTGCCTATATTATTTACACGATTCAAATAGACAAACACACTGCGCTAAAACTTACGAAGAACATAAATTAAATATTGAAAAATATCTTAAATAATTAAATTCAATAAATTTATGAACAAGAAAATTTTAATAATCGCATTAGTAGCAGTTTTTGTGATAGGAGCTGGAGTAGTTATCACTTTTGGGCAGATAAACAAAAAAACGGGCAGCCAGAAAGAAATTCAGGGTGAGACGCAGAAAGATACCATAAAAGGCCAAATACAGGCCGTAGACGCAGATTTCAGGCAAAAAATGGGGGTGATAACAGACAGGCAGAAACAAGAAGGATGTATGGAGCTAAGGGATGTCGAGATGATCGAAACAGCAACGGGTAAAAAAATAACAGAAAAGCAATGGCATGTGGTTTCAACGGAAGGAATCTGTGGAGATTTATTTAATCAAAAAGAGGAATTGGCAAAAGAGCGATCCTTCCAAACAAGCCAACTACAAACACAACTTGATTTATTAACTGCTCGGTCAGAATCTGAAAGAGAAAAAGCAATGGAAGCGATCATAGCTTTCATGGCAAAACCAGATTTGCAATTGCAATATATAGGCACTCGCCATCCATCGAACTTCAATGTGGGAGTGGTTACAAATCAAACCGATAACGGCTACACAATGGAAGATGTTGATGGCTGGGAGAGAAAAGTTGAAGTCTATCAGCAAAAAGAATACATCGAAAATACTTGCGAGGTTTACGAATACGAAGTTGACGTAAGGAATAACGATATCGTGCAAGTCGGCATTCGCTATCCGCAGGAAGGAATAATCGCAAATCCCAAAAAGCAAAATGAATGCCAAGATATCCGTTCTCTGGAAACTCCGATCCTTTTAATGGCAGACATCAAAGATGTGGCAATGGGCTATGCCCAAAGAGGGGTCAAAAACTTCGACGTAATAAAAGATAAATTTGTCTACGAGGGCAGTGCGGAAAATCCGAAAACAATCTCAGCACACAACGCTTGGATTTATGAAAATAAAGATTACAAACTGCCAGAAGGATTATTTGCTGAAGCTCCGTCAAAAGTTCCAACAATCTGGTCACGAATCAGTTCTGGCGGATATCTGATAATGTATCTCAATACAACAGGGTTATTTAATTAATTTTATGGAACAAGGAACTGGCACAATTAAATACTTATTATATGCCAGAAAGTCATCCGAACAGGAAGATCGGCAAGTGCTTTCTATTGAATCGCAGAAAAGCGAAGTAGAGACACTTGCCAAAAAAGAAGGGCTTGAAATCGTCGATCGGTTTGAAGAATCATATTCAGCAAAAGACCCAGGCCGAAAAATCTTCAATCAAGTGATAAAACAAATTGAAAAAGGTGAAGCTAATGCTATTCTTACTTGGCATCCGAATCGACTCTCAAGAAACCCCATAGACACAGGATATTTAGTCTATATGATGGATCAGAACAAGCTTCTCGAAATACGGACACCAGGACAAACATTCAAGAATACACCAAACGATAAGTTTCTTCTTAACCTACTTTGTAGCCAGGCCAAACTTGAAAACGATAACAAGGGTATTGATGTAAAACGCGGCTTAAGACGCAAAGTGGAAATGGGCTGGCATCCTGGCCCAGCTCCGATCGGATACTTGAACACACCAGATAAAGAAAAAGGATTTAAGACTATCCGCAAAGACCCGAAGATGTTTCCAGTTATTCGGAGAATGTTTGATATGGTTTTAAGTGGGAGCTATACAGCACCACGAGTCCATGAAATAGCAGTTACTCAATGGGGTTTAAAGAAGTTAGCCAGAAGTGGATTTTACCGCACACTTTATAATTCGTTTTATTACGGCTGGTTTGAATGGCCTAGAGGCAGTGGCAATTGGCATAAAGGCAAACACGAACCGATGATCACGCGCGAAGAATTCGATCGCGTCCAACAGCTACTCCATCCTGGCCAAAAACCAAAACCAGAAAAGCATACTTTCGCTTATACAGGAATGATCCGTTGCGGAGAATGTGGGTGCATGATTACGGCTGAAAATAAGGTGAAAAGAAACAAGCAGGGTGGCGAACATCACTACACCTACTATCGCTGTACAAAACGCAAAGGGCCGTGTAGCCAAAAATACATTGAGGTAAGGGAACTTGAAAAGCAAATTGCAAAAACGTTATCTGATATAAAAGTGCCACCAGAATTCCATGGTTGGGCTATGCTCTGGCTTAAAACTGAAAACACAAAAGAATCAACCGATAGAAATACAATCCTTTCTAATCTTCAGAAAAATTATGAGACTTGTGTCAGAAAACTAGACACCCTAATTGATATGCGGGCATCGGGAGAAATAACCGAGGACGAATTTAACAAAAAGAAATCGACTGTAGGCCAAGAGAAAGCCAGGCTTCAAGAACTTTTAAACGATACAGATACTCGCATAGACAGCTGGCTAGAGGTTGCTCATAGGGTGATCAAATTTGCCGAGGACGCAAAAGAATCCTTTATCGAACGAGGCGAACACGCAAGAAAAATTGTTCTGGCCGCTCTAGGTTCGAACCTGCTCTTAAAAGACGGAATACTCGAAATTAAGGTACAAAATGCGCTTGTACCAATGCAACTCGTCTCATCTGGGGCAAAAACAAAAACTGGTACGTTCGAACCAGTCAAAATAGGCTCTAATAAAGAGAAAAGCGGAGCTTTTGGCTCCGCAAATCCCACATGGCTCCGGTGCCAGGACTCGAACCTGGAACCATCTCCTTAACAGGGAGCCGCTCTACCATTGAGCTACACCGGAATACTTGTATGCGCCTATTTTAAACC
>LCGX01000013.1:0-10717 GCA_001000035.1 Candidatus Nomurabacteria bacterium GW2011_GWF2_43_8
GTGGACGATCTTTCCACCTGGTATCTGCGGCGTTCACGGGAGAGAATGAAAGAGGAAGATATTGGAGCTAAACAGACGCTTTACTATGTTTTAAAAAATTTAGCGAAAATTTTAGCTCCATTCGCGCCATTTGTGGCGGAAGAGATTTGGTTGAAATTAAAAAACGAGGAAGATACTGAAAGCGTGCATTTGGCGAGCTGGCCCAAGATAAAAAAGAGGCTGGGATTCTTTGCTTTCCTTAAATTTGGCCTTGGGAAGAAAGAGAAGGTTATCGATAAAATGAAAACGGTCAGGAGCATCGTGACCCTCGGTCTCGAGGCCAGGCAAAAGGTCGGCATTAAAGTCCGCCAGCCGCTCAATCTTCTGAAAATCGTGGCCGAAGGACTGTCCGATGAATATATTGAAATCATCAAGAGCGAGCTGAATGTTAAAAATGTCGATTTTATTTTAAAAATAAAATTGGGCATTACCAAAGTGACCCTTGATACGGAAATAACTCCGGAATTGAAACAGGAAGGGGATTACCGCGAGCTCCTGCGCTCTCTGCAAGACATGAGAAAGAACCAGGGCCTGACGCCCTCCGATATCGTGACGCTCTCGGTTGAGACGAGCGACGCCGGCAAAAAACTTATTCGAAAGTTTGAAAATGAAATAAAGAAAACAGTACTGGTCTCGGAAATAAGATTTGAGAATAATAGTGGGGACGAAATAAAAATAGACGAGTTACTATTTAAAGTAAAAATGGTATAATGAAGATAGGAAAACGTGCCGCTAGGGAGGCCACCCCTAGCGATTCGTGTCGCCACAGTGCTACCGGCAACACAAGCCCGCCTGAGCTTGTATATGCCGAACACCTACGACACGATCCATACTTATTGCCCGGTGATGAAACCAACCACCCCTCATCTCGGGCATCGCCGCTAGGACCACTCCTAGCGGCACATTGTTTTTTGTGTGATAAAATAGAATTATGAACATAAGAAAGTTAGGGCACTGTTGTCTGATAATAGAGGCAAATGGCAGGAAAGTAATGACTGATCCGGGTTCCTATACTGTGGAAGAGCAGGTAAAAGAAAGTAATATTGATTTAATTTTAATAACGCACGAACACGGAGACCATTTGCATGTTGAATCGCTGAAAAAAGTTTTGGCAAACAATCCGGACGCCAAAGTTATCACGAACGACGGAGTAGGGAAACTGCTCAAAGAGGGGGGAATTGGGTACGAAGTTTTGGAAGACAAAGAAGTAAAAAAAATCTTTGACGTAGAACTTGAAGCTCATAACTGCAAGCATGAAGAAATTTTTGAAGATTTCGGACAGGTGCAAAATACCGGATATTTTATCGGCAAAAGATTATTTTATCCCGGAGATTCTTTTTACAATCCGGGCAAGTCGGTGGAAATTCTGGCTTTGCCGGTGGCCGGCCCTTGGGCCCGAGTGAAAGACGCGACAAAATATGCGCTTGAAATAAAGCCAAAGATTTGCTTTCCCGTTCATGACGGGATGCTGAATTCTTTCGGCGCTTCCCATAAAGTACCAGAACTGTTTTTAACCAAAGCTGGCATAACTTTTAAAAATTTTGAAGAAAGAAAGGAAGAAGAATTCTAATGCACCACATTTACCACACCGAAGGCATAATATTGGGAAGCAAGAATTTCGGAGAAGCGGGGAAATATTATTCTGTTTTTACCCGCGATCTGGGATTGATTTACGCTTCCGCGCAGGGCGTGCGCAAAATGTCTTCCAAACTGCGCTTCATCCTGCAGGATTTCGCTTATGTGAAAATAGACCTGGTGCAGGGCAAAGATTTCTGGCGGGTGACCAGCGCTTCCAAAACCGGCAAACTGGGAGGGATTTCCAAAAACCCCGGAACTTTCGCGGTTGTTTCCAATATCGCGAACTTATTGAAGAGACTGTTAGCCGGAGTGGAAAAAAATGAAGCCCTATTTGCCGACCTGATGAACGGCTTGACTGTTTTGGAAAAATGGAAAATCGCGGAGGAACTAGGTAGCCTTGAAATCATTATCGTTTTGCGGATTCTAAATAATTTGGGCTATATAGGACAGAACGAACGACTGCAAAATCTGATTAAATCCCCGTTCGAGGAGAATATGATTTTTGAAATTTCCGAATCAAGGAGGGAAGCGTTGCGCGAAATAAACAAAGCTCTGAAAGAATCGCATTTATGATATAATTCTCGTATGCCGCCGGACGACAAAAACAAGCTCAACAAGCTGGAAGAACTGATAGGCAAACTTTTCAGCAGAAATTACGAAACCAGAACCAGATATCATGACGGTTTTTCTCACCCGTCCCAGAAGGATGTTTTGGATTCCTGGAAGACCAAGGAAAAACCCGAATCCGGCCGGGAGGAAAAATTTTTTATGAAAACTTCCAGATTCAAGAAATTTTTTATTTTTTCGGTGGGGTTTTTTGTTCTGACTTTGGGTTATGCCGCTTATTTTTTCTTTGCCGGGAGCAATACTGTTTCGAACGACAATATCGATATATCTATTTTTGGCAATAATTTCACGGCCGGCGGCGAAGATCTTTCGTTGATCATAGGAATCACCAATAAAAATAATTCCCCGCTCGACTTGGTTGATCTGGTCGTGGAATACCCGAAGGGTTCGGATGCCGATTCCTCTTCGAACACCGAGCGCCTGCGCGAATCGTTGGGAACGATCCCGGCCGGAGCCGTCCGCAATGAGAATTTGCGATTGGTGCTTTTCGGCGAGCAGGGGAGCGTCCGGCCCATAAAAGTTTCCCTGGAATACCGAGTGGCGGGCTCCAACGCCATTTTTGTCAAGGAAAAGCTTTATGAAGTCAACATAAACTCCGCGCCGATAAATCTTTCCGTGGATGCTCCTTCGGTCATAAGCCCGAATCAGGATATTACGCTTAATGTGAAGGTGATGCTCAACGCAACTAGGCCGGCCACGAAAATACTGGTCAAGCTCGACTATCCGGTCGGGTTCGCTTTCGTGAAATCGGTGCCGGCGCCCTCTTTTGGCAATAATGTCTGGGACCTGGGAGACCTGGCTCCGGGCGCGGAACATGACATTTCCATCTCCGGCAAAATGATCGATGTTTTTGACGGAGAGGAAAAAACTTTCAAGATATCAAGCGGTTCGCAATCCGACACAGACAAATCGGCGATCGGCGTTGTCTATAACTCCATCAAAAATATCGTTCTGATCGAGAAACCGTTCATTGAAGCGAATCTTTTTGTGAATGGTGTGTATCAGAGGGAGTACGCGGTTGATGCTAAAACGCCAGTCAATGTTGAAATTCGCTACGCGAATAACTTGGATACAAAGGTGAATGATTTGGAAATAAAAGCGAAAATTTCCGGGAATGCCTGGAACCGCAAAACGATAAACGCGCAGCAGGGTTTTTATGATTCCGCCGAAGATGCGGTCGTTTGGGATAAAAATTCAAAAAGTCAATTTCAGGAAATCAATCCGGGCGACTCCGGCTCAGTCTCTTTTTCCTTTTCTTCGCTTTCGCTTTATTCCGCGGCCGGGGGAATGCTGACCAGCCCCTCCATCGATATCAAAGTGGATATTTCCGGCAAGCAGGCAGTCGAAGGTTTTGCGGTCAATGAACTGGAAAATTCTTCTTCCGCGACCATAAAAATTATTTCCGATGTCGGTTTTTCCGCCAAAGGACTTTATTATTCCGGGCCTTTCACCAACACCGGTCCGATACCCCCGAAAGCCGAGCAGGCGACCACGTACACGATCGTTTGGACTCTCTCCAACACCGCTAACAGCATTTCCAAGGCGCGAATAAACTCGACCTTGCCGCCTTGGGTGACTTTTGTCGGGACGTTTTCGCCGGCGAATGAAAATTTGATTTATAATTCTTCGACCAAAGAGGTGGTTTGGGATGCCGACCGGATTCCGAAAGGAACGGGCATATCAGGACCGGCGCGCTCAGTCGCTTTTCAAGTTTCTTTCAACCCTTCGCTTTCCCAGATTGGCTCGACTCCGACTGTCATCAATGACGCGATTTTGACGGGCCATGATGATTTTGCTAATGTGGATATAAGAATAAACAAGCCGGGTTTGAACATCAGATTAGACAGCGATCCGACTTTTCCCCACAGTGGAGGCGTCGTAGTTGAATAAAATGCCAGAAAAAAACACAAAAGAAAATAAAGACGACTTGATGGAGAAAGTAGTTTCTCTTTGTAAAAGGCGAGGTTTTGTTTTTCAAGGTTCGGAAATTTACGGCGGGCTGGCGGGAACTTGGGACTGGGGGCATTTCGGCGTGGCGTTGAAAAATAACGTAAAGCAATCTTGGTGGAAAAAATTTGTGGACGGAAGACGCGATATGTACAGCATCGATGCCGCTATATTGATGAATCAAAAAGTTTGGGAGGCGTCGGGACACGTCGCCGGATTTACGGACCCCATGGAAGATGGGAAACAATTTAACGTGATGTTTAAAACGCAAGTCGGCGCCGGTGACGAAGCTGTCACTTCCTACCTCCGTCCGGAAACGGCGCAAGGGATGTTTGTAAATTTTAAAAACACTGTGGACGCTTTTCACCCGAAATTGCCTTTTGGCACGGCGCAGATCGGCAAGGCCTTCAGGAACGAGATAGCCCCGCGGGATTTTCTTTTCCGCCAGCGCGAGTTCGAGCAGATGGAAATAGAATACTTCATCCGTCCGGCCGACTGGGAAAAGTATTTCGAATATTGGAAGGGAGAAATGCTCGAGTGGATGGAAGAAGTCGGGCTGGATATGAATAAAGTTCACGAGCTGGAAGTGCCGAAGGAAGAGCGAGCGCACTATTCCGAGCGAACGATAGATTTTGAATTTGATTATCCTTTTGGACGGAGGGAACTTTTCGGCTTGGCCTATCGTACGGATTTTGATCTCAAGAACCACAAACTTGAATATATTGACGAAGAAGAAGAACCTGCCCGCGCAGGCGGGAAAATGATTCCGCACGTAATCGAGCCGTCTTTTGGCCTTGACCGCGCCGTTCTGGCCTTGCTCCTTTCCGTTTACGCGGAGGATGAAAAAAATGGAGAGACGCGTTCTTATCTTAAATTTAACCCAAGCATCGCACCGGTTATCTGTGCCGTGTCTCCGCTCTTGAAGAATAAGCCAGAGCTCGTGGAGTATGCCAATACAAAAGTTTTTGCGTCTTTAAAAGCGGAATTTGGGCGAGTAATGTGGGATGATAACGGCAATATCGGCAAGCGCTATCGCCGGCAGGACGAAATCGGCACGCCGTTTTGCCTCGTGGTGGACTTCGATACTTTGTCCAATAATACTGTCACTGTCCGCGACCGCGACACTGGTGAGCAGGAGAGAATAAAAGTTGCGGATTTGAAAAGTTATATAAAAGAAAAGATATAAATGAAATTCTCAAAAAAAGTTTTAAAGAACGGACTTAGGGTTGTTACTATCCCGATGAAGGACAACCCGACGGCGACGGTATTGGTCTTGGTAGAGGCGGGTTCAAAGTACGAAACAAAAAAAGTAAACGGCATTTCGCATTTCTTGGAGCATATGTGCTTTAAGGGCACGATCAAAAGACCTAAAGCAATAGATATTTCAAAGGAACTAGACGCGCTGGGGAGCCAATACAACGCCTTTACCGCGCAGGAATACACGGGCTATTACGCGAAATCAGATGCAAAACATTTCAATAAAATTTTTGATATCGTTTCGGACATTTATTTGAACTCCACTTTTCCGGAAGCCGAAATGGAAAAGGAGAAGGGGGTAATCATCGAAGAGATAAATATGTACGAAGATTTGCCGAATCGGCATGTGCAGGATCTCATAATGAAGCTACTTTATGGGGATACGCCAGCGGGATGGAATATTGTTGGGGAGAAAAAAAATATTTTGGGGATGAAACGCGATGATTTTATCCGGTACAAAAAAGAACATTACCTGCCGGAGGCGACCGTCATCATCGTGGCCGGAGCGGTGACAGAGAGGGAAGTGGTGAAAAAGGCCAATAAAATTTTTGGCAGAGTAAAACCCGGCAAGAAAATTGGCAAAGCCAAAGTAAAAGAGGCGCAAAAAAAACCGGCGGCGCTCGTGAATTTTAAAAAAACAGACCAGACGCATTTTGTCTTAGGGGTGCGGAGTTATGGGTTGTTCAGCAGAAAAAACGCAGTACTTTCGGTTTTGGGCGGAGTTCTGGGCGGGGGGATGAGCTCCCGGCTTTTTCAAAAACTGCGCGAGGAAATGGGCGTGGGTTATTATGTTCGCGCGTATAACGATGCTTATACGGATCATGGCTTTCTGCAGATTTCCGCCGGAGTGGACAATAAAAGGATAGAAGAAGTGATAAAGGCCGTGATTGAAGAATGCAGAAAGTTAAAAAGAGAATTAGTTTTTAAAGAAGAGTTAGAAAAAGTAAAGGAATGTTTGATCGGCAATATGAAATTGTCTCTCGAATCAAGCGATGACATCGCGAATTTTTATGGCGGGCAGGAACTCTTGAAACGCGAACTTAAAAATGCGGAGGAAAAAGCAAAAGAAATCCGAAAAGTGACGGCCGGGCAAATCAAAAAAATAGCCAACGAAATTTTCCAAAATAAGGGGCTCAATCTGGCGCTTGTCGGCCCGTTCAGACGAAAGCAAGAAAAAAATCG
This sequence comes from Candidatus Nomurabacteria bacterium GW2011_GWF2_43_8, assembly GCA_001000035.1. GTDB lineage: Bacteria > Patescibacteriota > Minisyncoccia > Phycocordibacterales > UBA9973 > UBA9973. The sequence continues at coordinate 6,631 of LCGX01000013.1, forward strand.
GCTTTTGAAACTGCTCCAATTCTAGCTTTTTGATTAGTGTTTTCTGTGCTATTATATCCGTATGTTTGAGAACCGAAACGCAACTTCTTTTGCCATATCCACCGGCACGATGGTTCGGGCTGTTTTGGTTGTGCTGGGCGTTTTTTTGCTGTGGTTCCTGCGGGATCTAGTTTTAGTGGTTTTGACCTCGATCGTCATCGCCTCTTTTGTGGAATCATCTATCCCGCATTTTAAGAAAATAGGAATCGGCCGAGTTTTAGGAATTGTAATCTTATATTTTACGTCCCTTTCTGTTTTAGCCGGGCTTTTCTACCTTTTCGCTCCGCTCCTCATAACCGAAATTTATAATTTTTCCACATTTATTTCCTCTTATATCCCGAACGTTTCTTTCCTGAATTATTTTCAAAATGAAGCGTTTTCCGGCGCCAAGGAGATAGTCGGCTCGCTCTCCGGAAATTTTTCTCTAGCTTCGCTTTTTTCGGTTTCCAAAACTTTCATTTTGAATCTTTCCGGCGGGTTCTTTTCAGCTGTTTCCGTTGCCTTCGGAAGCATTTTCAATTTTATACTTATTATCCTTATTTCTTTTTATCTGTCGATTCAGGAGCAAGGTATAGAAAATTTTCTGCGCCTTATTTTTCCGATCAAGCATGAGGGTTACGTGGTAGATTTATGGACGCGTTCCAGCCGAAAAATCGCCCTTTGGATGAAGGGTCAGGTGGTGCTGGCTTTTGTCGTGGCGGTTCTCGTTTATCTGGTCCTTTCCCTTTTAGGCATAGAATACGCGCTTTTGCTTTCCATTATCGCCGGAGCGATGGAGCTCGTGCCCTACGGCATTCTGGTCGCGCTGATTCCCGCTTTCACCTTTTCCTATCTTTCAGGAGGAATATCGAGCGCGCTGATGGCCTCCGGGGCTTATTTGATCATCCACCAATTTGAAATTTTCCTTTTCGCTCCGCTGATTATCAAAAAAGTGGTGGGCCTTTCGCCGATCGTTATTATCCTGTCTTTGCTGATCGGTTTTGAATTGGGCGGATTCTGGGGGGCGATTCTGGCTATTCCCATAGCCATTATCGTGATGGAATTCCTGAGCGATATAGAAAAGAGCAAGACATTAGCCCGAACGAGTAATGAAACCAAATAGTTTTTACATTACGACGACCTTGCCATATGTGAATGCCCCGCTGCACATGGGACATGCTCTTGAATTCGTGCGCGCGGACGTCATCGCTCGATACAAAAAACTTTCCGGCTTTGACGTTTATTTCAATACTGGTACGGACGAGCACGGAAAGAAAAATTATGACAAGGCCCTGGAAAAAGGACTAAGCCCGGAAGAATTTGTCGATCGCGGGTTTGAGACATTCAAGGAACAATTGAAAATGTTCGGAGTGAGCGAAGATGTCCATTTTATCCGAACTACCGACAAACATCATGAAATGGCTGCCTGTGAATTCTGGAAGCGGGTAAAGGATAACGGCTATATTTACAAAAAAAGCTACAAAGCGAAATATTGTGTCGGCTGCGAGAGTGAAAAAACCGATTCTGAGCTGGACGAAAAAGGCGAATGCCCCCTGCATCCCGGCAAAAAACTTGAACTGATCGACGAAGAGAATTATTTTTTTAAGTTCTCCCAGTTCGGAGAAAAACTTTTGAAATTTTACAAGGAGCGTCCGGATTTCGTGGTACCGGATTTCCGCCTGAATGAAATGAAAAATTTTATCAAAAACGGCCTGCAGGATTTTTCCATTTCCCGACTGAAATCAAAAATGCCTTGGGGAATAGAAGTGCCCGACGACAAGGAGCACGTAATGTATGTCTGGTTTGACGCTTTGGTAAATTATATTTCCACGCTCGGCTGGCCTTTCGACTCCGCTCAGGACCTTCGGCCCGAAAATAACAAAGAAAATAATTTTGAAAAATATTGGGTCAACGGAAGCCCTACGCAATACTGCGGAAAGGACAATACTCGCTTTCAGGCGGTTATGTGGCAGGCGATGCTCTTGGCGGCCGATTTGCCGAATTCGCGTCAGATAGTGGTGAACGGCTTTATCACCGGTGAGGGGGGAATGAGGATGTCTAAAACCGTCGGCAATGTGGTTGATCCGGCGGATATTGTCAAAGAATATGGCACCGACGCCCTGCGCTATTTCTTGCTGCGCGAAATTTCTTCTTTCGAGGACAGCCCGTTTACCACGGAGCGGTTCAAAGAGGCCTACAATGCCGGCTTAGCGAATGGGTTGGGGAATCTTGCTTCGAGAATTTTAACCATGGCAGAGAATTATAATGTTTCTACTCTTGATCCAGTTGTTCGATATAAGGAGAATGAAGACCTTGAAAGTTTTGATATTAAAAAATATATGGATAAAATTTGGGATAGGATTCAAAATGCAGATAAAAAAATTCAAGAGAAAGAACCATATAAAATTTATAAAACTGATCATGAAATTGCAGTAAATATAGTTTCTGACTTATGTACAGATTTATTTTACATTGCCAAGTTGCTTATTCCCGTTATGCCAGAAACAGCAGAAAAAATTTTATTTTACCTGAAAGATGGGAAAGCAATAAGACCGGAAAAACCATTATTCCCGCGCAAAGATTGATATGACTCCCAAATACATAGACATTCACAGCCATGTAAATTTTACCGCCTTTGACGCCGACCGAGACGATGTAATCAAACGCGCTCTTGATAATGATACTTGGATGATTAATGTCGGCACGCAGATAGATACATCTAAAAAAGCGGTAGAGCTCGCTAATAAATATAAAGAAGGAGTATACGCGACCGTCGGTCTGCATCCGATACACACCGGCAAATCATTTCACGATGAACAAGAACTTGGTTCAGAAGGAAAAGAATTCACTTCCCGTGGGGAAGCTTTTGATAAAGAAAAATATTTGGAACTTGCGAGGAATCTAAAAGTGGTGGCGATAGGGGAATGCGGACTCGATTATTACCGCACCGAGCCGGAGTCAATTGAAAAACAGAAGAAAATTTTTATTGAACAAATTGGGCTTGCCAACGAAACAAATAAACCGTTAATGTTGCATGTCAGGGATGCGTATGCCGATACGCTTGGAATTCTGAAAGAGCATGCGAAAGTAAAAGGAGTAGTGCATTTTTTTGTTGGTAGTATAAAGGAAGCAAAAGAGTTTTTAGATTTAGGATTTATGCTTTCTTTTACCGGTGTTTTAACTTTTACCCATGATTATGATGAAGTCGTGCGCCTAACTCCGCTTGATATGATATTTTCCGATACTGATTCTCCTTATGTAGCGCCAACCCCATACCGAGGCAAACGTAACGAGCCGTCTTATGTCCGGGAAATCGTCAAAAGAATCGCCGAAATAAAAAATTTGCCGGAAGAGGAAGTTACACAGGCGATTGTCGCCAACGCCAAACACATCTTCAGAATTTGATTTTTTTTAGGGTTTTTGCTAATATAAAGCCTATGCTAAAAGCAGAAAATGAAGAAAAAAATGAAATGGATGAGAATGGAAATTCCAGGATTTATGAGCTGGGCTATCTTTTAGTGCCCACCGTCCCCGGAGAAGATGTTCCAGCTGTTTTTGGTAATCTAAAAGAACTCGTATCTTCTTTAGGGGGCGTCGTAATTTCTGATGAAATGCCTAAAATGATGCCGCTCGCTTATGCGATGGTTAAAATTACTGCCAATGTGTGCAATAAATTCAAGACAGCCTATTTTGGCTGGACTAAATTTGCGATGGATTCGGACAAAGTTTCAGAGCTGAAAAAGAAACTGGATCTTAACCCGAACTTTATCCGATTTTTGATAATAAAGACGGTTAAAGAAAATACCATTGCCGCTAAAAGATTCGTGCGCGGGGAAATGCGCAGGAGGCCGAGAGCCGACAAAAATAGCGAGAGCGGCACGACTGTTCCCATAAACAAAGATGAAATCGATAAGGAGATAGACGCGTTGGTCGCAACTTAATATTTTAATTTTTTTTAGATTATGTATTTAAACAAAGCAATATTAATAGGAAATCTTACCCGAGACCCGGAACTCCGTTCCCTCCCTTCGGGCGTGAAAGTTTGCACTTTTTCCTTGGCTACCAACCG
>LCGX01000013.1:10787-13241 GCA_001000035.1 Candidatus Nomurabacteria bacterium GW2011_GWF2_43_8
AGGGGAGTTCGATTCTAGTGGAAGGAAGAATGCAAACCAGAAGTTGGGACGACAAAACAAGCGGAGAGAAAAAGTATCGCACGGAAATTGTTGCTGACCGGACACAGTTCGGACCCAAAGGGGGAGGCGCGGGGTCGTCCAGTGCCGGAACCCCCAAGACCCCGGCCGAAGAAACCGATGCCATTGAATATCCGGAAGAAGATATTAATCCTGAAGATATACCATTTTAAAGGAATGAAATCCCGTTAGAAGTCGCGGTCGTAGTGAAGATAACGGGCAATATTATAAATTTTTATTAAATATAAAAAGTATAGGTAAGAGTTTTATAAAAAGTTAAGACTACGACCTACTTCTAACGGGATGAAGCAAGATTATTTTTCAGCTAACAATATAAAATATATAGATTACAAGGATGTTGAAATTCTGAAGAAATTTTTGAATCCCAATGGCAAGATAGTAAGCCACAAAAGAACCAGCGTCACTTCTAAAAATCAACGGGCTTTGGCTTCGGCCGTCAAGCGCGCCAGGTTTTTGGGCCTGCTGCCTTTTGTCGTTAAGTAAGCAAGCACAATTTTGCCTTTTATCAAGCATTTAAACTGCTAGTATAATTTTATGTCGCAACTGCAATATAGCGAAATTCGAGAGAAAAAAATAATTATTCACGATGACGAACCCTGCGAAGTGGTGGAGTCGCATGTCGCTCGCACCCAGCAACGCAAACCGCAGAACCAGGTCAAGCTCCGAAGCTTGATATCGGGAAAAGTTTTTCCGGCCACCTTTCATGTTGCCGATTCGGCCGACGAAGCGGATATAGTAAAGCGTGATATTACTTTCTTATATCACAATAAGGGTGAGTTTTGGTTTTGTGATCCAGAAGACAAAAGCAAGAGATTTAAATTAGATTCCGCTTTGATTGGCGATACGGCAAAATTTTTTAAACAAAACGGGAATGCCACTGCTTTAGTTTGGGATAATGACGACGAAGAAACGATTATTAAAGTCACTTTACCGATTAAAATGGAATTCAAAATTAAAGAAGCTCCCCCGGCTGTTCGTGGAGATACTTCTAAGGGTGGGAATAAAATAATAACATTAGAAAACGGAGCAACCTTGAATGCCCCGATGTTCGTGAGCGAAGGGGATGTAATCCGAGTGAATACCGAAACAGGTGAATACGTAGAGAGAGTTTAAAGCGCCGCGGACAAAAGATTATGCAGGCGGAAGGTTCCGCCCGAAGGGTGGAGTAATGCCAAATAATTTTTTGCCCGTGATGCTAGGCTTCTTCCGAAAACTTTTTCTTGATTTCTTTCAATATCTGGTCGGAAATCTTTTTATTTTCCTTCAAAAACGTGCGAGTGGCATCGTACCCTACACCCAACTTCACTTTCTCATGACCCCCTCCTTTCTCCTCCCCTTTATTAAGGGGGAGGCCGGGTAGGGGTGTATAAAAATATGAATTCCCACTTTTTTCTATAATCTTGAATTTTTCTCCCAAGGCCATTATTTCTCCTTCCTTGGAAATGCCCTCATTGTAAATAATATCAAATTCTGTTTGCTTGAAAGGGGCGGCCACTTTGTTTTTTACCACTTTTACTCGGGTGCGCGAGCCGACGACTTCTTCTCCTTTCTTTATCTGGGCGATTTTGCGTATATCCAGGCGGACGGAAGTGTAGAACTTCAGCGCTTTTCCTCCCGGCGTCGTTTCCGGATTGCCGAACATCACTCCGATTTGCATGCGGATTTGGTTGATGAAAATCACACAGGTCTTTGACTTAGCGACAATTGCGGTAAGTTTGCGGAGCGCTTGGGACATCAACCGCGCTTGCTTGCCGACATGATACGCTCCCATATCACCCTCAATTTCATCTTTAGGGGTAAGCGCGGCCACAGAGTCAACGACGACGACATCGATTTTTCCAGTTCGCACTAAACTTTCCACGATCTCCAGCGCTTGCTCGCCGTTATCCGGCTGGGAAATGAGCAGATCGTTTATGTTCACCCCGAGTTTTTTCGTATAATCCGGGTCCATCGCGTGTTCGGCATCGATATACGCGCAAACTCCGCCCAGCTTCTGCGCTTCCCCCACAATATGGAGGGAAAGAGTCGTCTTGCCGGAAGATTCCGGTCCGAATATTTCAATAATCCTCCCGCGCGGTATTCCGCCGACCCCGAGAGCCATATCCAGTCCGATGGAACCGGTCGGGATTGCGTTTATGTTCACTTTCGGCGTGTCGCCCAATTTCATTATCGAACCCTCCCCAAATTTTGTCTGGATGGATTTCAGAGCGTCGTCGAGCACAGTTTCTCCGACCGTCTTCTTTTCCTTTTCTTCTCCTTTTGCTTTTTTCATAAATGATTAGGCTTTAGGCATTAGGCTCTAGGCTTTAGCGTTTTGAATCAGCTAGCGCCCGAGGCCTAGTTTCCTAGCGCCTGAGTTAATATTAATTGATAATT
>LCGX01000014.1:0-15278 GCA_001000035.1 Candidatus Nomurabacteria bacterium GW2011_GWF2_43_8
TAGATTTTAGATATAATAAAAGCATGACAGAAGAATATTTTGACATTCTAAACGAAAAAGGAGAAAAGACGGGTGAATCTCGTTCAAAGAAGGAAGCTCATGAAAAAGGCCTTATTCATCGCACCGCGCATGTTTGGATTTTAAATTCAAAAAAAGAATTGTTGCTTCAAAAACGCGCCAGCGGTTTAAGAGTATATCCAGATTGTTGGGACATATCTGCGGCAGGGCACATTTCTGCCGGCCAGACGAGCTTAGAGGGGGCAAAAAGGGAAGTTGAGGAAGAATTGGGCTTGTCTTTGCCAGACAATATGTTTGTATATTTATTTACTGTTCAAGAACATATTATTTTAAATCAGGGTACATATGTTAATAACGAATTTCAGGATGTGTATTTGGTTCACTTGGATATTTCCCGGAAAGAAATAAAATTTGGTAAGGGAGAAGTTGCCGAAATAAAATGGGTAAGTATGGACGGATTTAAATTATTAATGAGCAACGAAAAATATAAACTTGCTCCTCGCAAGGAAGAATATAGGCGTTTATTGGATTATATAGAAAAATTATGAATGAGCTTGCTAACATCCCCGAATTCGGGATTAAAAGAGAAAATGAGGAACAGAGAGACGGGGGATGCGCGGTGGTTTTTGATCCGAAAACGCAAAAATACGCGGTTGGGAAAAATGTTGGGGATGGAATATTTCGGCTGTTTGGAGGAGGAGTGGATAAAGACGAGGATATGAAAGAGGGGGTGCTTAGGGAAGTCGTCGAGGAAAGCGGACTTTATGACTTTTTATATGTGGAAGAAATTGCCGTAGCGCTCGCGCATTATCATAATAATTCAAAAAATGTAAACCGAATTGCGAAGGCAACTTGTTTTCTGGTGATACTGAAAAGTCCGGAGCTCGTGAAAGCGAAATTGGAAGAGCATGAAAAATTTTATCTGATCTGGTCAACCCCGGAAGAAATTGTCGCCAACTGGGAAGCCAATAACAAAGATAAAAATTATGACCATTATATTTATTTTCTGAAAAAATCCGTTGTTCGGGCAAAAGAATTGGGATACGATACAACTAGTAATTTGATATAATAAAATTATGAAAACTGTTTTAATCACGGGAATAAGCAGGGGCATAGGAAAAGCCCTGGCGCAAAAGTTTTTATCTGAAGGATGTTTTGTTATTGGCACTTCAACCAGTGGCAGTTCAAATCTGAACGATAAAAATTTGATTACTTTGCAATTAGATTTAAGTAGTTCTGAGAGCATTAAGGTTTGTGCGGAAAAAGTTAAAGCGCTTAATAAACCAATAGATATTTTAATCAACAATGCCGGTATTTTCCTGCCTCAAAAATATGATTCGACTTTCGAAGTTGGTCCCATAAGACAAGTTATGGAAGTGAATTTGTTCGGGACGATTGATTTCACGGAGCGAATTGTCTCACAACTCGCCCAAGGCTCGCATGTGATCAATATCTCTTCCAGACAAGGTTCAATGAGTCATCCTATTAGTGGTCAATCTCACGTGGGCTTGAAAATTTCTAAGGCGGCCTTGAACATGTTTACCAGAATCCTGTCTTACCAATTAAAGGATAAGGCCACAGTATCGTCAGTTCATCCGGGAGCCGTTAAATCGGGTGGAACGATGGCTCCGCCTGACGCAGACATGGAACCCGAAGAAGCCGCCAGGTACATTTATGATTTAGCCATTTCAAAACCGGAAACAGGACAATTTTGGTTTAAAGGAAAAAAGTTTCCGTGGTAAAATTTTTATGAAAAACAATTAATAAAAACATGGCTCACAAAAAACAATTTAAAAATGGAACAATGATAATGGGGTTTTCTCAAAAAGCCTTTATTTTTAATAAAAATAGAAAATTTTTAATTATGCGGCGCACAAAAACCGCGCCATTTGGTCCGCTTGAATGGGATCTGCCGGGGGGTGATATAGAATTTGGGGAAGATCCGATAAAATCTATAATCCGAGAGGTCAAAGAAGAAACTGGCCTTACTGTTAAAAATCCTATTCCTTTTGATGTTTATGCTGGCCTTGATTCAGAAAACGACTATTGGGTTACTGTAGCTTTTAAAGCTTTCAAACATAAGGGAAAACTGGCAATTAGCTGGGAACACGATTTATATAAATGGGTTACAATAGATGAATTTTTGAAACTAAAAATTACGGATAGGTTTAGAAAATACGCTAAAAATTTAAAGAAAATTTGATTAATAAAATTATGCAACCAAAACCATCCGAGGTTCCAAAAGGATTTTATCGGGTAAGTATTAAGGGGCTTATTCTCGACGAAACCCGGAAGAAATTTGCCGTCCTTCTTGACGGCTTCGAAAATAAAGGCTGGTGGGAATTGCCCGGTGGCGGACTCGAATGGGGCGAGTCCCCGCAAGAATGTTTGAAACGCGAAATACATGAAGAAATGGGTTTAACGGTAACTGAAGTTGCTCCTCTTCCTTCATATTATTTAATCGGCAAAAATATGAGAGAAAACTGGACCCTTAATCTTGTATTTGAAATAAAAGTTAAAGATTTGAATTTTACCCAGTCTGAAGAATGTATGGGGTTAAGATTTATATCACCGGAAGAAGTCGGATCCATCAACGCTTTCAGGACCGTCAAGGAATTAGCGGCATTGTTTGATAGTGCTAAACACAATCAGAAATGAAAAAATAATGATCTCTAAAACTAAAATTCAAAATTTCAATAAAAAATTCGACGTGGTGAGTGTTTTTATAGAACACGAGGGTAAAATACTCCTTATGCATCGCCAAGATCATAAACCCCAAGGCAACACCTGGGCCATGTTGGCCGGCAAAGTAGATAAGGGCGACAAAGATTTAATTGACGCTTTAGTCAGAGAAGTAAAAGAAGAAATCGGTTTAAGATTGCAGATATTTTGATGGGTATTATTCAAGATATCCAGAATTTGATTATATATATCATGTCTATCATTTACTCTTGAAAGAAAAACCAGTCATAAATTTAAATTTAAAAGAACATAAAGATATGAAGTGGATAACGCCAAAAGATGCTTTAAAACTTAATTTAATTCCAGATGAAGATAAATGCATCAAGTGGTTTTATAATATTGATTAGTTATGAAAAAGAAAAATAACATTCAAAAAATATTTATTCCGCAAATTTGCTACAATTATAAACATGGATAAAGAATTAAAGGTTGTCGATCTTACTCACACACTTTCGGAAATTATCCCTACCTGGGATGGCAGTTGCGGTTTTGAATTATCGATTAATAGCGATTATAAAGATTGCACTCCGCCGAATCTATTCCGTACGCAAAAAATAAAATGCGGAGCCGGCATTGGAACCCATATGGATGCGCCTGCACACGTCGTCCCCGGCGGGAAAACGATAGATAAGCTCACTCTTGAAGAATTGGCTACCGATTGCGCCGTTATCGATGTAAGCGAGGAGGCCAATGAAAATTATATAATAATGCCTCAAGTTGTAGAAAAATTCGAAAAGGAACACGGAAAAATAAAATCAAACAGTTTTGTTATTTTTTACACGGGATGGGAAAGGTATTGGAAAACCCCCGAAAAGTACATCAATAACCACATATTCCCGAGCGTACATGAAAATACAGCCAAAATGCTTCTAGGGCGAGAAATCGCCGGACTGGGGATAGACACTCTTTCGGCCGATACGGGAGCCGGCGGATTCCCGGTCCACCGCGCCGTTTTAGGGGCAGGTAAGTATCTTGTGGAAAATATCGCAAACGCGAAAAATCTGCCGCCAACTGGAGCAAAAATTTTTGTATTGCCGATGAAAATCAAGGACGGGACAGAAGCGCCTATCCGCTTGGTCGCTTTAATTTAAATGCAAAAAATTAATATTCAAAAATTAAAAGGCACGGAGTTTCAGAAAAAAGTCTGGAGTGAAATCGCAAAAATACCGAAAGGGGAAACAATTACTTATAAAGAGCTCGCCAAGAGAATAGGTAAGCCAAAAGCGGTGCGGGCGGTGGCGAACGCCGTCGGTAAAAATCCTGTGCCAATAATTATTCCTTGCCATCGGGTCGTCAAAAGCGACGGCTCGCTCGGCGGATATTCCGGCAAGGGAGGAATCAAGACAAAACGAGCCTTATTAAAAAAGGAAAAGGTAAAAATTAAATAGCAATATATCGTTATGTCTACTAATTCCGCATATACTTTTTTAGTAGACAACAATAAAACAAAACATCCGCGGAAGGGCCTCCAAGATCCTTCCTATGAGCTCAAGTTTTATTTTTAGGCGTTAAATTTTTGGAGATAAAGGCCGCTATCATCTTTTTATGCTATTATTTTACGCAGAGACGGCGTGTAATAAATAAACGGCACGCCCGTCTTACCCTATGGAGACCGGCATAACTAATAAATTTGAAAAAATATACGGGGAAGAGTCAGATGCCATATTCCGGTTCTGCCTGATTCGCGTATCAAGCAGGGAACAGGCGCTCGACATAACGCAGGAGACGTTTTTGCGCCTGTGGCGAAGCTTGTTTGAGAAGAAGGAAGAAATACGCAACAGCCGGGCTTTTCTCTTTACCGTGGCCCACCGCCTGATTATCGACTGGTACCGCAAAAAGAAAAGCATTTCTTTGGAAAGCATTATGCACAAGGAAGAAGGAGAAACTGAATACGAGCCGGTAGATGAGAAAACATCCGACGGTTTCGGGTTGGAAGCCGAAGGGAGATATCTTTTAGACAAGATCGGGGAATTGTCGCCGACTTCCCGGCACCCCGTTTATTTGCGCTTTGTGGAAGGTTTGTCTCCGGAGGAAATAGGCAAAATTCTGGGTATCTCGGCCAACGCGGCCTCGGTCAGGGTCAACCGAGGCCTGTCGGAGCTGCGGAAAAAAACGGGGTATAATAATTAAAATAAAAAAAATGATATGAGCAATTTTGAAGAAGAAAAATTAAACAGAGGGGCAAGAGAAATAAGGGAGATTAGAATGACTGCCGAAGAGAAAGAGCGCGTGCTAAAAAACATCTTGAGTTCTTCGCCTATGTCTCCGTTACCCGTCCGAAGCCCCTACGCGGATTATTTTCACACTCTTCTGTCCGGATTTTCGAAAAAACATTTCGCTTATGTAGCCGTGTTTTGCCTGGCGGTTGTTTTGGGTGGGGGAGCAGTTTTCGCCTCGCAGGGGAGTTTGCCGGGAAATATCCTCTATTCACTCAAAGTCGGCGTCATTGAGCCGGTACATTCTGTTTTCATTTTTTCTCCGGAAACCAGGGCGCGCTACCAGAGTAATCTAGCAACCTTGCGCCTGATCGAGGCGGAAGCCCTGAAAAGCGAAAACAGGCTCGATATAATAAAGGAAAAAAAACTTGCCGCTCTTTTGGAAAAGCACGTTGAGAACTTCAGCAAAATAATGGAGAATCACGGGCGGGAAGAATCCGTGAGCGAAAACGCAAGCGATGACATAGTCATCAATTTCCAGGCGGAGATGAACGCGCACGCCCGAGTGCTGGATTTTATCGGCCAGGGTGAAGAAAGAATAGAAAGCGAGCCGACGGCTAATATCAAAATTTCAAAAACCGCGCGAGACAGTGCCACTAAAGTAAGGGACGCTTTTAAAAATAACATGGAACAAAGGGAAGCTGAAGAAACACCGCACAAATACGAAAATAGAAAAAACGCCGTGCAATCCATCATTGACTCGACGGCGATAGACATCAACCGCGTCAGCGCCGATTCTTCTCCCGTAAAACAGAAAATCATCGAAGACACCAACGAAACGCTTAATCAGGCCAGAGAATTTTTGAGAGAAGTGGACGAGGAAAACGAGGAAGAAGATTTTCACGATGCTTATCTGAAACTGCTTGATTCGGAAAGCTCCGCCCGGGAAGCCGGCATTTTTCTGGAGACCGGACTCAAATGGAGAGAAAAAAATAACAAGGAGGAGTAAACGCAGCGGTTTTAGCGGATTTTGAGAAAAAACAATAAATATGTTATAAAGTGTTATATGACAAAACCAATAAATAAGAATTCCTCGTTGAAAAATCTGGGCCAGGGACTAACTTTTGACGACATATTACTCGTGCCGAATTACAGCGAAGTCCTGCCTAAAAATGTGATAACCACAACAAAACTGACAAAAAATATTTCTCTTCAAATTCCGTTCATGTCCGCGGCCATGGATACGGTTACTGAATCCAAAATGGCGATAGCAATGGCGGAACAGGGAGGCATCGGCATCATTCATAAAAATCTTTCAATTGTCGACCAAGCGCACGAAGTGGAACTCGTAAAGCGATATGAATCCGGTCGAATTGCCGATCCGATTACGATTTCCGCCGATGCGACGGTGGGCGATATTTTTGCGATACGAAAAAAATATCATTTCGGCGGTTTCCCGGTTTTAGACGAAAACGGACGCTTGGCGGGCATTGTCACCAATCGCGATCTGCGTTTTCAAAAAGATGAGTCCACCCCGGTAAGAAAAATAATGACCACTAAATTAATAACCGGCGGGCCGAAAACCACCATCGAGGAGGCCAACAAATTGTTCGACAAATACGCGATTGAAAAGCTTCCGCTGGTTGATAAAAACAATAAACTGGTTGGGCTGATTACTTATCGGGATATTGCCAAAAGCCAGGAATATCCGAATGCCACCAAAGATAAATTAGGCCGGCTTTGCGTCGGAGCGGCTGTCGGCGCGGGCACTGACGCTCTTACCCAAGTGGAAGCATTGGTAAAGGGCGATGTCGACGTGGTTTGCGTGGATACCGCTCATGGGCATTCAAAGGGCGTGCTTGATATTGTAAAAAAAATCCGCAAGGCATATCCTAAACTCGATATTATCGCCGGCAACGTCGCGACTGGCGAGGCGGCCCTGGCTCTGATAAAAGCCGGCGCCAGCGCGATCAAGGTAGGCATCGGCCCCGGTTCTATATGCACGACTCGGATTATTTCCGGAGTCGGCGTGCCACAGCTCTCGGCTGTCTTATCCGTTTATCAAATATGCAAGAAATTCAACATTCCGGTCATCGCCGACGGAGGCATTAAGCACAGTGGGGACGTGGTCAAAGCGCTCGCCTTCGGCGCCGATACGGTCATGGGGGGCAGCATGTTCGCCGGCACGGACGAATCCCCGGGGGACACAAATATAATCGAAAATCAGAAATTCAAAAAATACCGGGGCATGGGCTCGCTGGGCGCTATGCAACGGGGTTCTAAAGACCGATATTTTCAGGAAGACCAATATGATTTCACTAAACTGGTTCCGGAAGGGGTTTCCGGACATGTATATTACAAAGGCGCGCTCTCCGAAGTCATTCACCAGTATGTCGGAGGCCTGCGCGCTGGCATGGGCTATCTGGGGGCAGAAGATATTTCCAAATTGCGAAACGTTTCCTACTACACCATAACTGGCGCCGGACTCCATGAAAGCCACGTGCACGATTTGTTCATGGTTAATCCCGCGCCTAACTACAAAAAGTCATAAAATAAAAATGGCCAGAAAAAAAGAATCCAAAATTACCCCGATAATCGGCCTGCAATGGGGAGATGAAGGAAAAGGAAAAGGCGTCGCTCGCATCGCCTCTGGTTTGTCAAAAAAAGATCTAATCGTCAGATTTCAGGGGGGAAATAACGCCGGGCATACCATTTGGCACGGCGGCAAGTGCTACGTTTTTCATTTGATTCCGTCGGGAGTTTTTGGCCAGGCCCAGATTCATCTGGGAGCGGGGATGGTCATCAACCCCGGGGCACTCGCGCAAGAAGCGCGAATGATTCCCAAAAAAATTCCATTGTTAAAGCGGATGTCCGTTTCTCCGCACGCGGTACTGACGATTCCGACGCACTTGATTCTTGATTCCGTTTCCGAAAAAACAAAAGGCAAGAGGAAAATCGGCTCGACCGGTAAGGGAATTTCGCCGTCTTACACCGACCTTACCCTGCGCCGAGCGCTTCGGGTTGGAGACATTTTTTATGATGACTTCAAAAAGAAATATAAAATGCTCCAAAAAGAGCATAAAACAACTTTGCAGAAAGTTTTTGAATATAAAATCTCGGAAAATGAATTAAGGAAAAAAGAAAAAGAATTTTTCCGGGGTATAAAATTTTTGCGTTCTCTTCGATCAGCCGATTCGGCGGAAATAGTTTTAGAAGCTCTTTCTGGCCGGCATAAAGTTATCGCCGAGGGCGCGCAGGGGGCCTTGCTCGATGTGCGTTTTGGGCATTATCCCTTCGTTACCTCTTCGCACACTATTTCTAGCGGAATAGGAACAGGCCTCGGCATTCCACCGTCTTATATAGGAGGGGCAATTGGAATTTTAAAAGCCTACGCAACGAAAGTCGGCGAAGGGCCTTTCCCGACGGAACTCGGGGGGATTGAATCGGCCGTCTGGTGCCGGGACAAAAAAATTGCCGATGAAAAAATGAAATTTCCGGAACCCAATCCGAACAGCAAAAGTGAGTTCGAGCAGGGAATCGCGCTCCGCCGAGCTGGAAATGAAATAGGCGCGACCACCGGACGCTTGCGCCGCACCGGCTGGATAGATATTCCGCTCCTTAAATACACGGTAAAAATGAACCAGGCGACGAAATTAGTTTTGACTAAGCTCGATGTTTTAAGCGGGTTTGAGAAAATAAAAGCTTGCACGTATTACATCATTGACAGCAAAAAAACTAAGGAAGTTCCCTTTGATTTGTCCCGAGTAAAAATAAAGCCGATTTATAAATCTTTTCCCGCTTGGAAAGGGAAGCTGTCTGATTACGGAAAAAAACTGCCGAAAGAGGCGCTCGATTACGTAAAATTTTTGGAAAAAACTCTAGGCGCCAAGATTATTTACGTCGGCACCGGCCCGGAAGAGCATCATGTAGTCGAGAGGTATTGGAAATAAGATTCCAAATTCTGCCCGGTATAAAGAATTGTCTTTAAATTCGGGCATTTTTTGAGATCCAACTCATCAAAAAATTTCTGCCGGTCATCTATAAAAATTACCTCTTCGTTTTTGTGTTTTCTGCAAATTCTTTCTATAGCTATTTTTTTTCTTTCCGGGACAATAACAACCTCGCGGAAGAGGGGAGCCACGCCGCTTTTTTTAATTTTATCTTGGTGAAATTTTTTGTCGCCCTGTGTTATCAGATAGCAGTTATTTTTTCCCAGCTTTTTTACGGTTTTCAATAATTCAATATTTAAAAAGTTTTTAGTTTTAGAAAGCATTTCCCGATAAACATCTTCTGCTTTTTTGTCGATTTTTTCTCGAATTAAGAGTCCGGATATGTATTTCTTCGGTAAGAATATATTTCCTCGCATTTCTTTATAGTGCTCTTCAGGTCGGCCGTGCGGGACACCGGCTTTTTCCAAACATGAATACATATGTTTTTTGAATTGCGCGGTATTATGAAACAGCACATCGTCAAAATCAAAAATGTATTTCATGCTATTTGCTTATTATTTTCCTTATACATTCGGCCAGTTTTTCCGAATCGTGCCGGATAAGGCTTCTCTTCATCGTATCGGCCTTGCTGTTGGTAAAAATTAAATGAGAGAGAAGAGGAGTTCTTATCACCCGTTCATCTTGTTTTAAATCATCTTCGATCAGCACGTCGCCTCTTTCTTCCGATTTATACTGTTCGATTTGCTCTCGGGGCGGCATTTCGCTGTTCACTAAAATAAAGTCCGCCTTTCTACCCAGATATTTTTCTATATTGGAAACGTAATCGCTCACTTTCCAGCGCATTGTATGGCCCTGCTTGTTGGTGAGATTTATCGGTAAAATTATTTTCGCTTTGCTTTGGAGAATCGCGTCCTGAAAGCCGTTTACGATAAAATTAGGTATCAGAGAAGTGTACAAATCGCCCGGGCCGACAATAATATAATCGGCACAGAGGATTGCTTGCTCGGCGTTTTGATTCAAATTTACCGCATCTTTATAGAAAAATTTATCAACGGACAAATTTTCCAAATTTGTTTCGTCGATATTGTGCTCACCCACAATAACGCTCCCGTCGGAAAACAAAACAGACAAGTCCGCTTTGTCTTTGGTTATGGGAACAACGGCGCCTTTTACTTTCAAAATTTCAGAAGCTATTTCCACTCCTTCGCCAAAATCGCCGGTAATTTTTTGAAGCGCGGCTAAAAAAATATTGCCGAAGGTATGGCCGGTCAGAGTTCCTTCGCTGAACCTGTAAAGCATTAGCTTGCGCACCACGTCGGTATGTTCGGAGAGGGCCACCAGACACAGCCGCACATCGCTCGGAGGCAGGACGCCGAGCTCATCCCGCATTTTTCCGTTGGAACCTCCATTGTCCGCCATGGAAACAAGCGCGGTTAAAGAAACATCCGGCAGATTTTTCAGCCCCGAGAGCACCGTAAAACTCCCCGTGCCTCCGCCCACCGTCACAATATTTTTCATAACCACAGTATAGCAAAAATTTCAGATTTGTCTTTAATCCCCATATATTATATATTAACTATATGATTTCGCGCATTTATGTGAGGCCGAAAGGGAAGACCGATTTTATCAACTCCTATCTGATAGCGCATAAATTCGAGAACGGAAAAATCCTAAAAATAGCCGAAGCTTTAACCAACCCTATCATTGAAGAGTTATCCATAAACAAATTTCCAAAAGTAAAAAGTTTTGCTTATGCCATCGAAATAGGGTTCTTGCCGGGAGTGACGGACAACGCCGGGCAAACCGCCAAAGAAACGATCTGCGATCTGTTCCACCTAAAAGACAGCTCGGATCTAGCGGTTTATACTTCAAAAATTTTTTTAATTTATGAATCTGTAAATCGCAAGGGGGTGGAAAAAATCGCTTTTTCGCTCCACAATCCCTTGATAGAGCGCGCCTACATCGCGAGCTTCGCCGAAATTAAAAAGAACGGCGACTTGCCCAGAAAAGCTCCCCGAGTAATCTTGGAAAAACGTATTCCGATAATCAAAGTTCCGCTGACAAACATGAGTGGGGAAGAACTCCAGCGAATCGGCAAAGAGGGCATAATGGAAGAAAACGGTGCGCGCCGCGGTCCTTTAGCGCTTGATTTGCTGTCCATGAAAGTCATACAAGAACACTTTGCAAAGTTGAAAAGAGACCCGACGGATATTGAACTCGAGTCGTTGGCGCAAACCTGGTCCGAACATTGCAAGCATACTATTTTCGCGAACCCAATTGATGACATAAAAGACGGCTTGTACAAAACATACATCAAGGGCGCGACAAACTTAATCAGAAAAAACAAAGGGAAGAAGGATTTCTGCGTTTCGGTTTTTTCGGACAATTCCGGCGGGATAATTTTCGACCAGGATTATCTGGTAACACACAAAGTGGAGACGCACAACAGCCCCTCGGCTCTGGACCCTTTCGGGGGCGCTATTACCGGCATCGTCGGGGTCAATCGCGACACGATCGGCTTCGGACTGGGCGCCAAACCGGTCGCCAACATTTACGGTTTCTGCCTCGGAGACCCGAAAGACGAGCAGAAATTTTTCAAAGACAAAAATCTAACCCAGATGATGCTCCCGCCCAAAAGGATAATGGACGGAGTGATAAAAGGCATCAACGCGGGCGGAAACTGTTCTGGCATTCCGACTCTTTCGGGATTCATAAAATTCGACAATCGCTATCGTGCCAAACCGCTGGTTTTTGCCGGCACGGTCGGAATTATTCCGAGAAAAATAAACGGCCAACTGTCTCATCTTAAAAAAGCCAGAGCTGGAGATTATATAGTGATGGTAGGTGGAAGGGTGGGGCTGGACGGCATCCATGGCGCGACATTTTCTTCCGTTGCCATGGATGCCAATTCGCCCGCGACGGCGGTGCAAATTGGCGACCCGATAACTCAAAAAAAATTAAGCGACGCGATTGTGAAAGAAGCGCGGGATTTGAATTTATACGACAGCATTACGGATAACGGCGCGGGAGGGCTGTCTTGTTCGGTCGCCGAAATGGCCAAAGAGTGCGGCGGAGCGGAAGTGATGCTTGAAAAAGTGCCGCTGAAATATCCGGGGCTGCGCCCGTGGGAAATTTGGATTTCCGAATCGCAGGAACGCATGACTCTCGCCGTACCGAGGAAAAAATGGGCAAAATTCAAAAAGCTGATGGACAACCGAGGAGTGGAAGCGACCGCGATAGGAAAATTCACGAATTCTGGCAAAACTGTCGTCAAATGGAAAGGCAAAATAATTATGGATATTGATATGGATTTTCTGCATGATGGGCTGCCGAAACATCAATTGACAACGAGTCCGGTCATTCATAAATATTCAGAACCAGAATTAAAAACAAAAAAAACTTACACGCCGGAATTGGAAAAATTACTAGGAGATAAAAACCTTGCCGGTTTTTCTTTCATTTCCGAGCAGTACGACCACGAGGTGCAGGCGTCATCTGTGTTAAAACCGCTCTCGGGCCCGGGCCGCATTAATACTGACGCGCAAGTTTTCCGTCCGATTTTAAATTCTAATAAGGCGATTGTGCTTTCTTCCGGGGTTTATCCTTCATACGGAGACGAGAGCGCTTATCATATGGCCGCCTGCGCCATAGATACCGCCATTCGAAACGCCGTCTCGGCCGGCGGCAGGCTCTCTCATCTGGCTATTCTCGATAACTTCTGCTGGTGCTCCTCGAATGATCCGAAGCGCCTTTGGCAGCTCAAGGAGACCGTAAAAGCCTGCTACGACTACGCTGTCGGCTACGGAACGCCTTTTATTTCCGGCAAAGACAGTATCTATGATGAGAAGGGAAATCCGGTTGCTATTTCTATACCGCCGACGCTTTTAATTTCCGCGATTGGCGTGATGAAAAACCTGTATAAAACCGTCTCTCCGGAATTCAAAAAAGCGGGCGACACGATTTATTTGTTGGGAGAAACGTACGACGAACTCGGGGGAGGAGAATACTTCAAAATGCTCGCCGAGCAAGAAGGGGGTAACGCAATAGGCAATAATGTGCCAAGAGTAAATTTGAAAAAAAATCTCAAAACTTATTTGGCGCTGGAGCGGGCAATAGAAAAAGAGTTTGTTGCTTCGTCGCTTTCCGTAACCTCCGGCGGGCTTTGCATTGCACTGGCCAAAGCCTGCATCGGTGGAATGCTGGGGTGCAAGGTTTCAATAAAAAATATGCCCGGAGATGCCATCGCACCGGACATAAAACTATTTTCTGAAAGCCAGGGAAGAATTCTCGTTTCCGTATCGCCTCCAAATATTTCGAAATTTGAAAAAATGATAAAAAAAATTCCCCACACCAAGCTGGGAAAGGTGGCAGGGGACGGGAAGCTCATAATTTCGGATGAGGGAAAGGTGGTCGAGGCGGGCGTCAAGAAGTTATATAATGCTTATCATAGTTTTTCAAATAAAATGAAATGAAACCTGAAACCAGACAATGCCAGAATTGTAAAAATAAATTCACCATCGAGCCGGATGATTTTTCTTTCTACGAAAAGATAAAAATTTCTCCGCCGACTTGGTGCCCGGAGTGTAGGCAGATGAGACGAATGAGTTTCCGCAATGAACGTAATCTATTCAAGAAAAAATGCGACAAGACTGGGCAAAATATCATATCTGTATTTTCTCCCAACTCGCCCTTTAAAGTTTATAATCGTGCATATTTTGACAATGGTGAATTTGATCCTATGGTATTTGGTTGTGAATTTGATTTCTCTCGTCCCTTTTTTGAACAATTTAAAGAGCTTATGCTTTCTGTACCTTTTCCAGCTTTGAGCGTTAGTGTTTCAGAAAATTGCGAATACAACAACGATATGAGTAGGTCCAAAGACTGTTATTTATGTTCTCGTACGCATGATTCTAGTAATATGCTTTATACATATCGAGGTAATCATTCAAGAGATTGCGTGGATTGTACGCAAGCAGTAAAAAAATCCGAATTTCTATATGAATGCATAGAGTGCGCCACTTGTAGTAACGGGAGCTTTTTGTATTTTTGTGAAAATTGCTCTAGTTCTAATTTTCTTTGGAACTGTAAAAATTGTTTAGATTGTTTTATGTGCTCTAATCTTCGCAATGGACAATATTGTTTCAAAAACCAAAAATTTACAAAGGAAGAATATTTACAAAAAGTTGCTGAATATCAACTTAATTCATTCAAAGATTTGGAAAAGACAAAAAAGGAGTTTGAGGAGTTCAATAAAAAATCTATTAGAAAATATTTAAATATTACCAACTCTCAGAATTGCACCGGCGACAACATAATAAACTCCAAAAATGCGATTATGTGTTTCGGCGCGAAGTCGGTTGAAGATGTGAAATATCTCTGGGATGTAATGCTTTACAAGAATTCAATGGACTGCTATAGCGGAGGTAGAAATAACGAACTTATTTACGAATGCACGGCAGTGGCAGGATCTTATAATTGCCATTTTTGCGTTCGCGCACCTGATTGTTATGATGTTTCTTATTCAATGCACATACATGATTCAAAGAATTTATTTGGTTGTATATCGCTTAGGAATAAAGAATATTGTATTTTAAATAAACAATATTCAAAAGAGGAATATGAAAAGTTAAAAGAAAGGATCATTGAACACATGAAACGCACCGGGGAATATGGCGAGTTTTTTCCCATGAGCTTGTCGCAATTTGAGTACAATGCGACAATTGCGCAGGAATATTTCCCCAAAACAAAAGAAGAGGTATTAAGAGAAGGGTTAAGGTGGAACGATCCGGATACTAAAAGTTACACTATTACGGTAAAGCCGGAAGATTTACCGGATAATGTTAAATTTGTAAATGAAGATATTCTCAAAGAAACCATCGGCTGCGCTCACGCAAGTGCTTGCGAGCATGGATGCAGCACTGCTTTTAAAATGATCCCACGCGAACTTGAGTTCTACAAAAGAATGAATCTTGCCTTGCCTCGTCTCTGTCCAAACTGCCGTCACTATGGAAGAATAAGTAAATTAAACCCTCTCAAACTTTGGCATAGAAAGTGCCAATGCGCGGGCACAAAATCAGAAAATGGTATTTATAAAAATCTAGCAAAGCACTATCTTCATGGTGAAGAATTTTGTCCTAATGAATTTGAAACAAGTTACGCTCCAGATAAACCAGAAATAGTTTATTGCGAAAAATGTTATCAACAGGAGGTATATTAAATATGGAAAACGAAACAAAAACACATTCGGCGAGCTCAGTGTCTACGACCTGCCAAAATTGCAAACATGAGTTTACTATAGAACCGGATGATTTTGGATTTTATGAAAAAATGAGGGTACCGACACCAGAAAAATGCCCGCAGTGCCGACAACAGCTTCGAATGCTTTTTAGAAATTTCAAGACTCTTTACAAGA
>LCGX01000014.1:15293-19335 GCA_001000035.1 Candidatus Nomurabacteria bacterium GW2011_GWF2_43_8
CGGACGCGCCTTTTCCGGTTTATGATGTCTCCGAGTGGTGGGAAGACGATTGGGATCCTATGGCATACGGGTTCGAAATAAATTGGGATGAGCCTTTTTCCCAGCAGTTTGAGAAGTTATTGAACACTGTGCCTCGGATGAGCGTGGTTAATATTCAATGTGAAAATTCTAACTATTCCAACCAAATTAATGAAAGTAAAAACTGTTATCTTATTTTTGGAGGCCTGAATGACGAGGATTGCAGCTATGGCCATATAGTATGGAATTCTCGCGACTGTGTTGACAATCTGTATGCATTCAAATGCGAATATTGTTATGAGTGTATTGCTTTACTCCCAAGAGTGTGAAGCTTGCGTTGACAGTATCGGTCTTTTTGACTGTAAAGGGTGTATGAATTGCATCGGATGCGTAGGATTAATAAACAAATCGTATTGTATTTTTAACGAACAGAAAAACAGGGAAGATTACAATAAGTTTTTACAAGATAACCCAATTAATAAGAAAGAAAATTTAGAAAAAATTCTTACCGCCCGGGAATCTTTAAGGCGAAAAGTGCCTCAGAGATCTTTTTTCGGTTTTCGCAATAATAATGTTTCCGGTAATCATATATACAACGCCCATAATGTGCATTACTCTTTTGATATTAAAAGCGGTGAGGATTCGAAGTATTGTTTTACCGTCAGAAAGGCTATGGATTCTTATGACATCTCTTTTACTGGCGACCTGTCGGAATGCTATGAATGTCTGACAATGGTTAATTGCAATAGAGTTATCGGGTCCCACAATATCTGGGAATCCAATGATGTTTACTATTCAGATAATTGTTATAATTGCAATGACATTTTTGGTTGTTGCGGCCTCCGAAAAAAATCATATTGCATATTTAATAAGCAATACACAAGAGAGGAGTATGGAAAAATTTTAGTTAGACTAACAGAACTGATGAAAAAAGGTAATGAATGGGGATATTTTTTCCCGAAAGAGTTATCCTCGTTCGGCTACAACGAATCAATTGCAAACGAATATATGCCCCTTGAAAAAATAGCCGCCTTGGCGCAAGGATTTAAATGGCAGAACAATATTCCCAGTACTAGCGGTCAGGAAACCATAAATTTTTCCAATTTGCCTCAAAATCCAAAGGACTATAGCGATGATTTGATAAAGGAGATCTTGGCATGCCAAAAATGTGGTAAAAATTACAAATTAATCCAAAGAGAAATAGCGTTTTATAAGAGAATAGGGTTGAAAATTCCCGAGAGGTGCTTTAACTGCCGCCACGAGGACAGAATGAAAAAAAGAAACCCACGAGTTCTTTGGGATACCACTTGCTTTAAATGCGATTCGCACATAAAAACCTCCTACAAACCAGCAGATCAGAAAATTTATAAATTATATTGCGAAAAATGTTATCAACAGGAGGTATATTAAATATGGAAAACGAAACAAAAATCTGTCAAAATTGTAAAAATGAGTTTGGTGTGGGGAAAGAAGATTTCAATTTTTATGAGAAAATCAAAGTCCCTCCGCCGACGTTTTGCCCAGAATGCCGAATGCAAAGAAGAATGAGCTTCCTAAACGACCGCAATTTTTATGTGCGAAAATGCGATAAAACCGGAGAAAGATGCATTTCTTTATTTCCAGAAGGTTTTGAAACTCCAATATATTCTCCCAAAGCTTGGTGGTCTGATGATTGGGATGCCATATCATACGGCCAAGATTATGACTTTTCAAAACCATTTTTTACACAGTTTAGGGAACTAATGCGCAAAGTGCCCCAATTTTCAATGCAGAGTCAATACACTACTTTAGTAAACAGTGAATACACAATGATGGGTACTTACAACCGAAATTGCTTTATGGTTACCAATACCCAATATTCGGAAGATTGTGTTTATACAACTTTCACACCTCACAGCAACAGATGCCTGGATTGTTATATGTGCGATAGTTCAGAACTGTGTTTTGAATGTATAAATGTCAGAAAATGCAGCAGGGTGATATATAGCGTTGATTGCGAGGACTGCCTGAACGTTTCTTTTTCAAAAAATCTTCGAGGGTGCCATGATTGTCTCGGTTGTTTCAATCTGAGAAATAAGGCCCATTGTATTTTTAATCAACAATATACAAAAGAAGAATATGGGGAAAAAATTAAAGAATATGACACTGGTTCTTATGCAGTTGTCTTAAAATTAATTGATAAATTCACGGAAGAAGATTTGAAATATCCTAAAAAATTTATGGAGGGAACAAAAAACAATAATGTCTCCGGTAATTATTTGTATGAATCAAAAAATTCTTTTAGCAGCTTTGATTCGGTTGGGTTGGAGGATTGTAAGAACTGCCAGTTTTGTCACTTAAAGCCGGTTTATGATTCCCAGGATGTTACTTTCTGGGGCGGGAACGCTAGATTCGTCTATGATTGCATGGGCGCAGGAGACAATGAAAGTATGATCAAGTTTTCAATCGATTGCTGGGCTCAAGGTTCTAATATTGAATATTCTTATCACATTGTTGCGTCCAATGACGACTTATTTGGTTGTATTGGGCTAAAGCACAAAAGATATTGTATTTTAAATAAACAATATACAAAAGACGAGTATTTTGAAATGGTCGAAAAAATAAAAAAACACATGGATGAAATGCCCTATATTGATAAAAAAGGCAGAGTATATGGGTACGGAGAATTTTTTCCAAGCGAGCTTTCTTTTTTCGGTTATAATGAAACCTTGGCTTATAGCTATCTTCCTTTATCAGAAAAACAGGCGAAGGAAAAAGGATTAAATTGGACAAAAATAGAATTTAATAAACACGAGATAACAAAAAAATCTTCTGAACTGCCAGACAACATAAAAGACGTTGACGATACTATTCTGAAAGAGGTTATTGAAGATGAAGAGAATAAACGGGCTTATAAAATATCTGAGTTGGAACTCCAAATTCTCAGACAATTAAATGTTCCTTTACCCAGAAAACATTTTAACGAAAGACACTATGAGCGTGTATCAAAACGTAATCCTATGAAGCTCTGGCACAGGAAATGCATGAAGGAGGGTTGCCCTAATGAATTTGAAACCTCCTACGCTCCTGACCGGCCGGAAATTATTTACTGCGAAAAATGTTATCAGCAAGAAGTTTATTAATGCCCAGCATGATTTTACTAAATCACATGAAAAAATCAAAACCAAAAATTATAATACTGTCGGGGTACGGGCTCAATTGCGAAGAAGAAACGAAGTTCGCTTTTGAAAGCGCGGGCGGAGTCGCGGACATCGTACACATCAATGATTTAATCAAAAACCCGAAAATGCTGTCGGGATACCAGATACTGGCCTTTCCGGGGGGATTTTCTTATGGCGATGACACCGGCAGCGGAAAGGCCTACGCCAATAAATTCAAAAATCATCTGGCCAAAGAACTGGCGGAGTTCTTGTCCCGCGATACATTGGCTATCGGCATTTGCAACGGATTCCAAATAATGACCAACCTCGGAATCTTGCCCGGAGGGCTCACTTACAATAAAAATGGAAAATATCTTGATCGCTGGGTGGATTTAAAAGTTAATGGGAGGAGTCCCTGGCTCGTAGGGATTAAAAAAATATCTCTGCCAATCGCGCATGGTGAGGGACGCTACGTCATTGAAAAAAAAGAAGACAAAAAAATGTCCGCCCAAGGCGGATCCGCCTCTGGTGGAAAAAAATCCACTCAAATCGCTTTTGTTTACGAAAAAGGGAAAATCTGCCGCTTCCAAAATCTTGAAAAGAACCCGAACGGGTCGGATTATGACATTGCCGGCGTTTTGGCATAGAATGGCAGAGTGCTCGGCCTTATGCCTCATCCGGAACGCGCGATGTTTTCCCACCAAAGTCCGCTGTGGTCCCGAAGGAAAGCAAGCTCCCTACGGGACAGGCAAATGAAAAAGGAAATTGAGAAAGAGGGTAAAGGTTTAAAAATTTTTAAAAACGCGATTCAATACTTTAAATGAGCCAAGAAATAAAAGAAAAATGCGGAATCGTAGGCATATACGGTAAGAAGTTACCCGTTT
>LCGX01000015.1 GCA_001000035.1 Candidatus Nomurabacteria bacterium GW2011_GWF2_43_8
ATTAATTTATCATCTAGTTGGCTAAATAACGGACTTAGAAATTCATCTGCCCATGATGGTGATAACGTCAATACACCAGAAAAATCTATTTCTAACTCTTCATCTTTAGAAAGCTCGCGTAGTGTTGGCTGAAATGCCTTCAGGGCTTCACTACCTAATTCCCTTGATAACAACAAATCACCAAATTTTTTAAGTAAAATACGCATACTTATTATTATAATGATTACTCAAATCTACACAAGTAATCATCAAATCTACCCAAAAATAGACCAATCTACCCATTATTTGTTCTTATCTACCCTATTTACCGTTCACGGAGGAATTAATTACTTAACTCCAATGCAAGTGGTGTGAAGCTATTGGTTAGAAGACGGTAAAACGTAAATTTAAAGTTAAAACAAACTAAATTTACGTTTCTTCTAGTGAGCGTGGATGGGATCGAACCATCGGCCTCTGTCTTATCAGGACAGCGTTCTACCACTGAACTACACGCTCTTGTAAAAAATTAAAGGACACTGAAAGCCGACGTTTCAGTCGGCTCCCCGACCTAATGCGTCGGGGCTACACGCTCAATATAACAACCAACAAATCCTACTGAACCCTGCCCGACCTCTGGCGGGACTGAACTACACGCTCAAACTAACTAACCTAAAAAACTATATCAAAAATAACCCATGGAAGCAAACAAAAAACCACCTTTAGGTGGTTTTTTGTAGTGCGAAGATTATAAATATTTCGCTGGCGGAAGGTTCCATCCGAAGGATGGAGTAATGCCAAGAAATATTTATAATCGAGCTATTTTTAGTATTCTCGTCGTCCACCTCCTCCACCGTATCCACCTCTATCGTTACCGCCACTTCTTGGTGGGCGAGCTTCCATCGGACGAGCTTCGTTGACAGTCAGCTTGCGTCCTTCGAATTCTTGGTCATTGAACATTGAGATTGCCTTTGCGGCTGCATCGGCGGTATCCATTTCTACGAATCCAAAACCTTTTGAACGACCGGACATTTTGTCCATGATAATCACAGCGGATACAACTGATCCGGCCTGCGCGAAGAGCTCTTTCAGAGCATCCTCTTGAGTGCTGTAAGGGAGTCCCCCTACATATAGCTTTGTAGCCATACTTTATTACTTCTTCCTTTTTTACGAAAAAGGACAAAAAACTACTTATAAACCCTCCCAAGGCGGGCGGGCGTAGAAACCCAACTTCGCTAAATGAGACCCTACATCAAAAGGATATCACAACTAAAATAAAATGTCGGGAGCACATCAGCGCTCCCGACCCGTGATGTGTCTGCTTACTTCACGGACCTAGGGGGGTTCGATTTCTATAGCGAGCTTAATCGCCAAGCAAATCGCGCCTAGGCCCAACCACACCGCGCAACCGGCGGCGAAGGGTGCTATACTGCCTCCACCAAACGCGCCCACCGTGCAAAATGCCGCACCGGCGGAGAGAAGAAAGAACCCTGTGCTGTTTTTCATATGTTTCCCCTTTCGTATGGATTATAGCACAACAAATACCCATTCGTCAAATATTAAATTTATTCTTCCTCTTCATCCCCCATCGCGCCAGATTCTAATCTTCCAACCACTCTTTCTGTGATATACCAGACTGCAATATTATGCCTCTTAGAGTTCTAGGTTTTATAACTTTACTTCCATGAAACGGAACACAAACATGTCTAAGAATATTGTTTTTATGTCCAATATAATAATGGTGGCTACCGTTTGTATAGTTAAGTGTAAATTTATGTTCTTTTAGAAAACTATCTACATCACGAAACGTCCAATTAAATAATTTTTTAGTCATTACACTGTGGCTACACCATACATATCAATTTGAAACGGAGATTTGATTGGTTTAGGAGAATGTAAATTCTTCCAAAGTTCTTCATATTCAGAATCCGCTTTTTGATTCAATGGATAATACCTCGCTCCTTTTAATTTTCTAGAAGATTGAACATATCCGCTGACAGCTTGCAATAAATTCATGAAAGCTAGTTTAGGATCATCACTAGATTCAACAATATTAAATTCCAAAGCGACAGCATACCAAGTGTCGCCATCACGAAAAACAATATGTCTAAACTTGCCTTTTTCGGGTGTATTCATATTGAAAGCATATCATATGCAAAACGAAAAGCAATTTTGAAAAAAGAAAGACCGGCCTGGCACAAGGTGGCGCCAAACCGGTCCGAAGTGCCTGATTGTGCGTCAAGCACGATTCTTTGCTGGGAACCATCCAAACAGAACCGAGGATGATCCCCAGCAACCCGGCCAGGGCAAGCCCCAGCAGGAGCCATTCGTTCACCGACACACCGAGCGTGCCGAGAACGAGGGTCGCGAAAGTCGCGGCGAACATGATCGCCGCGAACCTGTACGCCCGCTGCTTCTTCGTGATTGTGGTGGTCTTGCTGGCAAGCCAGCACCCCACCACCAGCAGAGCGTACAGAGCACCGCCACCGCTACCGCTACTACTATCGCAATTTCCATGGAACTTCCCTCCTTCTTTAATATTAGAGCTTATTTTATATCAATTTGTCAAGCATTTTTGAACTAAGTTCAACAAGTAAGTGCAACACTCTATAAAAATCATTAACCTATCATATATGATACATTAAGGAAACGAGAAAAAAATATTCACTTTCCTCTGCGTAAGGTTTCTGCGTAAGGTTTCGCCTTGCGCATTTATTCCTCTTCTTCTTCCTCCGCCCCGGAATTGGCGGACAGGCCCACCGCTCCTGAATCTAAATCTTTAATTATTTCATCTAATCCCCCTTCCATTATTTTCGGCAAATTGTGCCAGGATTTTTTGATGCGATGATCGGTCACGCGGTCTTGTGAATAATTATAGGTGCGGATTTTTTCGGAACGGTCGCCGGTGCCGATCTGGCCTTTCCGTAGATCGGCATGCTTGGCCGCTTCTTTCTCTTCTTCGAGTTGCTGAAGTTTCGCCGTTAAAATCATCATTGCTTTTTCGCGGTTGGCCAGCTGGCTACGCTCGTTGGTGGAACGCACATCAAGCCCAGTCGGTTTGTGAATGATGCGCACGGCGGTTTCAACTTTGTTCACATTCTGTCCGCCTTTGCCGCCGGAGCGGGAATATTCCAATTCAAAATCAGCGGGGTTTATCTGAAAAGTAATTTTTTTGCGAATCGGCAAAACCGCCACCGACGCGGTGGAGGTATGCACCCGGCCATTTTTTTCGGTCGCCGGAATTCTCTGCACTCGGTGCACACCGGTCTCATAGCGCATTTTTTTGTAAACATCCTTACCTTTTATTTCGAAACTTGCTTCTTTATAACCATTCAGGTCGCTTTTTGATTCATAATTCACTCTCCAGAGCCAGCCCTGCATTTCGCTATATTTCTCGTACATGTGCGCGAGCTCCCACGCGAAAAGAGACGCTTCGTCTCCGCCGGCACCCGCCCGCACTTCCAATACTATTTCATTCGTCCCGCCTTCAAACCGGGATTCCGTTTCCACGTTTTCTTGACTTTTTTTCCACTCTTCCCAATCCATTTATTTCTTAGCTTTCGCTTTAGTGGTAGCGACAGCTCGTTTTTTGAAACGTTCTACGCGTCCGGCAGTGTCCATTATTTTTTCATTGCCTGTGTAGAAAGGATGGCACTGGCTGCAAATTTCCATTTTAATTTCCGGCATCGTCGAGCCAACAAGAAAAACCGCTCCGCAGGCGCAAGTGGCTTTGGTATTTAAATCATATTTCGGATGTATGTCCTTTTTCATAATTGATTTTAAACGAATGAAATGAGTGTTAAAATCATTACCCTGTTAAATGTCCTTCGGACAAATTTTGCCCTGCAAAATTTATTTAACAGGGTAGGGAAAATCATATTCACTCCGTTCATTGATTTTCACCTAGATTATCACGATTTTATTGAGAAAGCAAATCCCAGTAGTAGAGCAAAGCTCACTACGGGACTAATAGGTCTATGTCCGCCTGCATCTTAGTCGCCAAGGCCATAACACTGTTGCCATAAAAGGCATTTTTTACCGTCGGGTCTGTGCAGGGCCGACCAGAGTAGTATTTACAAGCCGCATTCCATTCGGCCGTGTAGGTTTGAGCCGCCGCGCCACTGTCCTTCAATAAAATGGACGAGGCCATAATCGCGTCGGCCGGATTCCACGGATCGGGAACAGATTTGCCCAGCGCGCCGGCAATTCTCCCTTTTATCAGATTCCAAGTGGAAGGAATAAATTGCGCCGGCCCCATGGCTCCTCCGTATCCCACCGACAACGGGCACGAAACCCGGGTGGTCAGCGGATTTCGCCCAAGCTCTTTCAATATTGTCTGCAGAAGGGGCAAATCCCGGGTCGGATGGATTCCCCGGCTGAAAACAGTCCCCGAATTGACGCTTTTTGTCTCGCCGGTTATGAGGTTGGTAATAACGCAAGAACCGACGTTGGCCCCGATATTGGTTTCCTGTTTTAAAATAGCCAGGATGAGCGCCGGTCGGACGCCTGTCTTAGCATTGGCCTGCTCGGCATATCTCAAAGCGTCGCCGAAGGGAATCGCCTGCGCGTCGCGAAGCGGGAAAAGAGCGGCCCGAATTTTATCGGCCCGGGCTTTTTTCTCGGCAGCCAATCGTTGGTACTCCGCCTCTTTATTCTTGGAAATCGCCAGGAGCTGTTTTTTCTCTGTTTCCGACTGGACAACTTTTTTCTGGGCATTTTCCAGTTCGACTTTGGCGTCGGTTTCGGCATCATGTTTTTTTTCAAGGTCCTGTTTGGCCACTTCCGTTTCCTCCTTCACGCCGTTTATAACATCAACGGAATTCTTTACGGCCTGCTTGATGGAATTATAAGATTCCAAATCGCTGTAAAAATTGGAAATGCTTTCGTTGGAAAGAATCAAACTCACTAAATTATTACTGTAATCGAATTCATTGGTGTTTCTTAAAAGCTGGGCCAGTGATTCGTGTTCGCTATCTATCTTATCGGAAAGCGATTCAATTTTTTTAACCTTCTCTGTAATATTTACTTTCAATTGAGCAATCGCCAGCGCCCGGGCTTTTATTTTCGCTTTCAGGGCATTGATCTGACTGGTCAAATAATCGACGTCTCCCTTGAGTGTTCCTGTTTGTTTCTGCTGTTCTTTCTGCTTATTGAGAAGTGCTTGGAGTTCCGCCTCTATCTGATGGAGCTCGTTTTCGCAATAATCTTTGTCCGCCTGCCTGGAAGATTCCGTCAGTTGGAGACAGTCAAAAGCGGCACGCCCTAAAGAGGCCGGAAGAATAAAACCGGAAAACAAAGCCAACAAAACAAAAACTATGGTTTTCTTTCCCATAGTTCTCATTATACCCGGTAATGAGCCTTTTTCAAAGATCTACTACCGGGTTATAACATACCTTATTTTTTTTCTATCTTCTTTTCTGTTTTTTCTTCCGGCGCAGGTGGCGCAGTTTCGGCTCCGGGTTCACCTTCTTCCTCTTTCTTGCCTTTCTTTTCAACCTCGATAACAGAAAGGTCAACCGGTACTACAATTTCTTCCTTTTCTTCTACTTGCTCAACCACGGAAACCACGACGTCGCCTGGACTGTTGATAACGGCGACCCCGGTCGGCAACTTCACATCATAAACAAAAACCTGATCTTTGAGCGTTTCTAATTTTGAAATATCAACGGTCAAATTGTGCGGCAAGTCGTCCGGCAGGGCCTCAATCTCAAGTTCATAAAGGACTTTGACCAGATTGCCGATTCCATTCTTGACCGCGCCGGATACCCCCTCAAAAACAAGGGGCACTTTAACGCGTATCTTTTTTGTCATATCTATGGCCAAAAAGTCCACATGAATCGGCTCGTCGGTTACCGGATCAACCTGCACTTCATGGATAAGAGTATCGATGTTCCCCTCCGGCATGCCGATCTTAACCGTGGAAGACTCCCCCGCTTCCCGCCAGATTTTTTTGAATTCGGTCGTAGAAATGGAGATAGGGGTCGTGTCTTTTCCGGCTCCGTAAAAAACAGCCGGAATTCGTCCGGATTTTCTTAAAGCGTCCAATTTTGCGCTTCCATCTTTCTTTTCAGCTTTAATAATAAACATAGAAGTGAGTATACTCGAACATTTGCGGAAAGTCAAAATTAAACTTTATGGACCGTCCGATGTTCCACCGCGATATGCGAGGCGATATATTCTTTAGTACCACCTAAATTTTGAGTAGCAATTTTTTTGCCCGTATTGAAAATATTTTTAGAGTCAAAAATTTCTTTGACCTTTTCAAAAATTCTGACAATTTCATTCCCATACATTTTGCGCAAATAAGGCGTGCGGATGAGGCCATCATTATGCTCGGCGGTGATAGAGCCGTGATATTTGACCACCAAATCATACACAGCCTCTCCAAGCTCCAAAATTATTTTTGCCGTGTCTTTGCGTTTAAAATCCATAAGGGGAATGACGTGAAAATTCCCGTCCCCGATATGGCCAGCGAGCGTATAAGTGAGTTTGTATTTGCCTAAAATATTGTTCAGCTCCGGAATAAATTTTGGCAAAAATTCCGGACGGACGATTATATCATCAATAAACGGAGCCGTACGCATGCCCCTCACATGCTTTCGGAGCAAAGCAAAACTTTCTCTTCTGATATCCAAATATTTATCTGCCTCCGCCTCGGATTTTGTTATGTGTACCTTCAATTTAAAATTCGCTATGCTTTCTTCCAATTCAATGCATTTGTCATTTACAGACTTCTCATCATCACCGGCGAATCCGGCTAAAATTATCAACTTCGGAAAACCGCCCATTATCATCATGAAAAATTCAGGCAAAAAACTCCAGATAAATTTAATCATTCCAAAAAACCCTTTATTTTTAAGAAAATCTGGGAAAAACCGAACAGCCAGTTTCATTGTTTTGTCATCGTAGGTTTCCAGTGTTTCGGGTTTAAGCGTTAAAATTTCTTCCACCAGCCGTCCCAGCGGCTCAAGGTCCTTCATAAAAATAGCCACCAGCTTGGAATGCTTATTGTCGGGAATAAGCTTCAATGTAATTTCAGTGGCAATGCCCAATGTTCCCTGCGAACCGACAAGCAATTTATTTAAATCAAAAGAATTTTCTATTTGATTGCCTAGGACGTTCCAAATATAATATCCTGAAGAATTTTTGCGCACTTTCGGCTTGGCCTCTTGTATTTCTTCTTTATTATTTTTTATCAAATCAAAAATATTTTTGTAAATATCTCCCTCAAAATTCCCCTGCTTCA
Organism: Candidatus Nomurabacteria bacterium GW2011_GWF2_43_8; assembly: GCA_001000035.1. Lineage (GTDB taxonomy): Bacteria > Patescibacteriota > Minisyncoccia > Phycocordibacterales > UBA9973 > UBA9973. Next base: position 7,223 of record LCGX01000015.1, read on the forward strand.
TTTTTTTCTCCAGTTCATTCCGGTTAAGCGGCTTTACCAGATATTCATTCCCGTCGGCCAAAACAACCTTAGCGGACAACACAAAATTTTCCATCTGCCCGTATTTCAAAGTCCTTTCGCCGGCGGAATTATTGCCGAACATTCCGCCGATCGCGTTCAAACTTTTAGACGCGGTAAAACACGGCAAAATCAGGCCTTTCTCGGAAGTTATCTTTTCAAAATCGCGGTAAAACATTCCGGGCTCCGCCGTGATATAGGACGGGACCAGGGGATAATTCATAAAACTGGTCACCTTTTTTTTCTTCGTGTTAATGGGCCAGACATCGTCCATCGGCAGTGGCCCTCCCGCCAGCTTATTCATATAGCGGGTAAAATTGAGGATGATGGATTCTCCGATGGCTCCGCCGGACATATCCGTACCCGCGCATCTGGCGGTAATCGATAAATCCGGATACTTTTCTTTGTTTTCCGAAACCCACTTCACCAGATTTTTTACGTCTTCGGAATCGCACGGAAAAAGCACGAGCTTCGGACGCACCTCGAGCAAGCTTGCGTCATGCGAATATTTTACCAGCGTTTCCTCGCTGTCATCCGCGTCTCCTTTGAAGAATTTTAGGATTTCTTCTTTCAAGGGTTTATTTCATTCCACTAAAAAGTTTTAGTCGAGCTTCAACGACAGTTTGCACAGCTTCAACTGTAGGAGGTAAATATTTATACGGGGTAATTTCTTCAGGCAAGTTAGTTAAGGATTTTTTTAACGCTTCGGTGAATGCGACCCGAATTTCTGTATTGATGTGCACAATATCAATACCTTCTTTAATGCAGGCGATAAAATCTTCACTCATTGACCCCGAACCGCCGTGCAAGACCAGTGGGATGCCAGTAGCGGCACGAATTGCCTTTACTCTTTCCGGATGCAGGCGCGGGTTGCCACTCTTGACCATTCCGTGAACATTACCAATCGAAGGAGCAAGCAGGTCCACTCCGGTCGCTGCTACGAAACGCTTAGCATCTTCTGGGGTAGTCATTGTGGCTTCAGATACTCCATCAGGAAGTTTATCTAAAATTTTAGAACCTGTGCCTATAAAACCCAGCTCTGCTTCAACTAAAATTTCTCTTTTTTCTTTTTTTGCAACCTGTCTAGCGTAATCTACACATTCCTTCGTTATCCTAATATTTTCTTCAAATGGAAGCTTTACTAGATCAATAACAACAGAATCATACCCTGCGTCAATGGATGTCTTAGCGGCTTCTAGACTATAGTGGTGATCACCATTCAAAAAAATCGGATAATTATCGCGAGAACGAAGGGCTCGAATTACTGCCACAGCTTCAGTCCGCCCGAAAAATTCACTTTCATTTTCCGTAAGTCCTATTATGATAGGAACCTGTAATTTTTTAGCAGCGTTATAAATAGCGTGCAGAGTTTCTAAGTTTGAAATATTAAAATGACCAATGGCTATACCCTTCTCATTTGCTTCTTTTATACATTCACCATATGTTTTCATATTTTTACTTTAGTAATTCTAATAATATTTCCTTTGCCAGCGCGGGGTTTGCGCTGCCTTTCGTTTCTTTCATCATCTGCCCGACCAGAGACATCAAGGCCTGTCTTTTTCCGCCTTTGTAATCCGCCACGACTTTCGGATTGGCCTCGATAATTTTCTGCGCGATTTGCTTGAGCGCGCCGGTGTCGCTGGTTTGCAACAATCCCTTTTCAGTAGCTAATTTCAACGGAGATTCGTCTTTAATAACTATCATCGCTAAAATATTCTTGGCTGCGCGGGAAGAAATTTTATTTTCAAATACTAAATCAATAAGTTCAGCAAAATTTTTATAACTTGGAAATTTTACTCCTGCAATATTTTTTTCTATACCCAAGTAATCAGAAGCAATATAATTATATGCAATCGGTAATGCAGTTTTATTTTTTATTTCTTTTTTTACCCCCTCAAGCCATTCAGTCAAAAAAGGGTGTTCTATTATTAATTCTACATCTTCTTCTTTATAACCTTCTTTTCTATATCTCGCGCGCTTGACTTCCGGTAATTCCGGCAGTTTTTCTTTCATTTTCTTCAGATCGAAGGCCTCGTGCAATTTCATTTTCGGCAAATCGGGGTCCGGAAAATACCGGTAATCAGAACTTCCTTCTTTTTTCCTCTGGGAAAAAGTTTCTTGCTTGTTTTCATCCCAGCCCCGTGTTTCCTGTATTATTTCATTCCCCTTGCCTGTTTCCAAAAGTTCAGTCATTCTGTCAACTTCATATTTTATAGCACGTTCAACACTGCGAAAAGAATTAAGATTTTTTACTTCTACTTTTGTTCCCAAAATTTTTGGATCATTAGTAACGGAAATATTTGCTTCTATTCGCATTTCGCCTTTTTCCATATTCGCTTCCGACACTCCCAGATACCAGAGCACTAACTGCAATTCTTTGGCGAATTTTGTCGCTTTCTGGGCAGTTTCTTCGGCGCTCTCAAAAGTGTGCGGTTCGGTCACCAGTTCCATCAATGGCACACCGGCGCGATTAAAATCTATTAGGGAAAAGTCCCCTCGGTCGTGCTTATTGTTCGCCGTATCTTCTTCCAAATGCACGCGGGTAACATCAAAATCTGCCAAACGCCCGCCCACAACAATCGGATATTTATATTGGGAAATCTGGTAGCCCTTCGGAATATCCGGATAAAAATAATTCTTGCGGTCAAATTCAGTGAAGTCCGCGATTTTTCCATTTATGGCCAAACCGACTTTAATGACATTCTCTATGGCCTGCTTGTTGGGCACCGGCAGAGCCCCCGGATGCGCCGTGCATACTGGACAAATGTTCACATTGGGTTTTTCTTCATCGGGGTTTCCGGCGCCAGCGCCCAGACGGCATTCCGGTTCGTAGCCTGGGGAGATACCAAAAGCGACACCGGGGTACTCAAAACCCTGTCTGTCCAGGCCAAAGCCCTCAACCCCGTCCTGACCCTTTATTCCGGCGACCTGGAGGGTGACGGTTTCACACAGACTGGAATGGATGCCTGGAAAATAGCCGTGAACGGCGGGGTGAACAACGGGATGTTTAACATCACCTTCCCGATACGGGGCAACCACGACAACCACCTGTCCGGCGCGGCAGCCAACTGGCAGAATTATTACAATCTGGGGGCGCAGGTGGCGGCT
>LCGX01000016.1 GCA_001000035.1 Candidatus Nomurabacteria bacterium GW2011_GWF2_43_8
CTTCTGGAAAAAGGTCTTTTTGTGGTCGGGCTTTGGTTTCCGGTCGTGCCGGAAGGCACAGCACGGCTACGTTTCCAGATTTCCGCCGCGCATACCCAAGAGCAGATCGACCGGGCGCTTGAGATACTCGGAGAAGTGGGGAAGGAAATGAAATTAATTTAGGATGTGGATAACCCCCACACTTATTGCAAAGATACTCCAAAGGAGCGTTATTTTATAACTTCTTTGCGATAAGTGTGGGGGATAACTTCTTGACAATACCCCCTAGGGGGTATATGCTTTTGGTATGCCTACAGACAAACAAAAACTTATCAGGAGACTTAGGATTATTGAGGGCCAAGTGCGGGGTTTGCAGAAAATGGTGGACCAAGATATTTATTGCATAGATATCATCACCCAAACCTCTGCCATCAAGCAGGGTCTTTCCAACGTGGAAGACGCTCTTATGGAGGGGCATTTGGGACATTGCGTGGTAAATCAGATCAAAAGCGGGGAGACGAAAAAAGCCGCTAAGGAAATTTTAAAAGTTTACCAGCTGAAACGCAAATAATTCAGCAAGCTCACTACAGGTAATATGAACAATATAAAAACTTACAAAATACGGGGAATGCACTGCGCCAGCTGCGTGGCGACGATTGAACGCGTGCTTTCAAAAGCAGCCGGCGTGCATTCGGCTTCGGTCAATTTCGCGTCCGAATCGGCCCTCATTGAATTTGACGAAAATGTTATCTCCGAATCGGGTTTGGAAAAAGCGGTGTAATTTTCCCAAAAAAGAAGCAGCAGAAATGCCGGATATGGATATGAGTTCTCCGCATCACGATCATGCGGCGATGGAACGGGAGGAGGAGATAAAAAAGATGAAAAGAAAACTCATTATCGGTGGTATTCTCTCTATTTTTATATTTCTAGGCAGTTTTCCGGAATGGTTTCCCTTTGTTCCTAAAATTTTGAATAATAATTGGCTGCTTTTCCTGTTGACAACGCCTGTACAATTCTGGGTTGGTTCCCAATTTTATAGCGGGCTGAAGCTTGTTGTAAAATACCGTACCGCTGATATGAATACTCTGATTGCTATCGGGACGCTCTCCGCTTATTTTTATAGTGCGGGAGTTACTATTTTCCCCGCCTTTTTCTCAGAAGGGGGAATAAAACCGGCGCTATATTTTGACACCTCGGCCATAATTATCGTTTTGATTCTTCTGGGAAAATATTTTGAGGCCTTAATGAAAGGCAGGGCCTCGGAAGCTATCAAGAAACTCATCGGGCTTCAACCGAAAACCGCGAAAATTGTAAAGGATGGAAGGGAAATTGAAATCCCGATTGCCGATGTGGTTGTCGGTGATTTGATAGTTGTCCGGCCGGGAGAAAGAATTCCGGTTGACGGGAAAATAATTGAAGGCGATTCGGAAATCGACGAATCGATGATTACCGGAGAATCGATGCCGGTCCATAAAACAGCGGGCAGTTTGGTTATCGGCAGCACCATAAATAAATTCGGGACTTTTACTTTCCGGACTACGAAGATCGGCAAAGATACGATACTTTCACAGATCATCAAAATGGTGGACGCCGATTCAGCGTTTGGCCGACTTGGTTTCTTCTTATTTTGTCCCTGCGGTATTTGTGGTGGCTGTGTTGACTTTTGCCGTTTGGTTGTTCTTCGGCCCTGCTCCCGCTTTTACTTTTGCACTTATTAATTTTGTGGCAGTCTTGATAATCGCTTGTCCGTGCGCTTTAGGACTCGCTACCCCGATGGCTATTATGGTTTCTTCCGGCAGTGCCGCCTCCCGGGGAATTTTGGTAAAAGATGCTGCTTCGCTTGAAATTGCCAATAAAATAAACACGATTATTTTAGACAAAACCGGCACGCTGACCGAAGGCAAACCGCAATTAACCGATATCCTTGCCTTTAATGGCGAACACCCTAAAATAGAAATTTTAAATCTGGCTGCTTCCTTGGAACAGCGCTCCGAACATCCTTTGGCGCAGGCCATATTGCAATATGCCGCGAGTTTGGATCAGAAATCATCCCATCCGCTTGATCAGACGATTCTGGCCGAGGCAACCAAAGAAAAAATTTCCCTATATAAATTGGAAGATTTTAAAGCCATTTCCGGAAAGGGACTAAAAGGATTTTTGCAGATACAGAATCAAAAAGTTGAAGCATATTTAGGGAACCGAGCCTTAGTGGCAGATCTTGGCTTGGATATTTCTCCTTATGAAGCTGATATTGCCAAGCTGGAAAACGAAGGCAAGACGGTAATGATTCTGGTAATTGATAAAAAAATTAAGGGCGCGCTGGCTGTGGCCGATGTGTTGAAAAATGAATCAATCAAAGCGGTGCAAGCCCTCAAGAGAAACAACATAGATGTTTGGATGATTACCGGCGACAACAGCCGCACGGCTCGAGCTATCGCGCTCAAGGCGGGCATAGACAACGTGATGAGCGAGGTATTGCCCGACAAGAAGTCGGAAAAAGTGCGCGAACTGCAGGGACAAGGGAAAATTGTGGCGATGATCGGGGATGGGATAAACGACGCTCCGGCGCTTACCCAGGCCAATATCGGCATTGCCATGGGCGAGGGTACGGATATAGCGATGGAATCGGCCAATATTACCCTGATGAGAGGGGACTTGATGCTTATCCCGGAAGTGATAAGCATATCAAAACGCACGATGAGAATAATAAAACAGAATCTTTTCTGGGCGTTTTTCTACAATATCGCTTTTATTCCCGTGGCGGCAGGGGTTTTATACCCGTTTTTCAAGATATTGCTCAACCCGATATTTGCCGCCGCCGCCATGGCCTTCAGTAGCATTAGCGTTGTTTTGAATTCTTTGAGATTAAAAAGTAATAAATTATAATTTATATAATAAACATATGGAATTTGACTATACTATAATTACTGCAAAAGTATTTGATGAAGCGGTGCAGGATGTGCAGGATGAAATTGCCAAAGCCGGCATGCGGGTTTTGTATATTCATGACGTGCAAAAAACTTTGAGCGAGAAAGGCTTTGATAGAGAACCATTTAAGATAGTTGAATTCTGCAACGCGAAATTTGCCGATGAGTTTCTAAATAAAGACATCAAGCTCGGGCTTTGTCTTCCCTGCAAGATAAATGTTTATACCAAAGACAACCAAACCTTTATTTCCGGCCTGCGGCCGATTGTTCTACCGCATTTTTTCCCGCAGGTTGATTTAGGCGAAAGGCCAAAAGAAATTGACCGGATTATTCAAGACATTATTAACAACTCAAAATAAAAGGTCGAAAATTATTAAAATAATGAATGGAAATTTTATGGCAAATTTGGGAAAATTGGATAGGATATTGCGATTTGTTTTAGCCTTTTGGTGGCTTGGGCCGTGGGCGCCGCATTTTGACGCAAATTGGGCGAACCTTGTGATTGCAATTATCGGGTGGATCGCGTTGGCGGAAAGCTTTTTGGGGTGGTGCTGGCTGCATAAAGCGTTTCATATTGACAATCAAAATCAATAGTTTTGTTTTTTTATAAATATATGATATAATAGCAGCGTTATGGGATATGGATACGGGTATGGCGGGATGATGGGGGGAGGGTTAGGTCTTGTCCTTGTTATAATAGTGGCGATTGACCTGATTCTGCTCGGCATCTGGCTGTATAAACAAATTAATAAGTAACAAACATGAATTTACGTAGCGCAAAATTATTTCTCGGTCTTTTTATTTTACTTGCCTATATCGGCATAGGAATTTTTGGCTTGTTTCAATTCGGCCACATGTCCGAAGCGCCGATGGCGAATTGTCCCTATGCTGAGAATGGATTTTCAGTGTGCGCGAACGGTCTTGATCACATCAATGATTGGCGCCAGTTTTCAAACGCGACCTTTACTTCGCTGTTTATTTTTTCACTTTTGATTCTTGGAATAATTTTATATTTCTTTAATCAACACAACCTTTTGAATCAAAAACAGCATTTTTATAAATGGAAATATTATCTGGACAATACAAAGTCATATACTCTCTCACAAGAAATAATTAAATGGCTGTCTCTTTTTGAAAATAGCCCGTCTTTTCTCTCAAAGACATAGCTAAATTTTTTGTCGTAAAATTTTTGGCTGTGTCTCTATAATCCCGATTAAGGGATTTTTTACTATTTCAATTTAGCTAAAATCTTTATGGACAAAAAAATAATCGTTTCGATAGCCGTTATTGTTATAGGTGTTGTGAGTTTGGTATGGTGGAGCAAGTCAGTGGACAATAAAGCATTGAATGCATCGTCTAAAAAACAAAATACGATTGATTCAGAAGTAAAAGAAAAAATTGATTTCAGAGAAGCGGTGGGCCAAAAGGCTCCCGATTTCGAGCTTGAATCAATCGATGGAACAATAGTTAAATTAAGCAATTATCTCGGCAAAAATATTGTTCTTTTCTTCAACGAAGGGTCGATGTGCTATCCTGCCTGTTGGAACCAGATGGCGGAACTCGGCAACGACTCCAGGTTTGACGCTGAAAATGTCGTGGCCTTCTCGGTTGTAACAGACCCCAAAGACCAATGGTTAGATATCGTGAGTAAGTCGGCTAATTTAACAAAGTCAAAAATAATTTTTGACACCGCGCGCTCCGTATCCAAGGCGTACGATGTGCTAAACCTTAATTCATCCATGCATCCCGGTTCTTTACCCGGCCACACTTATTTTATCGTTGATAAAGAGGGAATAATCAAGTTTACCTTGGATGACCCGAACATGGCCCTAGCCAATAATAAATTAATTGAAGAGATAAAAAAACTCGAATAAATATGGAAACATTAATTATCGCATCACTGATTACAGCCTTTGTCGCTGGAATAGCCGCATTGTTCGCTCCTTGTTGCATTACCGTCTTGCTTCCGTCATATCTCGGGTCGATTTTTAGGGAAAGACAAAAGGTTTTATTGATGACTTTTGTTTTTTTCCTGGGTCTCCTAGCGGTGTTTCTGCCACTTGGACTGGGGGCGGCTGGATTGGGGCAGTTGTTGAGCGAATATCACGACCCGATATTCATCGTCGGCGGAGTATTCCTTTTGCTCCTCGGCGCGTCAATATTATTGGGGCGGCATTTTTCTATGCCGTTCTCGATTCATTCAAAATTGAAAATTACAAACGCCGGCTCTGTTTTTGTGCTGGGCATTTTTTCCGGATTTGCGACCATGTGCTGCGCTCCGGTTCTGGCCGGCGTTATTGCCTTGTCGGTGTTGCCCAATTCCATCCTCTGGGGAGGAATTTATTCTCTCGCCTATGTTCTCGGCATGGTCGCCCCGCTTTTTCTGATTGCTTATTTACTGGATAAGAATGATTTTGCCCAGAAACTAATGGAATCAAACAAAGGACTCTCTTACTCCATCGGCGGAAAAAAGATTAATCTTGCGCTAGCCGATCTGATATCCGGCGCAACCTTCCTTCTGATGGGTATCTTCATCCTGTATCTCGCGCAGACAGACCAGTTGGCGATGGGCGGAGGAGAATTCCAGACAAAAATTAATATCTATCTTAACCAGCTTGTCCAAACAATAACCGGCTGGCTTAAATAAAAAAATTAAAATTATGAAAAACAAAATAAAAGAAATCCTGTATTCTTCCTTAGTTATTATAGTTATTATTCTTTTGGGTTTTGCGCCAACCGGACAAAAAGCGCAATTTTCTCTCGATTGGAAAAATCTCGGAATAAAAATGGTGGAAGCCGGGGTAATCGACCAAGAAAAATTTGAAAATCTGTATGCGGGTAGGGGCGGACTCTCCGAAGCGGATAAAAAATTGCTCTACGGCAATGACAATGGAGACATCGCCATCACGGCTGAAAATTCCGGAATGATGCTCAATATGCTCTGGGCTCTTGGGTTGTCCAACAAAAATCCGATTCTGGAAAATGGCCCGATGATGGACTCGAGGTATGGCGGAGCGGGCAATTTTGCCTCAACCGGCGGGTGGACGTTGGCAAAAGGAAGCGCTATGGATCATTACAGCATGCATTCATTCGTGACATTGACACCAAGCCAGCAGATGCTGGTTGAAAAAGTTTCCAAGGGAATTTTCAGGCCATGTTGCAACAATTCCACCTATTTTCCGGACTGCAATCACGGCATGGCAATGCTGGGATTATTGGAGCTTATGGCTTCACGGGACGCATCGGAAGCAGATATGTATAAAATGGCGCTCCAGGCAAATACTTTCTGGTTTCCCAGCCAGTACAGCGCGATCAAATCGCTTTTTGCGTCCAGGGGCATTGATTGGAACACGGTTGATCCGAAGGAAATCCTTTCGGCAGAATATTCAAGCGCGTCAGGGTATCAAAAAGTATTATCACAAGTGCAGCCGCAACAGCAAAAAGGAGGTTCGAGTTGCGGAGCGTAATGAAAAATGACAAATTTCCAATTACAAATTAAATAGTAAAAAAATTATGACAACAGAACATAAAATAATCGGAGGAATTATATTATTGACGCTAGCTATTATGAGCGGTGGCATATGGTGGTCTTCAAAGGGAGCAGAAGAGCGAAAGGAGCAGCTTAGCAGGCCCATGATGGGAGAAAAAATGCCGGATTTGGGGGCAGTACATGTTGCTCGCAGTGAATCGCATCCGGCGTACGGATCAAATCCGCCGACTTCTGGCCCACATTGGGCTGGCACGGCCGGACCGGGGATTAAAACAGAAATTGTCCCCGATGAACTTGTGCTTCATAGCATGGAACACGGCGCGACGGTCGTCTGGTATAAAGAAGGATTAGAACAGAATGAAGTGGATAAAATCAAAGAAGCATTTAATAGTTCTTCGGGAAAGAAAATAATGTTAGCTCGCAAAGATTTAGATGTTCCAGTCGCGCTGACGTCCTGGGGTTATCTGCTTAAACTGGAAACAATTGATGAAGGTGTAATTAAAGAATTTATAGAGACAAACAATGACAGAGCGCCCGAGAAAGCGCCGGTTTAGTATGGCCAATAGCACCGTAAAATCAATCCTGTACGGAACGCTAGCAAGCGCAATCTTGTTGGGAGTTTATTTTGCAGTGCTTTCGTTCGTGTCCGGATGGGGGTCATCATGAGTTTAGTGGCAGGTTTCGGAATTCAAATTGGGCTGTACCAATATCTTAAAGGTTTGGTGCATGACGGAGGGGGCATGGGTAAAGTAGTCGGCGTATCCGGAACTACCTCCACAGCCGCCATGGTTTCTTGTTGCGCGCATTATCTGGTGAATTTAGTGCCGATTCTGGGGGTGACTGGACTTGTGACATTTGTCGCAGAGTATCAAGTTGAACTTTTTTGGGTCGGACTTCTCTTCAATTTATTTGGCATTGCGTTCATTATTAACAGAATCATCAAATTCAAAAAACCTCATGAATAAGACAATGACAATCTTAACATTAGCGCTGGCGTTTATGGGAGGATTTCTTGTTTTTTATCGAGATCGTCCTGTCGAACAAAAAATACCGGCAGATAATTACATTAATAATCAACCAACAAACGCAAAACAGAATTGGGAATCAAAAATTAATGAGCAGGGTGGTGTTACGGCAACAATAACCCCAATTGATATTCTTTCCCCATCGTCGGAGTGGAAATTCGATATTGAAATGAATACTCACTCGGTGGAACTAAAGGATCCAATGTTGTCAACTGTGCTCATTGATAATGAAGGCAAGGAATATAAACCAACCAGCTGGAACGGGCCGGTTGAAGGGCATCACATGAATGGTGTGCTTACTTTTAATCAAATAGTTCCAACCCCAAAATTCATTACCTTAAAAGTAAAAAATGCTGGTGATATTATTAGAAGTTTTACCTGGTAGTTCAAATATAATAGGTTGCAGGGCTTAACTCTTCATGATAAACTGCGTGCTTGATGCCAAAAAAATACACATTTCATGTTTCCGGAACGCACTGCGCGTCTTGCAAAATCCTGATTGAGGATGTTTTGAAAGAGCAGGATTTCGTGAGAGGCGTAGAGGTTGATCTCGATAACGAAACAGTGGAGATAGAAACAGAAAGCAACCAAAATCCCGAAGAAATCGCCGCTGCCCTGACAGCCAAAATAAAGCCAAATGGCTACATGCTGTCGGTTGAAAAAAATATTGAAGAGAAAAAACCAGACAACGTGATTTGGCAAGCCCTACCGCTTGGCCTTGCTTTTCTGGCGCTTTTCTTCATCTTGCAAAAATCTGGGATTCTAAATTTCGGTATCGGCGGCAAAACGACACCGGCCACGAGCTTTATCATCGGTCTTGTCGCCTCGGTTTCAAGCTGTCTGGCGGTGGTCGGGGGCTTGGTTCTGTCTCTCTCGGCCAAAATATCGGAAGATGACAAAAGCGACACAAAAACATTCCTGCTTTTTCACGGGGGGAGATTGGCGAGTTTCGCGCTTCTGGGCGGAGTTCTGGGCCTGGCCGGCAATGCTATAGGCATCAACTTTACTTTTACGGCGATTTTAGGGATCGTCGCATCTGTCGTCATGCTCCTCCTCGGGCTTCATCTGCTCGGAGTTTTTTCTAGAAATAAAATTGTATTGTCTTCTGGGATTTTCCAGAATATAAATTCTGTTTTCAGAAAAGTAGAACATAAAACATTCACTCCTCTTTTGATAGGTTTCGGGACATTTTTTCTGCCCTGCGGATTTACCCAGTCGATGCAGGTAGTCGCGCTCTCCAGCGGATCGTTTGTAACGGGGTTTCTTATTATGTTTGCGTTCGCTTTGGGAACGTTGCCGGTGCTTCTGCTTCTGTCCTTCGGGTCGGCCTCCTTCGCGCATTCTAAATATGCTCCGCTTTTCTTCAAGTCGGCCGGAGTCATCGTGTTGGGGCTCGGGATTTTTGCGCTCTTGGCTGGATTGGCGGGGCTGGGAATTATCAGTCCGCTCTTTAATATATAATTTGGTATAATAACCGAGCCATGAATAAAACAGTTTTAATTATCATTACACTTGGCCTGATCGTTGTCATCGGTATTATTTTTTCGAGCGGGCAGGGTTCGGGGTCAGCGCAAAATGTGGAAATACGAGACGGCATTCAGTATGTCACAATCAACGCCAAAGGCGGTTATTTTCCGAAGGTGTCCACCGCCAAGGCGGGCATACCGACAAAACTTATTGTCAAAACAGACGGGACATTTGACTGCTCGGCTGCGCTCTCGGTTCGCTCTGCCGGTTTTCAGGAGATTCTGCCTCAAACCGGGGAAACGGAAATTGATCTTGGAATTCCCAAGGCGGGGGAGCCGCTGGAAGGAATATGCGGAATGGGAATGTACAGTTTTTTGGTCAATTTTTAGGTTGCTTGCATTTCTTTTTTACCCTATAATAATATATAGGTGGCGGGTGGTTTATCTGCTCTCCATAAAATAGATTTTATTATAAAGAAAATACCACAACAATTTTTTATAAAAAAATGGTTTGCCTACGCGTTGGTAGGAGCTCTTTCTGTTTCTATTTTATTTCCTGGTTTTGTTAGGGCTGTCACCGGGGTGCCGGAAATTATAAACTTCCAAGGACGCCTGATGGATGACGCTGGGGCTCTCTTGGGTGGCGCTGGCACGGATTATTGTTTCAAATTTGCCATCTGGGATGTTTCTACCGGAGGCACGGCTAATCCAAACCAGCTTTGGCCCGACAGTTATGCCGATCCTTCGGCGATGACGTTGGTGGTTCGAAGTGGGGTGTTTGACGCCTCCATCGGATCTGGGGTAGATACGCTGAATTATAATTTTCAAAGCAATGATACGGTGTATATTGATATTCAAGTGGCCGACAAGGTCGGGGCCTCGTGCACTACCGGCGGCGATGAAGTTTTTGAAAGACTTGATCCCCGACAGCAGATAGTTTCATCGGCTTTTGCGATTAATTCTGGCACAGTTTTGGGATTTACTCCGGCCCAATCAGCTACTGATAGCCAAATTCCAGTTCTGACAACAGGGGGGGTTATTTTGGGTCATGCGACAACCGCCCGGCTGGCTTCGGTCGGCGCTGCTCCGCTGGCCATTGACGCAGGAAGTTCTGGAACTCTAAATATAAATAATACTTCAACCGGAGATATTCTTTTGGGTGGAGGATCGGCTTCAACGGGCTGTACGCTGACCAACTCAACCGGGGCATTTGCCTGCGCGGCGGGATTCTCTGGAAGCGGTTTATCTCTAACATCTACCAACACCACTCAAGTTACTACCGCTTCGGCTCTGGCGCTGAATGTCAACAGTTTGACTGAAGGTACGGGGCTCTATGCCGCTTCGTCTTCTCTGACTACGGGTAAATTGGTAGACCTCCAAGTTTCCGGCACGGCGGCCGGGGCATCGCAAACAGCGCTCAATATTCTCACCACTGGCGCGAATGCGACCAGCAGCATCACAACCTATGGCTTGCAGGTTTCCAATACACATACCGGAACATCTTCGGTGGACTACGCGGGATCTTTCACGGCCACTGGCGGTGGTACTACTTCCACGGCCATCGGTTTGTATGCCACGGCCAGCGGAGGAACAACCGCCAATTACGCCGGCATCTTTGACGCAGGCCAAGTATTAATTGGTGCAACCACAGCGACCACAGGATCTCTTTCAAAATTAAATATTATTAGTTCTATGGCTTCAAATGGATCAACCACTGCAATTGCCGGAATTCATGGTGAATATACAATAAACCCAACGGCCGGCGGTACTCAGGTAGGTAATCGTTTTGTTATGAACAATGCTCCTACAAATGCAACCGCCAATACTTCTATTAATCAAATTGTGAGAACCATCGACAACACTACGCTTGCAAACTTGGTGCGCGGGATCGAAGTGGTTTCCAATGCCGGCAGCAATACAGCGGGGACAAATACAGGTATCCGAACGACTGGCGCGACGTTCGGCATTCAGGCCCTGACTAATGCGGCGGCCGGGGGCGTGTCTTTGCCGGCCGCTATTTATGGCGAGAGCACTGGCACGACCCAAGGAGATATTTTACGTCTCTATACAGGCACAATGACTTCTGCGCCATCTATCTTCCAAATTTATCATGACACATCTGCCTTTACCGGTGCCGTTCTACTTGTGGACATGGCTAAGAGCGGTGGCGGTACCTCTTTCTCTGGTAATTTTCTAGATTTTCAAAATGCCAGCGTCCAAAAATTCAAAGTTACCAGCGCGGGGGTGACAAGTATGGGGCTCTCGGCGACGGCTTCCACCACGGCTGTATGTTCCAGTTTGGCGCCCGGAGCTACTCCGGGCGCCGGTACGGCGTATGAAATCCGCGACTGTAGCGGAGCACCGGTCCTCGACTATGCCGAGATGTTTCCTGTGGCCTCTGACGCGGTTTATGGAGATGTGGTAGCCATGGGAACGGAAATGGTTGAATATTATGCCGATGACGGATACGGCAATATTTTATACGATGCGCCGAAAAGAAAAGTTACCAAATTGATAAAGGCCGACCACTTGTATCAAAATAATGTTGTCGGTATTGTTTCGCTCAACTATGGCGATTTCAGTTCGGTTGGGCATGGGGTTATTGATAAAGAAGACAACCCTATGCCAATCGCTTTAAACGGACGCGTGCCGGTCAATATTTCTCAAACTTCGGAGGCGATAGCGCCGGGCGATTATCTCACTACTTCGGCTGATGTAGGTAAAGCAACCAAAGCGACCGGGGCAGGACAAGTCATCGGTAAGGCACTGGGATCATGGGAGCCGGGCAGTAATACAGATCAGATTATGGTGTTCATTGAACAGGGTTATTATAATGGCCAAGATTTGGGCAATTCTACCGGCATTGTGCTCAATGATATTTCCACTGACACTTCCGAAACTACAAGTTCATTTTCCTCCCAGAAAACTCTTGAAGAATTTTTGGCCAGCGGAAATCAAATGCAATTGGCAGAACTTGATGTTTCGGAATTATCGGTCGGCCGTCTGATTGCCGGCCTGGAAATTATTACGCCGCTCTTGACCGCGTCCGTAGCCGAAGCGGCTACACTTAATGTATCTGAAAGTGCCACTTTTGCCGGGCTGACATTATTGTCCGGGACCACGACATTTTCCGGGAGTGTTGCCTTCGATTCCGAGGTTGAGTTCAACCTTGCGCCGGTTTTCAATAAAGACACGGCTGGTTTCGCGATTATCAAGGAAGGGGATAGAAGCGTTCGTGTTTCCTTTGAAAAGCCGTATGCTATGACGCCTATAGTTACAACCTCAATAGTGTTTGAAGCGACTGATAATATTGACCAAGTAACCGCCGATACTCTCTTGGGAGAAAATATAACCTCGCTTGTGCTCGATAAAGATCCGACCGGATTTACGATTCTTTTAAATAAAAGAGCCCCGCAGAATATCCGATTCTCCTGGATTGCGCTTGGCGTTAAAGACGCGGGAGTTTTTGAAAGCCTGGGAGATGGGTTAGAGTTTGCTTCTCCAACCCCTGAACCTGCTCCCGAATCAATAGTTTCCCCCGCGCCAGAACCGGAATTGACCCCTGAACCAGTTCTCGAAATAATTCCCGAACCTGTTCCCGAACTCATCGAGCCTGAGGGCTCTTCAGAGCCTGAACGGCCTTTGCCGGAAGTTTCCCCCGCGCCAGAACCGGAACCAATCCCAGAAATAATTCCTGAACCTGCCCCGGAACCAGCACCGGAAGAAGTTGCTCCTGCTCCAGAAGAAACTCCGGCACCCGAACCAACTCCTTAAGAGGGGATTTAAATAGACAAGAGGTTTTTAAATTAATTAAAGATTAAATCATTTGTTCTTACTTTTTCCGCATATGCGGAAATCTTAAGAGTGCAACAAATGAAAGTACCTTTTGAATTTTTGATCGTTTAAAATATTTTCCACCGTTAAAACCTCCACATAGTTTGTCAATCCGAAGAAATCAGCAATAAATATTATCTCATCCTCGCAGGGATAAGGACAAATCCAAGCGGATTTCTGGAATTGGAGAAAATTTAACATTTTTAAGTGGTATCGCAGAGCTTCCCTTCCTTTGGTGAATCTCATAGGAATGTCAAACATTACTAATCTCCATTTGCCGTCCCATTTTTCCGGTTTCTTAATTTCCATAAGATCGATGGAAAAAGCCCGTAATTTACTTTCTCCTTTTTTGGTAATTTTTATTATTGTCTTGCCGTTCTTGTCGCCGATGTATTCTATAAGTTTGTGGCGTCTCATATTGTCGATTGAATTTTGGATTTGCTTTTTAGAATATCTTTTGGATCCATTGAATGTTTTACATACCTGCACCACATTGCCCAGGGCGGCGGCTCCGAGAACCAACACGGGGAGGGAAGCCAGGGCCAGCACGCACAGAACGACAGTAGTAATTTTTGCTTTTGGAGTATCAGAATCCAAAAAATCTTTTAATCGTTTTTGGTATCCAATTTTATATTCTTTGTTATTATCCATATTTTTATTTTTTAACTTTTGTCGTTTTACTCTACCTTTCGCCTCGTGTTTTTACTCATACTTATGTTCATATTATATTATACATATACTTACAATTCTAGCATATGCGGAAATTATAAGATAGGGGAAAGAGAATTTTGATGGAAAATTCAGTGGTTAATAAAATTAAGGGGTTAATAATTCCATTGTACTATGTGCTTAAGATTCTAGCATATGCGGAAATTATAAGATGGGAGTTTCTTATATTTTTATTATTATATTTTTTATATGGATTTGATTTTTAGAAGTTTGGAGCGGGTTTTGTTCAGGACTGGGAGCTGGATGGTGACGAGTCCGTGGTCTTCGCTGACCGAGACGCGGTCGATTTCGATTTCTGCCGGGAGGTCTATGGAGCGGGAAAATTTTCCCCAATATAATTCCTGCGCGTCGTAATTATTTTTTCCCTCACGACTCAGGATCTCCGGCTTTCTGCGTTCGCCTTTTATCTCCACCTTATTATAATTTACGGATATCAAAAGATTTTCAATATCCGCGCCGGCCACAAAGGTTTGGATAGTGATGATGTTGCCTTCGCGATATCCATCAAGAAGAAGAATAAATTCTTCTTCGCTTCCAGCGCCTTCGGTTCTTCGAGTTTGAGGACTCGTCAGAATCTGAGCGACCTGTGGATAACCGATTTTTTGGTTCGTTTCCAAACTGTCAAACCACTGCCGGAAAGGGAGAATATGCTCTTCGGAGACCAATTTTACGAGCCCCAAGACCGTCTCCCGGTCGGCTACATCCGTCAGGTAAAATTTTCCGTCACCGGCTTTCATTTTAAGTTGGTTACATTCTGTAACCAACTGATTTTGTTCTTTCTTTAAACGGCTTTTTAAAACTTTCCAATAATTGCGCGGGTCGGAACTTTGACCTGTTATGGCGATAACATCCACTATGGAAAAATACCATTGGCCAGTTTTTTCATCAAATTGGCGGCGAATCTTCTCCATTTCATTTTTTTCCGTATTTTCTGTTGTTTTGCTTATAAACATGCCTATACCGACAGTATATCATCATATATGGTTTATCCACATAATGTTGTGTATTTGCCTATATGAAATGTTATAATTTGAGTGATATTTTATATGGTAGAGCAAAATAACAGTAAAACCACAACTGTCTTTAATTTATCAATTTTTTTTGGTCTTTTACTTAAGTATTATTAATGTTTATATAAAAAACAATATGAAAAAAATATATTTGATCGGGCTGACGTTCGTGGTTTTAGTTTTGCCGAAAGTAGGGCAAGCAGCGACGAGTATTAAAACCTTAAATGGTTTAAGCGCGACCGATCAGGTTTTTGTTAATGACACTAATTTAAAAATAACATCTTCTGGGTCTTCGCATGCTTTGGGCTGGAACGGATTTCTTTCACCACTGCGCGGAGGTTTAGGGATAGATGCTTCGACGTTTGCAGCGGGCTCGATTCCATTTTTTGATGGAACTAATTTCGCAGAAAATAATAATTATTTTTGGGATAATACAAATAACGTGTTGAATGCCAGCGAGTTAATTACTTCTTCAGTATCTGGTGGTGTATTAAATGGGCAATCTTCTTTGCAATTTTCTTCTGGAGCTACTAGTTTAAGTGGGGGAAATGGTCCTGGTGATGGAAGCCCTGGGGGTGGGATAAATATAACTGGTGGATCGGGGAATGATTCGAGTGGTGGTGACATTTATCTTTATGGGGGGGTGGGTAAAGGAAATCACTATGGAGGGCAAATTAATATTTTAGGCGGAAACACTGATTATAATGGGAGCGGTAGCGGGGGAACTATTAACATTACATCAGGGTCTGGTGGAAGTTCGGAAGGAGGAGCCCCAGGGAACATTAATGTAAATGGAGGGTTTGCTTTAACGGGCAGTAGAAGAATGGGTGGGACTGTTACGATTGTAGCAGGAGATGGAGATGGCCCTGCTCCAGGCGGGGATGGATATCTTTCTGCAGGAAATGGTGGGTCAGATGGGGAGGGTGGAGGAGCTTACTTGATAGCTGGAAATGCTGGTGGTGGTGATACAAAAGGTGGGGATATAATTTTACAGCCCGGAAACAAAAGCGGTTCCGGATCAAACGGTAGAATCATTGTTCCGATTGCTGGCGGAACCGGCGCGAGTGCTGTTTTTACTTTTGATTTAATTAACGCAGGTGATAAAACATTTACATTTCCAAACGCTTCAGGAACATTTCCATTACTTGGAATTGATCAAGAATTTTTGGGAGTTAATACTTTTAGTAATCCGGTTAATAATTTTATTAGTGGTTCCAGTAGTACAGTACACATCGGAGCAGATGGAATTCCAGGATGTATTGTGATGGGAGACAGCGACAGTAGTGGAGTCACATACATCACTGCCAATGATGGGGTAATTTCTGCTTCATCTACTCTACCAGCAAGTTGTAATTAATAGTTTCAATGAACTTTAGCTTTCAAAAAACTATAAGATTATCAGTTATCCTTTTTGTTTTTGGATTTTCGTTTTTTGCTTTCAATATCAATAGAGCGGATGCGGTTGATTCTAACTGTGTTGCGGCCGGAGAAGGAAACTGGAGCACCATCACCTGGACTAACTGCGAAGGCAACCCAGGCGGTGATCCGGATTCCGACGATACGGTTACGATACCGGATGCTACTACTCGGACAGTAACACTGGATGTAGATACGACTATCGGCGCTTTGGTTTTGTGCGATACCGCCTGCGCTACTCCCGATACCAGTGGCTTGCTTAATCACAACTCGGGCGTCGATTTAATCGTTAATGGTGCGGTTA
>LCGX01000017.1 GCA_001000035.1 Candidatus Nomurabacteria bacterium GW2011_GWF2_43_8
CCGTTTTAGGCGTAATATTAATTGAAGCCGTGTAAGCCGTACCGGCTGCAAATGTCGCAGCCGTTGGCGACCAAGAAATCGTCGCGGTGTACTGCGGGGTGGCTGATATTGCCAATACTGGAGTCGCGCCCGTAACCGGCACTGTCACTCCGGAAATCGACTGTAGATTAATGGTTATGGGAATTCCCCCACCTCCAACAGCTTCTGTCTCCGGAAATATTGCCGCGACAACTCCGGAGTTGGCGTTGTTGGCAGCCATTATCGCTCCCGAGACCGTGAAGAAATTCGAGGGCACGCCATCTAGGGTATAACCCGATTTCGGTGTGATAGTAATTGTCGCTGCATAAATAGTGCCGGCGGAAAATGTTGACGGATTTCCGTTCCAGGTAATCGTTGCTGTGTATTGGTCTGTCGAGTTAATCGACAATGAGGGGGCCGCACCCGTTACCGGCGCTATTATTCCGGAAATTGTTGACGTAGAAATTGTGACTAAATTATTATTTTCTCCTCCGCCTCCGCCGCCATCACCTCCTCCACCTCCACCTCCACCTCCACTAGACCTACTGACAGTTGAAGAAGAGCAAGATCTGCCGGTTGTTATACTGTATCCAGATGCTGAACTACATCCTGTTGAATAAGTTGCACTAGTATAAGCGCATAACTGGCCAGTTGTTATGCTATATTTTGTCGTGGCCGTGCATCCAGATGGATAAGCTGTACCGGCAGGCACCGAGCACAGTTGGCCAGTCGTTATACTATATGTTGTCGTTGCTGTGCAACCCGGGAGATACGTTGAGGTTGAAGGAGAAGGAGAATAAAGATTTACACCTTGGTCAATTGCGTTAACTACGCTTCTAGTCAACGGTCCCACCTTGCCATCGGGGACTAGATTATTCGCTTTTTGGAATAGAATGACGGCTGATTCGGTTCGGTTGCCGAAATAAGTCGTTTCATTGCCGGGCGATCCGTTACCGGACTGCGCCACGATAAAACCTTTGGAGTTTAAAAATTTTTGTAGTTCCCTGACATCTTGAGAGGTCATGCCGACCTTAAGGCTGTTGTTGAAAACAAAAGCGCTTGCGGCACGCGCCGAAACTGTCAAAAGAAGAAAAAATACGACAAACAAAACCAAAAATTTCTTCATCTATTAAATTATACCAACTTTTAGGCCTTTTTTAAAGCTTGTGTGGATAACCCCCACACTTATTGCAAAGATACTCCAAAGGAGCGTTATTTTATAACTTCTTTGCGATAAGTGTGGGGGAGAACTCTTTTGTCTGCAGAACCACTTCGTGCGGATAGTCCAAAATATCCCGAACCAGCTTGTCGTACATATCCAATCTATAAAGGAATTCCTTGGTGTCAAAAACGGCATAAACTAATTCAATTCCGATTTCCGCCTCAATTTTGCGAATCCCTTTTTCAATTTTCCTTTTCTTTAAGTGATCACCGACAATCAGCAAATCCACCCGGCTGTCGTGATTTTTGATAAACACGCCGGAGATTATAATGAGCTTCACCCGCCCGACTTTTTTAAAGTTATTGAGAATGGCTTCCTTGCTCAAAGTATCCGAACTTAACAGCAAATCTTCAAATTCCCCTCTGTACTTGAATAAAGAATTAAAAGACCAATCCTTGGCGCGCTTTTTGATAAAAGAAACGGAAGCGAGCAACCGAAGTTCCCGGCGGACAATATCTTTACTGACCCGGCTTCTTTTAGCCACGTCCTTGCCGGTAAAACCCTTGCCCCGATTGAGTAAAAAAAGCCGCATAATCTTCACCCGCGCCGAATTACCCAATATTTTGCCTAGAACTTCCATCCCGTTTAGAAACAGGTCGCGGTCCATTCAAAATAGAATAAACTATCCCTGTTATAAATTAACCTATATAATAATGGCTTAAATTACTATCCCATCAAAACTGCGACCGCGGTTTCTAACGGGATCCATCTCTACATAGTAGAACTTTTCAGGGAAAAATCAAGGAAGATTTTTATTGATTCAACACCGCCCTCACCTCCGGTCCCACGATTCCGTCAACTTTCAAGAGACCCTTGTCGGCCTGAAACTCCAGCACGGCCGCTTCGGTAATCGGTCCGAATTTCCCATCAGCAATTCCGATATCATAGCCGGCGCGGGTCAGGTAAAGCTGGAGCTCTATAACTTCGTTCCCCTGCGAACCCACCCTAAGTGTCTGCGTGAAATTAAATCCTTGCGCGCCCAAGACGGAACCAACTTGGTTATCAGTAACAGTCAAATTTGTTTTGAAGGAAACCACGTTCCCGTAAGCCGTGCCTTTGCTGTTCGTGGCATAAGCACGAACGTAGAAGGTCGTGTTGGGGCGCAAGTTTTGCGTGAAGTTGCTGGTAAACGCACCTGTGCCGGTTCCATCATACGTGTGCAAATTATTGATTGTCACCGTCAGCAAGGAATTGTAAGCGACACCTCGGGCTGTTACCGGAGAACCTCCGTCGGAAGTCACATTGCCTCCACTGGTCGCGGAATTCGTGGTGATGTTGGTAACAGCAGTGGTGTAAACGGTGGGGAGAGAAACGGTCGTTGATGCCACGCACGCATGCTCTGCTATGTTTGTTTTTTGTCCGTTTCAGCAATAGAACAAGTCCAAGGACCCTTGGTCGCGGCACCGAATGTATCTGTTTTAAGCCAATTGGAAGTTTTTACATAAGTACCTCCATTCTCGCTCTTATACATCGCGCCGTAGGTATTTATCGGTCCGCCAGTCACTGAGAATTTATATGTTTCGCCTGAATTGTTCGTCAAATCGGTAAAAGCTGCCACGGAAGAGGTAGTGGTTCCGGGAACAATAGGGCTCAACAGCCATTTTTTATTATAATCTCCATACATCATTTTTCTGCCCACGTCAAAATTTCCGCTTATGACACTATCGTAGTTTTCTGAAGCATAAGCCCCTGTAGCAAAAGCTGAATCGCCTATAAACGCCCTAACAAATCTCCCAGCCGGGATTGCAGTCGGCGATGTTTGAGCAGTGGTGTCTGAACAGGCAAATGGAGCGCCACTTGTGGTGTGGCAGGTATTAAGATAACCGCTCCCATCGCTCTTTGTTTTTGACTGAATCCAGCTAAAAAGATCCTTCATAGAAGGTTGAACATAATACGAGGGAAGAGACGGCACAGAAGAATTCTGCTTAAGGGAGTAGGCATAAGCGGCATCGTTCATGTGAACAAAAAGAAGGCCGGCATAAACGGGATTTTCTCCTCCGTGGTTATACATTTTTGTGTAAAGAATATCATCCCATGATTTCTGTTCTTTAGTCAGTCCAAGGCCGGGAGCATTGCTTGAAGCAGACATACCAAATACTTTTTGGACATATTGTTCTTCTAGTGAGTCGGAAACCGACACGTCATTTAATTTTGCCGCAGCAATAGCCATAACAAACCCAACGTAGTCCTCCGAGCAGGAATTACCGTTCCCGCCTGTAATGCAATTGTCATATTTCAAGTGCGACTCCATAGTGCCGTCTGCCAGAACCATTTTCATTTTGGTTTTTTGATCTTGGCTCAACTGACTTTTTAATTGCCATCCCTTAACGCCATATAGATAAACAGAGAACTGGGAGAGCCATTGGCGACCCCAGGAATTGCCGTCCCAGTTGGATGAAGCGGACTTTGTCGCAAAATACGCATCCGTTACCGCGTCGAATTGAGAAGGGGTTTGCGCGCAGACAATCACATTTTTTGATTTATTGACTGGATCGCCACCGGCATTCCCCATCAGATTTGCCGAAAGGTCATATTGTAATTGAGCAACCGACTTGGAGGTAACAGCGAAACTGACCTCATTGCTTTTTCCCGAGCCATTTTCGACCGATACCGGATAATTGCCAGCTATCACAAGTTTGCTTAAAGAAGGGCAGGAAACATTTCCCGGGGGATATGGCACGGATGCAATTCCGCTGGGCACATCAAAGTAAATTGCTGTTCCGTTGTTGGATGATTGGAGATTGTTTAGAGTAAGTTCAGGCCCGAAGTGAACAGTGTTACCACTTGCCGTAAAATTACTGCCAGTAATTTGAACCCGATTCCCGATAGAACCGCTGGTTGTTGAAAGCGAGGTAATTTGAGGGGCAGTACCCGTGTAAGTGGAGGTTTGATAAGCGGAAATCGGAACAGTTACAGAGGAAGAATAAGTGCCAGTCAAAACGGCACGCGACAGGGCGCCCAGGACGCCGTCAGCGGTTAGGACCGAACTTTCCGTCAACCATTATTCCAAGCTGGCTCTGCAAACAAGCAACTTCACTGCCGGTTGACCCTAACCGAAGGGTGCTTGTAATCACACAGTCGGAAGTAGCAACCTGCGCTTCAACCGAATTTGTATTAATAAAAAACAAACTAAGAGCAAAAACAAACACAAAGAAAAGCAATGTGTATTTTGTCATAATACACTTATTATAACTCCTTTTTTAAAAATCGCCACAACTTCAGGAGGTGAATAAATCCTGCGCAAGGTTTCGCCTTCCGCACGCCTTCCGCACAAACAATCCTATCCATTCAACACCGCCCTCACTTCCGGCCCGACGATTCCGTCAACTTTCAGCCCTTTGTCGGCCTGAAGCTTCAGCACCGCCGCTTCGGTCAGCGGTCCGAATTTCCCATCAGCAACACCGATATCATAGCCGGCGCGGGTCAAATACAACTGAAGTTCTGTAACTTCGTTCCCCTGCGAACCCACCTTAAGTGTCTGCGTGAAATTGAATCCTTGCGCGCCCAAGACAGAGCCAGTGCAAGAACCATTCAACCAGCTAAGTCCGGGATTGCAAGTAGCCGCCACTGTCGCCGTCGCCACGGTTACTTTAACTTGGGGCGAAATCCGCTCGCCAATCTGGAGGGAAAAGGTTTTCCCGCCGTAAGGCACTACCAGAGACGACTGCGTCCCGGAGTTGTTGGTTTGCGCCGAACTGCCGAGGTAAGTGTAGTCAATCCAGAATCCGTCTTTGCCGGGGTAAGTATTACGAGTGCTTGCGTCCACCGACCAATTGAAGTTAATCGGACAAGTGTTCTGCCCGGCTTGAATATAGCAAGATGCGGAAGAAGGAGTGAGCGTCCCGCCGTTGGAAGTGGTGGAAGGAGTATTGGTACTAGCGCTGGTGCCGGAGTAAGTGGAAGTAGTCGTCGCGGCTGTCGTGAAGAAAACTTCATTGCCGTAAGCCGTGCCTTTGCTGTTGGTGGCGTAAGCGCGGACGTAGAAAGTGGTGCCGGGTCGCAGATTTTGGGTGAAGTTGCTGGTGAATTCGCCCGTTCCCGTTCCGTCCGATGTGTGCAGATTGGAAAGTGTCGGCTTGGTCGCCGAATTGTAAGTAATGCCCCGGGCTGTTACCGGCGCTCCTCCGTCAACAAGCACATATCCTCCGCTGGTGGCGCTGTTGGTAGTGATGTTAGTGACAGCGGTGGTGTAAACGGTGGGGAGGGTGGCGGTGGTGGTTGCTGAAGTAATTGTAAAGGCACTATTGCTCATATCATTTACGGTTTGACCCAAAACATTGGCAACATTTCCAACTAAATATATTTTATAGCTTCCGGGTTGAATAGTAGTTGCACTATTGGCATTGTTTATATCTGACCAAACGGTTTTTGCATCCCAGTAAATAACATTTCCGGAAGATACAGATCCTATGGCACCAAGAGAACCGGCTCCATTACCAGTAGAATTAGCGGGAACCAAGAACGCAAAAACAGTTGAAATTCCATTGCCAGTCCAAGTGATTTTATGATTTTGTCCTTGTGTTAACACCTCTCCCCCATTCGGCGAAAGAACAGTGATGGAAGGGGTGGTTGTCGCCGGGTCCACGGTCAGAGAAAATCTCTTGGTAGTCGATTGGGAATTATAGCTGGCCCCTATGGTAAAAACATAAGTTCCCGCAGTGGTTGGAGTTCCCGAAATGACAGCGACGGTTGAACAAGGAGCCACATAACAAGGAGACGAATTCATAACCAGTCCGGGAGGCCAGGAAGAGCCGAAAACCAATGACCAGTTGTAAGGACCGGCCACAGGAGTTCCTTGGATAGATAAGTTGTAAGCTGTTCCGACTTTCGCGTTCGGTAGTGGAGAAGGAGTGGTGATGGAGAGAGAATCTGGCGAGGTCACATTTAGTTCAACCCCATTACTGTAGACAAAATTCTGGAATACCGCAACTGTATATTTACCGCTTGCATAATTGCTTGGAACCACAAAACTCAAACTGGTAGATGAAATAAAGGTTGGGTTTGGAATTTGTGAACCACTAGGACCATAAAGGGAAACAGCTAGGTAATTGTTATTGGACATATCTGGTTTAATAAAATTTGAACCAGTGATATAAACTGTGTCGCCTGGCTTTACGGAAGTCGGAGAAAGTGAAGTTATTTTCGGAGCAGTCGTGTTTGTTACTGTAAAATTAAGATTATTAGAACTCCCGCCGGCATTCCCAACCTGAACCGCATATACTCCGGGAACAAGCTGCCCACCATATGTATTTATCTTTGGAATTGCAAAACCTATCTTTGTCTGGTTGTAATTTGCCATTTTGCCAGAAACCTGGAAATTGCCCATCGAACTAATGCCATTTACGGTGTTATCATAAGAAGTAAATCCTGTTCCGGTAATTACCACACCAGTACCTACTGGGCCCGAGGCCGGTAAAAGTGAGGTTATTTTCGGCGCTACATTTGTGGTTGTTCCAGAAACAATCTGGAAGTAGCCATCGCTATAGTCGCAAGCTGAAGTAATGGCGTTACATATATGTAAAATATATGTGTCGTTAGGAATAGTGTCATAGCCAGGCCCAGTACCTACTATCCAATAGGAATACAACCCTGTGGCGTCCCCGCCACCAGGATAACTTTCTTTGGCGATACTGTAAAAATTAGCGGCCGACCGTAACGTGATGTTATACTTGCTAGTGCTCTTATTGTACAAAGAATCTTTCCAGGTTATCTTTATAGTTTTTCCCTGCACTAAACTTTCTCCCCCATTCGGCGAAAGAACGGTGACGGAGGGGGTGGTGGTTGCACTTGCAAGTCTAAAATAACTATTGCTAGTATCACATAAAGTGGTTTCCACACTATTCCCAACCAAACAAACCTTCACAATATATACTCCACTATAACCCGGCCCTGTACCAAGATCACTTGAATAATTAGTTCCGTTAATTGAATTGCCAATTAGAACAGAGGTAACAGCAGGACCATTCAAATCACGGAGAACTGTGCCATTCAAATCTAACAATGACAATCTAGTTCCGACAAAATGTTCCGCGCCAGTCACTTTCCATGAGATGTCTAAATTCTTACCGGCTGTTAATACTTCTCCCCCATTCGGCGAAAGGACGGTGACGGAAGGGGTGGTGGTAGAGCTTCCAACATTCACGGTAAATGAAGTTCCGTCATATCCTCCACGACAGTCATTCACAGTAACTTCCACTTTATATGTTCCGGCCTTGGCCCAAGTGTGCGAAGTGGAATAATTCCAATTTTTTTTAGAACCGGTAGTTGGATTTACTGGGCAAGTCGTGGTGGACCCAGGGCCTTCCCCCCAGTATAAACTCCACGACAGATCATCATTGTTGGCATCGGTTGCGCTGAAATTAAAGTTGACTGATTGGCCTGCGCGAATACCATCAAGGATTGCGATTGGCCCGATTTCCGGCGATGCATTTGTTCCGGAAGCAATTTTTATGGTATTACCCCATAAATCCAAACCAGCTACATCTAAGCTTTTATCGTTACTAGCTACTCCAATAATAGCCAATTTAACATCTTGCTCTAGAGCCGCAGAATTTATATCGGCCTTAAAACTAAACTCCATAGAATCTCCTTCTTGTATATCCCAATCAATATCCCCGATAGATCCCCAATAGCACTTCTTTACTGAATTCCAATATGGTAATGAATATGTGCTGCCAACTTTATCACCATCGACAGATACTTCTATATTTTGTAAATCCAGTGGATTTTTTGTCTGGGCACAAACTGTGACTTGATCAACGTTTATATCCGCACCCATGGCCTCAAACCTAGCCACCATCAGAGTCGCGTCTTTGTCACCCGGATTATATAAAGCATAATTTGGAGACCTTGGATCAAGAGATAAGGCCAAAAAAGGAAGAGTTGAATTCCCCACATTCACGCTCAAGCTGGTTTTTGCCTCTTGACCATTGCCGTTTTTCACATAAAACACAGGCGTGTATATTCCCGCTTTTGAATAGCTGTGAGTGAAGGTGGCGGACTGGGTAAATGAACTGCTGGTCGGCGAAGTTGAATATGGAATAATAGTGGAAACTTCGTCTCCCCACTTTACCGAATACGAAAGATTCCCTCCGCTCGGGTCCGAAGCAGAAACTTTCCAGGTCCCCGTCTGGCCGACATTTAATGCCTGCGGTCCGCTGACACCGGAGATGACGGGGGAGGTGGAAGAAGTATTCCCTGAAACAATTTGGAAATTGTCATCACTATAATCACGAATATATTCGTAACCATCTACTGTCTGCTGGTACAATGATATCTTATACCAACCACTAGTGGGTCCACCAGAATAGGCACTAATTCCTTCAACTTTCCAAGAGGGTAATGTATTTTCACCTGCTACTCCGGCGGAAGCATAAAATATGGGGCGCTCTGTGCCGGAAGGGGCATCAATTCTTAAAAGAGCAATTTTCGCTTGATATCCTACATAAGGAGCAAACCATTTAATGTCCACGTAAGATCCTTCACCTAATTGCTCGCCACCATTTGGATAAATAATATAAGGGTAAGGATCTCCACACGACGTACCCGTAGTTACGCTATACCCTGTATTGGATGTGCAGCCGGGAGGATATGATGTCCCGCAAGGTTCCCCTGTCGTCACACTGTACCCGGAAGTTGAAGTGCATCCGGCTGGAAGAGATGGAACGGCAATCGGAGTGCCATTCAGGATGGCGCGCGAGCGGGTGCCCAATACGCCGTCGGCGGTCAGTCCGACGCTGTTCTGCCAAGCCATCAAGGCCGCTTTGGTGGCAGGACCGAAGTTGCCATCGGCGGTTATGCCCAGCTGGGTCTGCAGGCAGGAAACTTCACTGCCTACCGAGCCGAGCCGAAGAGTGTTATAAATAACGCAATCGGTGCCGGAAGCCGTCTGCGCGCTGATAAAATTAGTTGTAAAAAACAAACCAAAAATAAAAACAAACAAAAACAGTATATACTTTTTCATATCCCAATTATACACCTGCCTGTCAAGCTTGTTAAATAGAGTTATCCACTTTTATTTTAATGCTGATAAAATCCGCGCGCTTCGGCATCCGGAAGCATTATGAGATTTACGCCTTTGGTTTTACAAAGTTCTATAATCTTTTCATCGTTAACCGACCCGCTGGTGGAAAAAATGGTTTTGATTCCCCGATCGATTAATACCTCCGGCGCGTCGGGAAAAGGGAAAAAGCTGTCGCTATAGGCCACGGCGCCATTCAAATCCTTATCTCCTGCTCGCAAAATAGCCAGATTCGCGGCCCCCACTCTGTCTTGTTGTCCGACCCCGTTACCAAGCAGCTGACCATCTTTAACTAAAGTAATTGTATTAGAATTAGAAGTGCACCCTACAGCCCACGCCAAAATAATGTCTTCATCCTTAATTTCCGGCACAAATGTATAATTCGGCTGTTCCAAAAACCCTCCCCGTACATAGCGGAATCTTTTGGCAGTATCAAGCGATGAGAGCCCGATTTTTGCGATAGCGGGATTGGCAAGCAATCGGCATTTGCCTTTTTTGCGGGAAAGTATTTCCACCGCCTCGGCGGAAAAAGACGGCGCGGCCACCATATCCAAAAGCCGTTTATTCTCCCCCGCATATTTATGAATCAGCTCTTCGGCGATTTTTTCATCAACTTCGAAATTGAGCATCACCAGTCCGCCAAAAATCGCCCGCAAATCTCCCAAGAGCATTTTCTCAATGGCCTCTAGAGCTGAGGCCGCATGCTTTTGTGAAGGAGTGGCTGAGCGAAGCGAGGGACCGAGCGACCGAACAAAAGCATCGGCCGATGTGACCCCAGCGCCGCAGGCATTACCATGCTTTGCACCGATAGCGATACATGGTACACCAGCCAGAGGCTGGTCCGCTTTTGGCGGAAAGTTTTTTTCAAAGCCCGCGCCGATATGCGTCATCGTTTGCATCATCCTGTCCAGGTCGCAGATATTATTATAGGAGAGCGGACTGCCGGCCACGAGCTGCCAATTTACTATCGCCAGCGGGTCTTCCCCTCTCCCATGAATTCTATAAAAAGACGCGGGGACTTGGTAACCATTTTCGCCATAAGCGCAATCTAAAATCTTTTTTCCAAAAATGCTTCGGTATTTTCCCTCACTATGATAATCCGCAGATACAGCGCAATATCTAGAAATCGTTGCTTCCGCCTTGACCGCTAAATCATTAATAAATTTTTCCCGATCGGGCTCGCCGTTTTTCAGCCAGTCAATCACCATTTGCCTGTCTTTCGAATCGCAAACGACGATACGCCTCCCTTTGGCTCCGGAGCGAATCATCGTCGGACCTCCGATATCCGTTTTTTCGATGACTGAATCGCGTGTCGCGCCCCGGTTTTTGATTTCCTCTTCGAGCGGATACAAATCGCAGCAAACCATATCTATCCACGGAATTGCGTATTTTTCCAATTCGGCCAAGTGTTCAGGCGTGTTCAACGCCAAAAGCCCGCCGTGAATTTTCGGGTGCAGAGTAACCACTCTATGAGAAAGAATCGGCGACATTCCGGTAATATCGGCAACATCAACGACGAGAATTCCCGCTTCAGATAAATGTTTTGCCGTACCGCCGGAGGAAATTATTTTCCAGCCCAATTCCACAAGCTCTTTGGCAAAATCTGCGATACCTTCTTTATTATAAACAGATATAAGGGCAATTTTTTGCTTCATAAAACATAAAAGCCGAAAAGTTGAGCTATTTTATTTAAGCTCAATTTTCCCTCCCGCTTCTTCCACCTTTTTCTTCAAGTCCTCCGCTTCAGCTTTTTTCATCCCATCTTTCAATGTAGACGGAGCGGCATCAACCAGATCCTTGGCATCCTTGAGTCCGAGACCCAGCGCTTCTTTGACGATTTTCATGACCGCGATTTTCTGTTCGCCGGCGGACGAGAGCACGACCGTAAATTCGCTCTTTTCTTCCACTGCCTCGGCCGGGGCTCCGCCATTGCCGCCTCCTACCGCGACCGCGGCGGCGGATACTCCGAATTTCTCTTCAATAGCTTTCACGACTTCATTCAATTCAAGAGCAGTCGCCTTATCCAACCATTCCAATAATGTATCTTTGTTCATAATTTTGTACGCTATTTTATTAATAATTAAACTTTCTTTTTCGCCACTTCATTAACCGCAATTGCCAGCCGCTGCATCGGCGACTTAAGCAAGAATGCCAGCTTGGACAAGAGAATTTCTCTGCTTGGAATTCTCGCAATCTCTTCCATGAACGTTCCGCTGACGAATTTTCCTTCGAAAATTCCTCCTAGGATGTTTAGAAGTCCAGCGTGCGTTTTTTGAAAGTTGTAAATTTCGCGAGCCCCCGCTGTCGCATCTTTCGAAAACGCAACGGCAATTTCCCCAGGAAGTTCCGGAATTTCTCCTTCCGCCTTGCCTTCAAGCGCGCGCCGGAGAAGCGTTTTCCTGCCGACTTTATAACCCACCCCTTGATCCCGAAGACTCCGGCGGAGCTTTGTTTCGTCGTTTACTTTAAGACCGTGGAAATTGACAAAAACTAAAGACGAGGAATCCTTGATCGCCTTTTCTAATCCCTTGATTATTTCTTCTTTTTTTGATTTTAATAGTGCCATAATATTTTATTTTTCAACAAAAAAACGGCCAACCGCCGAATCGACCCACTGAGCAGGACTTACGTTTTCGCCTGCCGTCTTTGCGGTAGTTTCAATATAGCATATTGTTGGACAAAAGCAAGTGCCTATTGTCCTAAACTATTCACTAAAAAGACCCCCAACAGGCCTAAAAGTATCATAATCAAGAAAATCGTCAGAGTTTTCAAAAGGTGTTTGGAAAGCATGGGTTAAGTATAGCACCCGGCGATAAATTCCGGCAGTATAATTTTTTTAAATTTAACTGTAGCCGTATTCGATTAGAAGGAGGACTATGAGAAGAGTAATGAGTATGGCTAGCGCCACGTGCGTCCAGTCGAGTGTGTAACCGTGCTTGCCTAAAAATATTTTCAGCTTCTTATAGCCCTCAATCATTATGAGAAAGGGCAGAATAGCTATCGTGAACCAGATTTTGAAAAGTATTTCAAACATCCCATTCAAAATTTAAAAAAATTATAAATTGCGACTTTTTCCTGTCCGTTGAATTTTGAACGGGACAAGTCCCTTTAAGTATACAGCAAAACCCCGTCGCTCGGAAGCGACGGGGCTGCTTACTAGAACCTATATTCTAGAAAATAACATCTACTGTGTGTTAGCTTTAGCTCGGCTCATTGGTCCAAGCAGTCCGTCAGCCACGAGGCCATTGGCTGCCTGCCAAACTCTGGCCGCTGCCATGGAAAGCTTGCCGCACCAACCGTCAACTATCAGAAGCGGGTTCGCTCCATGGGCGTTGAGGAATGTCTGCCAGGCCTTGCACGCCTCGCCTTTAGTACCTTGTTTTACTAAACCAAGTCCAAAAGCATAAGCATTGCCAGGAGGAGTTCCTCCTTGTCCTGGAGCATTTAGCGCCGGAGAGGCCGGAACAGCCGGTGTGGCTGCGTTACAATTTCTGCCGGTTGAAGGGCTGAAATTGTATCCAGGTAAACAGTCGGCCGGAGGGGTAGTCGCAGGTACAGCCGGAGTTGCGGCATCGTCGTTCTTTTTTGAACCTCCGCCGCCGCCACTACTTCCTCCACCAGCCGTGACGCCACATTGCGTGCTCTTAGGAGTAATGGTAATAGTTTCTCCTGCTGATCCACCGACTATAGTAGCATCGCCTATTGTTCCGGAACATGTATTAGTAACTACAGAAGTAGTTTGCCCGGAAACTACTAATTCTCTGTCAGCAGACGTGACATTAAAAGAATCTGCTTCGGCCAGAACAACTTGTATGGTTCCCGCTTCCACTACCAAGCTAGTCGCCGTAGAACCAGAAACAATTGTCAAGTCAACGTCCAGGCCGGTAAGATCAATCGTTTGGTCAGCGCTCCAAGTAAGTGCCGAGGCGTTTGCGGAACCAGCAAAACCGAATCCGACAAATAAAGCCAGAGCAACAACTAATAAACTAATTTTTAATTTTGTCATTCTATTTTTTGTGAATTATTTTAACTACAGAACCGACCGGTTATGAATAATTTTCTGTAGATTTTTAATTAAGAATTAGTTATGAATATAATTGAATATATCGAGCATTTCCATTGACAATAACTTTGATGTAACCATCAGCAGTTGATGGCTCTGTGCCTGGAGCATCGTTCCAAACTAGAGGAATCGTGCTAGTCAGGGTAAGAACGGAATCATAGGTCTGACTATTGGTCTGAGTTTCCGGCTTCTCAATCTTAATTGCCTGGAAATTACCAGTAATACCGGTGGCAGAAAATGCGGAACGGAACCTAAGACCGGTTACGTCTCCGGTAATCGTTCGCGCTCCGGCGTCATCAGTTACCAGCTCAATTTGTGCTCCTCTTACATCTCCTCCAATATCACCAGTTGTTCCTTTGAGATAAGCATCGATATGAGCTCCGATAACTGATCCCGTGGTCAACTCAAAACCGTTATTAACCCGAGGAGATATTTCAACACCCGTAACTCCACCAGAGGTCTTGGTTATCCCTACGCCCGGTTTTATTTGCGCACCAATAAAGTCACCAGTAGTACTGGTGCTATCTGTTCTAGAGTTAAGCTTTATGGTATTTGTAAGAGTACCATTAAGCGACATTGCCGCGGCGGTGCTTGTAATTGTCAAAGCACCATCACTTGTCACTGTCAAAGCACCAAGTGTAAGAGCAGCATCTGCGTTTACTGCTCCCACTCCTACGACGAGAAGAAGAGCAAATAAAACTAAACCTATTTTTTTTAACATATTTTTTTAATTAATTAATAATTTTCACCCCGCTAGGCGGGGCAAGCTAATAATATTCCTCAATTGCTTAATAATGCATTTATAAACAATCAAAGATTCTAAAAGCGCATTCGACACGCTTCCGTGTGTGTAAATTATACAACATTGAAAGATATTAAAACACAAAAAAGGTGGATAACTTGAGAATACAATAATTTATTTTATTTGTTCCGCTAAGGTCTTAGCAATTTGACTCTCTGGGCTAAGTGGGCCATAAAAGACAACATTGTCCTTTATGAGATGCAAACTCTCCGGAGCCCAAACGGCGTCCTTTATTGGATTTATTTGAAAAGTGTTTTTAGTCGGATCTTTTTCATCTTTAGAGAGTTGTAAAACATAGGCATTTGTAAGCCGTAAATCAGGAAATGTCTTTAATTTACCAACATATACTTCTCCAGTTGAAAGATAAACGATAGAATAATCATTGCTTTTCTTAAAAACCCCGGTAAAATAGCCAATCACTACCAATAAAATCACTATTACAACTAACGATATAACTTTCCATTTATTTTGATTCATCATATTTTTTTTATTTCAGCCAGAGGCTGATCTCCTCCATAGGCGGACAGGCTGCCTAGGGCGGAAAATTATTATTAATGTTTACATTCTAACACCACCCAACGAAAAAAACCACCCCTGAGTTTATAGAATTTACCGCGTTTCTTTTAAGTGGATTTCTAGGGAAAAATATGCTATAATTAGAAATATGAAATGGAGACCGACATTATTTTGGGATACGAATCCGAAAAATATTGACGTTCTAAAACACGCTCAATATGTGATTGAGCGCATTGCCGATTTCGGCAATGATAAAGAGGCGCGGTGGGCGCTTGATTTTTACGATAAAAAAACCCTACGCAGAGTCATATTAAAATCACGCTCCCTGCGACCACGGACAAAAACATTATGGAAATTAATTCTCAACAAAAAATAGACTGGCACTATGAAACCCTTCCCGAAAACACCAAAAAAGCGCTGGATTTTTTGTCAGCGCAGAAATGGCTTAAAGAAGAAGGTTGGTACTTAGCTGGCGGAACAGCTTTGGCGCTCCAAGCCGGAAATAGAAAATCGCTTGATCTTGATTTCTTCACCGAAAAGAAAGATTTTAAAGAAAAAGAATTGCTTGCTCATTTTATAGACAATCAGGACTGGAAGACCGATATTGAAGAAAAAAATACAATATACGGACAGATGTTCAAGGCGAAGGTGAGTTTTATCGCCTACCCGTTTTTTCTGCCCCAACAGAAACCGCTATGGTACAAATACGCGCGGGTCCTGTCTGTAAAAGACATCGGTGTTATGAAGATTACCACCATTTCTCAACGCGGAAGAAAAAGAGATTTTTTCGACTTGTATTGGTGCGCAAAAAATGTTGAACCATTGGAAGAAATAATAAAAAAGTTACCCGCGCAATATCCTTTTATCGCTCATAATTACCACCACCTTATGAAGGCGCTGGTGTACTTTGAAGACGCTGAAAAAGACGCAGAACCGGAAGTATTTTTTGACGCCAGCTGGAAAAAAATAAAAGATTTTTTCAAAAAGGAAATTCCTATCATAGCGGACAAGCTGATTCGCTAGCAACTTTTCCATTCATTTTCAATGCCCTGAACCAGCTCTTTAAAACGGAGGGAATACTTTTTAAGGCGTATTAAGCAAAGACAATAGGCTGTTTAACATTTCCTTTTCCAAAAAATTGTTTTACAAAAGATGGCGCAAGCTGTGATTTAGCATTAAGAAGTTCTATCCCCAATATGTTTGACTTACTATCTAAATCAACAATTAAATGGTTTTCCATGCGAAGAGTTTTAGCAACTTTACCTTGCTTAAATTTAACATAAAGCGCATCTGCAATTTTATCATATTTTGTATTCATAAATAATAAGCTGTGATTATGATAATAATTTGACCTTTTTGTTCAAAAACAATTTCTAAAGTTTTACCTTTTACAATCTTCTGTATTTTCTGTGTCGGCGGATATGACCATAAATGAGAAGTCGGAGAATTGATGGCCTTTTTAATATCTGAAATTACTATCCCTCTTTCAGAAATACGCTCTTTTGAGTGATCAGTAAATATTATCTTCATAACCTATCTGTATCATAACACTAAATTGAAAAACAAACAAACAAAAAACCACCCCCGTCGGGGTGGTTTTTTGTTTAACCCGCACACCTTTCGTTCACGAAAGGTCGTGTGGAAATACTTTTTAAGGCGTATTAACCAGGAGTTATCAACTCTCAACTTCCCTTAAAACTATTTAGCAGTTTTAACTGGGGTCTGGGTGTTGTCCTCCATGTTGAAGGTGTAGCCGTTCATGACAGCCGTTGATGCATCCAAGGTCGTTGCGGTAACATCGTCGGTTGTCCACTGAAGACTTGAGAGGAACGCACTCACAGAGTTAACTACGCCCTCAGCACCTGCGGCATCGTTCTCAGCGGATACGGTAATGGTAAACCTTTCAGTATCACCATCATCAATCTGATAGAGAACATCGCCGTTATACTCTGCGCCATACGCACCAGCGTCGCCGGTTACCGTATCAGCGGAAGAAGTAATGGTCTCGGTGAAGTCCTCAAGCTGAGAAGCCACTGAAGAGTCGTCCGTGTAAAGAACGTTCACTTCAGTTGCGGAGTCGTCTGCAGTAGCAACTATGTTTGCCACTTCGCTAGTGATATAAGCATTAGCATCAAAGGCAGTTACATCAAGCACCCAGGTAAACTGAACCGTGTCTGGTTGAGCATCTACCGTAGATACTTCAGTGCTCTTGCTTACAACTACTACACTAATACCAGCATCGTAGATAATAGAAGCTTCTCCGATTGCAGTACCAGTCATATCGCCGGTAGCTACATCGTCTCCAGACTCATCTTCGGCATCAATCAAAGCGCGCTCTGTCGCTGTGATTTGAGCTTGGATAGAGTCGCCGTTAGCAACCTCAGCTCCAGCAGTAGCATCAAGATCATTGATATCTACTTCCACTGTAAACAGAACTGTGTCACCGGCCTCAATCATAAAGTCAAGCTCGTTAAATGTGATTGTTTCGTCAGTATCCGTGGCAGTAACACCCTTTGAATCGATTTTATCACCATCGGCAAAGAGAGTTACTTTAGAAATACTGTCATCAATGTTCATTCCAACGGTTGTTATTTCAACCGGGATTTCGTCAATAGTGACATCCGAATCCCCTTCAATTTCGATCTCAAACGAGAGTACTTCTACTCCGGTTGTATCGTCGGTATCATCAATATTTAGAACATGAGCTTCATTGATGTCATCATCATCGGAGAGCGAAACCTTAAGCTCTAGGTCAGACGCTGCAGAAGAAGATGTAAAGTCAAATCTCTGTTCAACTTCTTCATCAACTGTATCGTCGTCAATATCAAGCGTGACTGACTCTGTAGTCGTTACGCCTTCAGCATCAAGGAATCGGACGCTGGAAACACCAATCTGCCAATCGTCAGAATCTCTATCAGACGAATCAATGCTATTGGCAGCAGTTACAGCCAAAGTGAATTCTTCAGCCTCACCAGCCTCAATAACAGCTCCGTCGAGGGAGATAGTCTTGCTCCAAACATGGCCAGTTGATTCCGAGAAATTCTCTACATCAGCCTCGCCAACCATTTCGCCACCCATCCAGACAGATACGGACTCCATATAGTCATCCATATCTTCAGAGTCGGCAGTATTCTGTTGATTGAGTTCAACTTTTATAGAAGTGACGTCAACATCTGATTCATCATCAGCTTCAACTTCGAAAGTTAAGACTTCTACATCATCTTGACCTTCACCAACTTCTTCGCCTGAGAAATCAGATAGACCGTCAACGGTAATCGATCCCGCCCCACCTTCCAAAGCACCTGAAGGTGCTGGAGTTGAACTATCACACTTCGCTCCAGTCAAAGGAGAGTATCCTGCGGTTGAAGAACAACCTGCTGGAAGTCCTGTTGAAGGACCGCTGTCGCATTTTACTCCAGTTGTAGAACTGTATCCGGCAGCTGAAGTGCAACCTGCTGGAAAGTTTCCTGTAGGCGCACCCATCATCGCTGCGCGAGTCAAGGGACCAACAACTCCATCAGCAACTAAGCCATGGCCTGATTGCCAAGCCATAACAGCAGCTTGAGTCATAGGACCGAATTTTCCGTCCGCTGATGCTCCGACTATGGATTGCAAGCACTGAACTTCAGTGCCTGTTGAACCCGCTCTTAATGTAGAAGTGATTGTGCAATCAGCTGAGGCTGTGTCTGCCAAAAAAGCAACACCACCTACAACTAAAACTGTTACAACCAAAACTCCAAGAAGAAATTTTGATTTTAATAAATTACTCATAAATTTTTCTAATTTTCTACGCCATTAATTAGTTTCGACAAAACTAAAAGCGTAATTTTTCTATCACTATTTTTTGTCCGCTAATAACTAATAAATTTTGATAATGCCGCGGATTAAAAACAATGAACAGATATAAACCTACATTGAAAACATAGCTATTCGGTTTTCAATGACCTTTCCATCCCACCACTGGCGGGACATCTATTTTCCATCAGGATCTTTTCGACGAAATCATGAAGGAAAATAAATACAGATCTGCGAATACAGAAACACGCCTAACGTGCAGTCTGTAATCACAAGAACATTATAATATACAGTTCCAAAATAGAACAATATACTATGTGGATAACTCCTCTAGTCATAAGACGCATAAACGCCTTAAAGATTTCAGAGTCCACACTCCTATATATTGTCATGTTTCTGCCAGAAATGCAACCCCAGTAAAAGCTAGCTTTGGGCATTGGGGGTAGGTAATGCATATCGGCTCCAGCGCTTCTCCCCTGTCTTCTTAAGGACACCATCTTTTACCATAGATATAAGTTCCCTTTGGAGGGTCTTTTCACCACAAGAAGCAAGCGATTCATACGCCCCATTTTTAATGTCCGTTATCGTGGCGTTCCCCCCATTTTTTTGTATATAAGCAATAATATCATTGCGTCTGCTCTGTTTAAGGACATCAAAATTATTTACTCTGCCCGTATGTGATTTGGTATCGGGCCTACCTATTGGACTAGCAGGTGCTCCAACTCCACTAAGTGCTTCCATAAGGGTACTTCCCTTTTGGACACCGATGCGAGTAGAATGATGTCCGATAGATTTACCAAGGGGAATTCTTTGCAAAGATAACTCATCTTTTAAAAATTCCGATAAGTTTATCTGCCTATTTACGATTCCACTTTTACCGCTCCATTCCTTTATAGATTGATCTAATTCTAAAAATTCTTTTCGGAGAATACCGCAATTCATCTCGGAAATGATGTTAATGGCAAAAGCAATATCTAAAAAGGACATAACTTCGGATATTTTAACGCAAGCATTGTGAGGAGTATAGTATGTGTCTGATATAATTTCCGCACCCAAAGTCCTTAATTTACTTCTAAGCGGTTCATCTTTGTCCATAATGTCCGTAACCATATAAAGCGCGGTAATAAGCTTATGGGTCTTTGTGTAGGACCCCGAACCAAGACCTGCGGTCTGGTACGGAGCAGGAATAGAAGAACTGGTGTCTTTTAAGTCCTTTTGGGAGTCCTTTAGATTTTTTTCTTCTCCAAGCATACGTCCATTATATACACCCCTACACTTATTTTGCAAGTCCTTTATTCCTCTCCTCCTTGTGGAGGAGGAGAGCCCGAAGGGCGAGGTGGTGATTAAAGAATTACCACCCCCAGCCCCCTCCTCAATAAGGAGGGGAGAAAATACTTTTTTAAAAAAATCTTTTTTATTTTTTGTGGTAAAATATCTTTATATGGCAAAATATGGGAATGGCGGAAAAAGTGACAAGAAAGTTTCTTCGGGGCTCAAAACTCAAACCAAGCACGGAATCATTGCAATTATATTTTTTGTTCTCGCGGTGTTTTTCTTGATGTCCTATTTCGATATTGCCGGCAAGGCGGGAATATTTTTTTATGAAAAATTAAATTATCTGCTCGGGGTCGGATACATTCTTCTTCCCGCTCTTTTTATCCTGCTCGGGGCTTCATTCATAAAATCGGAGACGCCGAATATCGGCTGGACCCGCGTCACAAGCGGAATTATGTTTCTTCTATCGAGCCTGGGAATGATGGACGTCGCTTCAGAAAACCACGCGGGCGGGTTTTTCGGGGAAATTCTGTCAACGCCGTTTGTTGCTCTTTTTGACGTGTATGCAAGCCTGATTTTCCTCGGCGCGATCTTAATAATTTCGATTCTGATAATGTTCGATGCAAAACTCGACCCGGTTTCGTTTTTCAAAAAAATCTGGAACAGTATAACCAAGAACAAAGAGAAGCTGGATAAAAAGCTGGAGACCATGGGAGAAGAAGATGGGGAGGGATACGAAGACCAATCCCCTATATCTCCCTTATCAGGGGGACCTGAAAACGACATCTCCCCTGACAAGGGGAGGCAGGAGGGGTTTTTTAGAAAAAAGAAAGAGGAAGAAGAGGAGGAAGAAGAAATACCGATCAAAAAAAGAAAGGCCACGTCGGGTTCTTATGTCCCCCCTCCGCTCTCGCTCCTCGAAGAAGACAGAGGCAAACCCAACACCGGGGATATCAAAGCCAACGCGAACATCATCAAGCGCACACTGGCAAATTTCGGCATTGAAGTGGAGATGGATGAAATAACCATCGGGCCGACAGTCACACGTTACGCCTTAAAGCCGGCCGAGGGAGTCAAACTCTCCCGCATCGTGGGATTGCAGAATGACCTGGCGCTATCGCTGGCTGCACACCCGATTCGGATAGAAGCACCGATACCAGGCAAATCGCTGGTTGGCATTGAGATTCCGAATAAATCCAAATCCATCGTGGGCCTGGCTACCCTCCTCTCC